>WLFD01000151.1 GCA_009703925.1 Actinomycetota bacterium | reverse complement strand
GGGAAGTGGGCGATCTCGAACATCGCCGTCGCCGAGAGCAACGTGAGCGCCGAGGGCGCCACACGCAGGAATGTCCCGACCGATGTTTCGACTGTTTCGACGCCATCGCCCGAAATCTTGCGATAGTCGGTGTTGTCGGCTCCGAGGGGAAGGAGTTCTTGATGGACGAATTCAGGCATGGCGCAACGGTACCGTCGGGACGGTCCGGGCCACCAACGGTCGCCGGGCGAGGCGGAGGAGGTATTCTTCAAACACCGATCCTTCCAGCACGGAGTCGATGGCCAATGAACGCAGTCGTGATTTACGAGAGCCTGACCGGCAACACCGAGAAGGCGGCCCGCCTGATCGGCGGACAGCTCGAACTTCGGGGAGTTGGCGTCACGGTGTGCCCGGCGACAGATGTCAACTTTCAGGCCCTGGCCGACGCCGAACTGGTCATTGTCGGAAGCTGGACAGACGGTCTGTTTCTCTTCGGGCAGAAGCCGGCGCGCGCAGGTCGACTTGCCAAGCTTCCGTACCTGACAGGGAAACGTTGCGCGGTCTTCTGCACATACGCACTCGAAACCGGAAAGACCCTCGACAAACTTTCCGAGATCATGCGTGGCCGCGGTGCCGATGTCATCGGCGGATACGCCATCAAGCGGAACGAGCTCGAGGACGGAAGCATCGAATTCGTCGAACGGCTCCTCGGGGTCGTCTCGGTCTAGGCCCCGACGAGTTCGGGCTCTTCTCGGGCCCGTGCGATCGAGTTGCTTCGCCCGGCGATGATCGGGAGGAACGCGACAGTGCCGAGCAGCAGTGCGACGCGGATCCAGAGGTAGATGGTGCCGTCACCGTGCCCCCCGGGTTCGACGAGCAGCAACCAGCCGACGACAAGTGCCGCCCACTGCCACGGTCGGCGCGCCCGCTGGATGCAGGCCATCAGGGCGACGACGAGGAATCCCAGGTGATGGGTCCATGAGATGGGACTCGCGAGTACTGCCGCACATCCGATGATCGCGACAGCTGCAAGAAGGTCGTCTTCGCGCGCCGCCCGCGATCCCCGGACGAGAGCTATGCCCACGATCAGGAGGACTGCAGCGAGCCACAGCGCGGTTCGCGCGTGGCCTTCAGGAACGGATCGGGCGATGACGCCCAGAAGTCCGTTGTTCCTCGAATCGACCAGCGACCCGACCCGGTCGGAATGCCAGAGAAGGTCTGTCCAGTACCTCCTGGAGTCCGCCGGGGCCAACGCCCACCCGAGAGCAGTCGTGGCGACAGCCCCGAGGAGCGCGAGCATCGCCGGCTTGATCCGCTTCGCCGCCAGCAGCCAGACGATGAACAGGCCCGGGGTCAGTTTGACGGCCGTCGCGATCCCTATCGCGATTCCGCCGAATCGTGATCGTCGCGAAATGGCTGCCACGTCACAGATGATGAGGGCCCAGAGAACGATGTTCACCTGTCCCTGTCGCAATGTGAGCCAGACCGGCATGGTCACGACTGCGGCGGCGTAGGCCGCCGGCGCCCAGACCAGACGCCGCGCCCGATCCAGTCCGGCAAGTTGCGTGGCCGACCATGACGCAGCGAACAATGCTCCGAGGCTCATGGCGGTGAAGAGAACCTCGCGCGCATCGGCACCGAGAGGGACGAAGACCGAGAAGAGAATCGGCCCGATCGGCGGATAGGTCGCGCTGAGATTGAAGACCGGGTCGGTGAAGGCATAGAGCGACCTGCCCTCGGTCCATCCGCGGGCGGCACCGACGTAGATCTGGAGGTCAAGCAGCCCGCTCGGAGCTCCGATACTCCATGCCTGCCAGAGGCCGAGGCCTGTCGCGACGATTGCGGCCCAGATCGCGAGGCGTCTATTCCTCAGACCGAGGACATGCGCCAACCCGACCGCGACGACGAGGATTGTTGCCGGGGTGGTCCATGGACTGAGGCACTGCTGGACCCATTCCGGCACGTCCGGACGCTAGCGGTTCGATGGATGGTGGGGCTCGATTCCGTAAAGAAGCAGGCAAGGTTGGACCGAGTGTTGCGAGCGGGTGAAGACGCCGTTTCCCGGTTCACGCGTCATCGCCCGTTTGGGGTACGTTCATCTCTCCAAGGTCGTCCTCATGGGCGATGCAATCCAACTGAGGAGATCACTTCCAATGGGTATCACGACCCGGCGACGTTCCTTCCGCAAGGCAGGAATCGTCTCCCTCTCACTTCTTGCGGCTCTCGGGCTTTTCGCCTCCGCTTGCAGCAGCAGTAGCGACGATTCCAGCAGTGGCGGCGCCACGAAGGCCGCATGGATCTACGTCGGTCCCATCAACGATGGTGGCTGGACGACAGCGCACAACGCCGGGCGCGAGTTCGCAGCGACCGAACTTGGCAGCAAGGTCACGACGACCTACAAGGAGAATGTCCCCGAAGGTCCCGAGGTCACCCAGGTGATCGACGGTCTCGTCAAGGACGGCAACACGATCATCTTTGCGACCTCCTACGGTTTCAAGGACGCGATGCAGGCTGCGGCCGCCCAGTACCCGAACGTGAAGTTCGAGCAGGCCACTGGTGACGACATCACGACCGGCAAGTCGGTCCCCGCGAATTACAACGAATACTGGGGTGCTGGCGAAGACACCCTGTACCTGTCCGGCGTCTCGGCTGGTACGGCCTCGAAGAGTGGCGTCATCGGCGTCGTCGCTCCGTTCCCCATCCCCGAGGTGATCCGCCACATCAACGCCTTCACGCTCGGTGCCCAGTCGGTCAACCCGGCCGCAACGGTCAAGGTCGTCTGGACCAAGTCCTGGTTCAACCCGACGCTGGAGCGTCAGGCTGCCGAATCACTCGTCTCGAGTGGTGTCGACACCCTGTTCTCCCATCAGGACGGCCCGGCCGCTGGTGAAGTTGCCAAGGCTGCGAACATCCCGTGGGTCGGATACGACTCCGATCAGTCCGGTTCCTACAGCAGCGTTTGGCTCACGACGGCCACCTACAACTGGGGCCCGTACTACGTCGCCAAGATCAACGCCGCTTCCGACGGAACCTGGAAGCAGGACAACTACTACGGCACCATCGCCGACAACTTCACCTCGTTGGCTCCCTTCGGCACGCTCGTCTCGAGCGCCACGAAGACTGCCGTCGATGCGCAGATCGGTACCGCCAAGAGCGGCAACGCCAAGGCGTTCGGTTGGTACTGGGGTCTCCAGGATCGTCTCGATCAGGACGGTGTGGTCCAGATCAAGAAGGGCGCAACCCTGACGCAGAAGGACCTGTACACCATGAGCTACTTCGTCAAGGGTATTGACGGAAGCGCAAAGGGCTGAATTTGAAGGGTCATCCCGTTCGATGACACTCAACGGAAGTGCCGGGGCGGCCACCGCTAGTGCGGTGGCCGCCTTTGGCGTGTCCAAGCGGTTTCCGGGCGTCATCGCGAATCAGGACGTCAATTTCGATGTCCGGGTCGGTGAGGTCCATGCTCTCCTCGGCGAGAACGGTGCCGGCAAGACCACCCTCTCGAACATTCTGACCGGTCTTTACCGTCCGGATGATGGGCATCTCGAGGTCGGTGGTGTCGTGGTCGGCTTTGACACTCCGCGCGACGCGATAAATGCAGGCATCGGAATGGTTCATCAGCATTTCCGACTGGTTCCCACCTTCACGGTGGCCGAGAACATCGCCCTCGGGGCGAAACTCGCCGGTGAACGTCGCATTCCCAACCTTCGCGAGATCGAGGAGCGTATTGCCGATCTCGCCGACCGATTCGGCATGCCGGTGCATCCCCGCTCCCGAGTCTGGCAACTCTCGGTCGGCGAGCAGCAGCGGGTCGAGATCCTCAAGGTCCTCTATCGGGATGCGAGGGTCCTGATCATGGACGAGCCGACCGCAGTTCTCACACCGATCGAGGCAGATGTTCTCGCCGGCACGTTGCGGTCGATGGTCGATCAGGGTCGAAGTGTCATCTTCATCTCGCACAAACTCGGCGAGGTCATGTCGATCTCCGATCGGGTGACTGTCCTGCGCGAAGGCCGGACCATCGGCACCGTCGACACGAGCGCAACCTCGAGAACGGATCTCGCCCAACTGATGGTGGGGCGCACGGTCGAACGCGTGGAACGCCGTGCCACCGATGCTCCGATATCGGGTCCGATGGTTCTCGACATCGAAGGACTTTCCGCGGATGGAGACAGGGGTCTGCGGGCTCTCGACAATGTGTCGCTCCAGGTCCGCAGCGGCGAAATCCTCGGCGTCGCCGGTGTTGCCGGCAACGGGCAGCGGGAACTTGTCGAAGTGTTGGCCGGGCTCCGCGCCCGAACGGCAGGAAGCATCACCGTGGACGGTGAATCGTTCGATCGTACGGATGCGCGCCATCCGATCCATCTCGGAGTGGCTTACGTTCCTCAGGACCGACTCGGAACCGGTCTGGCTGGCGACCTGTCGATCGAAGAAAATCTGATTCTCAAGAAGTATCGCCGTGCACCGGTTTCGGTCGGCCCGTTTCTCCGAACCTCCGTGATTCGTTCCGAAGCGGTGGCGCTCATGGAACGCTTCGACGTCCGGGCGCCGTCCCCACAGACGCCGACCCGTCAACTGTCGGGCGGAAACGTCCAGAAGGTTCTGCTCGCCCGGGAGATGTCCGGTGCGCCGAAGGTGCTTGTCATCGCTTCACCCACGCAGGGTCTCGATGTCGGGGCGGTTGCGACGGTCCACCAACTCCTTCTCGAAGCCGCCGAGAACGGTGTCGGCATTCTCCTCGTGAGCGAAGACCTCGAGGAAGTGCGCGCTCTTGCCGATCGTGTCGCAGTCATCTACGAGGGATCGATCATGGCGGTTCTTGATTCGCAGGACGCAACCGTCGATCGTCTCGGACTGCTCATGGGTGGGTCACGCGACATCGGTGATCAGTCGTGAGCGCCCTCGCCCGATTCGGGATTCGCCTCGAACCGAGACCCGACCGTCCCCGCTGGCTCGTGTGGGCTGTCCCCGTGGGTTCGTTCTTCGCAGCGTTGCTCGTCGGTGCGGTTGTGCTCCTCGTCACCGCTCAGAATCCACTGTCGACCTACCAGCGGATACTCGAACGGGGTTTTCTCGATCAGGGGGCCCTGAGTGGAACGCTGGTGGCGGCAACTCCGCTTCTCTTCACCGGATTGTGCGCGGCGGTGGCATTCAAGATCGGATTCTTCAACATCGGCGGTGAAGGTCAGTTCTACATGGGAGCGATCTTCGCCTCCGGCATTGCGCTTTCTTTCGGCAAAGGTCTTCCCGCCTGGATGGCGATTCTGTCGATGATTGTCGCCGGTGCCATCGGCGGCGGTCTCTGGGCAGCCATCCCGGGCATCCTCCGTGCCTATTTCAAAACGAACGAGATCATCACCTCGCTGATGTTGAATTACATCGCAGCGATCATTGCCACCTACCTGATCTTCGAATCCGAGTCGTTGTGGCGTGAACTCGACGGCACCGGTGCAGTGTTTCCAAAGGGGAAGATAATTCCGTCGATCGCATGGTGGCCCAACCTCGATCTTGGTTCTCTTGTGATTCCGTTCGGGTTTCTGCTCGGGATCGCCGGAGCGGCCTGGCTGGCTGTCCTGCAGCGACGAACCCGCTTCGGATACGAGATGCGTGTAGTCGGGGGAGCTCCGACCACTGCCCGTTACGCCGGTATGCGTCCATCGCGCGTCATCGTTATCGTTGCGGCGATATCGGGAGCGTTCGCAGGACTGGGTGGCGCCGCGGATGTCGGCAATTTCCGTCATGTGCTCGACCCGAAGGGTCTGCAGCAATCCGGCTTCGGCTATGCCGGAATCGTCGTGGCCGCCCTCGCCCGACTCAATCCTTTG
>WLFD01000150.1 GCA_009703925.1 Actinomycetota bacterium | reverse complement strand
TTCATCGTTCCGTTCCTCGGCGTGCTCGCCTACCTCATCGTCCGCGGTGGGAAGATGGCGACGCACAACATCGAGGCCGCCAAGGCTCAGGACGCAGCGATGCAGGACTACATCCGTTCGGCAGCGGGCACGACCCCGGCCGACGAACTGCACCGTCTTGCCGACCTCAAGGACCGCGGCGTCATCGACGAAGCCGAGTTCCAGAAGCTCAAGTCCAAGGTTGTCAGCTGAACCTTTTTCGTTGATCGACCAACGTGTCGATCTGTCGGATAGCCGGTGAAAAGCCGGCGAGTTCTGTGAAAGTGACCCGGGTTCGCCCGGGTCACTTTCGCGTCATGATCCGATTCGGCAGCAGCCCGGCACGTGCGCCCACCTAGGATCCGTCTCCGTGACTCACACTCATCTTCTTTCTCCAGGGCTCATCGGATCGATGGCGACCCGCAATCGCATCGTCATGCCGGCGATGGACCAGAACTGCTGTGACGAGGGCGAGATCACCGATCTCAACATCGCCCATTACGAAGCCCGGGCCAAGGGCGGCGTCGGTCTCCTCATTCTCGAGACGTCGGCCGTTGCATGGCCCGTTGGCGCCACGTCGATCCATCAGCCGGCGCTGTCCGAGGATCGCTTCATCCCCGGTTTGACCCGACTCGCCGAAGCCGTTCATCGCCACGGTTCGCGGATGGTCGTGCAGGCGTGCCATCACGGGAAGACAGCGGGAGTCGACGCGATGCAGGACAGGGAACAACTGGTTCCGTCGCTGCCACTTCCCGGAGACATCCCCGACATCAGCGCGATCACGATGCCGGAACTGATGAAGATGGCTGCACTCACGGGCGGCAAGCGGGCGACACAGCGCGCAGCGTCGGTCGACGACCTTGCCTGGGTCGTCGATCAGTTCGCCGATGCCGCCGACCGCGTGCAACGGGCTGGCCTGGACGGGATCGAGATCCATGCCGCGCATGGCTATCTCATCTCGACGTTCCTCTCACCCCGTTACAACAAGCGCACTGACGAGTACGGCGGTTCGGTCGCGAACCGGGCCCGATTGTTGGTCGAGATCGTCACTGCTGTCCGCGCACGGTGCGGACCCGATTTCGCACTGATCGTCCGTCTGGATGGCCGCGAGTATGCCGACGGCGGAATCGATCCGGAACTCTCGGCGGAGTACGCGGCACTGGCCGAGGCGGCCGGCGCGGACGCGATCCATGTTTCGGCCAGCTCACCCAACGCGATGGGTGCAGGATTCACCGATGGCCCGTTGCCCTGGAAGCCGGATCAGTACCTCGGACTCGCTGCGGTTGTGAAGCAGCGTGTCTCGATTCCGGTGATCGCTGTCGGTCGGATCATGCCCGACGCCGCCGAGACCCACATCTCGAATGGCGATTGCGATTTCGTTTCGATGGGCCGACAGTTGCTGGCCGATCCGGAGATCCCGGCGAAGCTCCTTGCCGGTCGACCCGAACACGTCCGCACCTGCATCAATTGCTATGTCTGTGTGGCACAGAACTTCTGGGATGGCGCGCCGATCTGCGCGGTGAATGCCGAACTGGGCCATTACGACGAGGGTCCCATCCCTCCGGCCGAACCGCGTCGGACGATCGTGGTCATCGGCGGCGGTCCGGGAGGCATGGAGACGGCACGCGTCGCAGCCATCCGCGGGCATCGGGTGATTCTTCTCGAGAAGAGCGGGGAACTCGGAGGAACGGCGCGTTTCTCGTCGCTCACCACCCCCATGAACGCGGAGCTTGTCCGGTACCTCTCCAACGCGATCACCGATCTGGATGTGGACATCAGGCTCTCGACCACCGCGACGCCGGAGCTTGTCGCCGCCCTCGGAGCGGATGTCGTGATCGTGGCCACGGGAGCCAAGCGGGTTCGCCCCGATGTGCCCGGCGCCGATCTTCCGCAGGTGCTGTCCGGTGACGATCTTCGGGCGTTGCTCACTGGCGATGACCCGGCTGCTGCGAAGCGTCTACCCGTCCACCAGCGAATTCCGGTGATCCTCGGTCGCCGGTTGGGTTTCCTGTCGAGCATCGACCGTGTGCGATCGCTTTCGAAGCGATGGATGCCGGTGGGCAGGAATGTGGTCGTGATCGGCGGTGGATTGGTTGGTGTCGAACTCGCCGAATTCCTCGCCGAGCGGAAACGCAACGTGACCGTTCTCGAATCCGGCGAGAAGTTCGGTGTCGAAATGGCCCATCCCCGTCGGGCCCGCGCTCTGCATGAAGCCCGTGGCCACGGTGTCACTCTCGTTGCGTCGGCCGAACTGGTCTCGATCAGGAAGGGCGAAGTCGACTACCGGGTGGACGATGCAATCCTGACGGCGAAGGCCGACAACGTCGTGATCGCGAGTGGCGTTCTGCCGGACGAGTCACTCGCCGAAAGTTTCAGGGCAGCCGGATTCGACGTGCGCGTCGTTGGGGACGCCGCAACGGTCGGCTACATCGAAGGAGCGGTGCGGAGCGGCTATGTGACCGCCCGCGGGTTGTAACTGCCCGGATACGTCTACGGGCACGAGTGCGAATCGGGATCGGACCGCTGTCCGATCCCGAACGCGTCTTCTAGAGGCGGTCGAGAACCGCAGAACAGGCGCTGACTTCGACGCCGCCGTTCTCGTCGACCTCGATGCTCGTGACGACGCCGTCCTCGATGATCGCGGCGTAACGCTTCGAACGGGTTCCGAGTCCGAAACCGCTTCCGTCCATGACGAGTCCCATTGCTTCGGTGAACTCACCGTTGCCGTCGGCCAGCATGACGATCGACTCGCCCACGCCCTGATCCTCGGCCCACGCGCCCATCACGAACGCGTCGTTGACGGAGACACATGCAATGCGGTCGACGCCCTTGCCGGTCAGTTCGGCGGCCTGCTGGACGAATCCGGGAAGGTGGACCTTCGAGCAGCCGGGCGTGAATGCTCCGGGTACTGCGAACAGGACCACGCGTCCGGTTCCGAGGACCGCTCCGGTTGTCGTCTTTTCGGGTCCCTGGGCTCCCATGGTGAAGAGCTCGATGTCGGGAATGTTGTCTCCGGTTGAAATCGTCATTCCGACATCGTAGGGGCCGGTGCCGCAGCGAGTTCGGTTCAGCCGAACGGACCGATGTTGCCCTCGACGAGCGCCAGCAGGGAGAAGTAGGCGAGCAGGAGGGTCTGGGCGAGGTCGGCGAAGGAACGGATCTGGACGCGGGCTTCAGCGGGCCCGTCGGAGTGCAGTCGCCTGGACAAGAGGAGTGCAAGCGCCACGGCGGCCGCGGCCGATGCGGTGGCGATCGCCTGCTGGCTGACATGCAGATGGAACACGACCGTGATGATGGCGTAGACGGCGATCGGTATCTGGGCCACACCGACCGCTCGCAGGCCGGTGGAAACGCGATCGATGAAGATCCGGCGGAACCCGTTCACCAGTCCGCCGAGGCCGGCGGAGAAGAGGGCGACGGGGGCCACGGCATCGATCGCCGATTGCGTCGCCAGTTGGTTGAACCCGAGCACGTAGCCGAATCCGGCAATGCAGAGGGCAACGACGAAGATGACGTCGTCGGCGCGGCTTCGGGAGTCGTTCATGATCCCCGAAGGATGTCACGCCACGAGCGTCGTGGGGCCAACTCGTGCTTCCGGGCGGCCAGGACCCGGTCGGCTCTCAACAGATCGATCTCGGAATCGTCGAGAGGAGCGAGGGAGTCGACTCCCGTGGCCCACGCAAGAAGAAGATCGGCGAGGCGGGGATTGCGGGCGAGTGCGGGGCCGTGGAGGTAGGTCCCGATGATCCGTCCGGTGATGACGCCTTCGGTTCCGTCTCCGTTGCCTTCCCCGATCTCGACGCGGCCGAATGTCCGCGCCCCGGCGCCGGGAACTGTCCTGCCGGCGTGGTTCTCGAACCCGGTGAGGATTCCGATGTCGAACGGGTGGCCGTCGGGGGCGAGAATCGTCACGTCCCCCGTGAGGAGTTCGCCGACAGCCCTCGGTCGGTCGACGCGGATCGTGTCGCAATCGAGGAGGCCCAGGCCGGACTGGTCGTTGCCGTGTGCGTCGGGAAACCGATGGCCGAGGATCTGCATCCCGGCGCAGATCGCAAGGACGGTTGCGCCTGAGTCGACGGCCCGGTGCAACGCGCGACTCGCTGCAAGTTCTCCTGCGGCCTGCACCTGTGGTCCGTCCTCGCCCCCGCCGACCAGATACAGATCACATGAATCGGGAACCGCTTCACCGGCAGCGACGGTGACGATGTCGACATCGATGTCGCGCCACGCCAGGCGTCGGGCAAGAACGATCGCGTTTCCACCGTCGCCGTAGGTGCCGAGGAGATCGGGGAACAGGACAGCGATGCGAACGGCAGACTCGCGGGCCGCGTTCATTCGGGTCCACCGACACGATCCAGATACTCCTGAAACGCGGTGTAATTGGCGGCGATGTCGACAGCGCGCTCCGGGTCATGATGGGGAGACCCGGCGACGAGCAAAAGAGCTTCGTCGAGTGTTTCGGCGATGACGTGTTCGACATCGGCATAGCGCAGGCGCACGGCGAGGTCATGTCGGCGTTCGCCGAGAGCGACCACGAACCGACCGCCGAGTCGTTCGAAGTCGACGTCCCAGAGCCACGAAGGATCGTGTCCGTCGGCGATGCGGGCGTTGATGGCCACGATGACGGGGGCCGGTCGGGGAGCGAGATGTTCGAGCGCCTCGTGCCAACCGGCCGGATTCTTGGCGAGAAGGAGTCGGATGGAAACGCCGTCGAGGCTGGCGACGCGGTATCGGCCGGCAACTTCGGTGACGGTTTCGACGGCCCGGGCGGCCGCTTCGGGTTGGGCGCCCAACCGGCATGCGGCGGCGATGGCGAATGCGGCATTCGCCCGATTCGCCCGTCCGGGAAGTCCGAGTTCAAGGTCGATGGTCCGATCGTCGATCGTGATGGTCGAATCGTCCCAGACGATGTCGGGTGTCGGCCGCTGGAGGTCGCAACCGGTGCAATGCCACGAGGAACGATCGAATTCGATCCGACCGGAACAGGCCGGACATCCTGCGGCGTCGGAGGTCCAGTCCTGGCCGGTCGCGACCCAGGTGACGTCGGGTGCATCCACCGCAGCCCACACGACAAGAGGATCATCGGCATTCGCAATGACGCACCCGGGGAGCGCTTGGCCGATGGCCGTCTTCCAATGCTGTGCGAGCTTGCGCACTTCCTGCGATCGGTCGAGCTGATCGCGGCTCAGATTGAGGAGCAGGAGGGTCTGGGCACCGGTGGCATCAAGAACGGAACCGACCCACCGTTCGTCGACTTCGAGCACCGCGGGTTCGGTCAGCGCCGTCGGCCCGAGTGCGGCGATGATCCCCGGCGTCATGTTGGCGCCGAGCGAGTTGGAAACCACGGGGCCTGTGGTTTCGAGGGCCGCACTCAACATGCGGGTTGTCGTTGTCTTGCCGTTGGTCGCGCTGACGATCACGACGTCGCGGTGGGCAGTCAGTTTCCGAAGGAGGTTGCTGTCGACGAGGAGCGATGCCCGACCACCGATCACGCTGCCTGTCCCGAAGTGGACGAGTCGCGATGCGCCGGCAACGGCCCGACCGACGCCGACAGCCAGGCGGCTCCGGATGCTCAGGCGGGCTGGAGGGGAGGCGGGCGAGGTGGACACGACAGCGCAAGACTACCGGCGCGGGATCGCCGACCCGGGGCCACCGGGTCAGGGGAGGCGGGTCCGGAATTCGTTCCGGACGTGATCGAGCAGGCCGACGCATGCGGCCTCGATCAAGTCGTAGACGACGGCGAATCCGTCATCTCCTCCGAACCACGGATCGGGAACATCGCCGCCCCACGGATCGGCACGGAGTTTCTCCGGCGAGTCGAGCAACGGATCGAACTCGCGGAGCCGGCGTACGCGTCCGCGCAG
>WLFD01000015.1 GCA_009703925.1 Actinomycetota bacterium | reverse complement strand
TTCGTGTTGACCCACTTGGGTGTGATCATCGCGGGGAGGACCTCGACGAGATGGCGGAGCATCTCGAACGAGGCGCTGCCGGAACCGATCACGACGGCGGCGCGCAACTCGGTTGTGGGCACCGGGCCGGACGCAAGGATCTGGCCGACTTCGTGGCGGCTCTTGAGGTGAGGCGAGAGCGATGCACCGGCATCGTCACCGAGACCGCCGAGATAGATGATCTGGGTCGCGCCGGCGGCGGCGGCGGCATCGCGGAAGTTGGCGGCCGCGAGGCGATCGCGTTCCTCCCAATCGCCGCTGCCTCCGATCGAGTGCACGAGGTAGTACGCGCCCGAGACGTCGGCGAAGGCGGGAACCAGCGATGCGGGATCGAGCACGTCGCCGGTCACGATCTCGACGCGGTCGGCCCACTCCTCGTCGGCCAGCTTGGCGGGATTGCGGGCGATCGCCCTCACGCTGTGGCCGGCCTCGACGAGCTCGGCGACGAGCCGCCTTCCGATGTACCCGGTCGCCCCTGCGACCAGCACCTTGCGGGGGGAACCGGTGACGGACCCGGGGGCGGACGATGGCGACGACGTGGGGATGTCGATTGGAGTGTCTGACGGAATGCTCACGCTGGCAGTCAACACCCGCGAACTCCGATTCGATACCGCCGGGAGCGGATTCTTTGCGACGGGTAGCGTGGCGAAACATCACAGAGTGAGCGGAGAGCGGGATTCATGGACGAAACCGGGATTGTTGCGACCACGCAGGGCCGGATCGAAGGATTCGCCGACGGCGACATCTGGCAGTTCCGCGGGATCCCGTATGCGGCATCACCCATCGGAGACCGTCGATTCATGCCGCCTGCGCCGCCCGAATCGTGGGACGGAGTCCGCTCTGGTCGCGAATTCGGTGCCACGGCCATGCAGTCCGCAGGTGGCATCACCGCATTCCTCGGTGATGCCGTCAAGGACATGTCGGAGGATTGTCTCTTCCTCAACGTGTTCACCCCCGGATGCGACGAAACGAAACGGCCGGTGATGGTGTGGATCCACGGTGGCGGTTTCAACAGCGGTTCGTCGTCGATTCCCTGGTACGACGGAAGTTCGCTGGCGACGCGTGGTGACGTCGTCGTGGTCACGATCAACTATCGCCTCGGTGCACTCGGTTTTCTCTGGCTCGGTGATCTCGATTCCCGGTACCGCTCCAGTGGGGTCAACGGTCTGCTCGACCAGGCGGCGGCGCTTGCATGGGTGAAGCAGAACATTGCGTCTTTCGGCGGCGATCCCGACAACGTGACGATCTTCGGCGAATCGGCCGGGGCGATGAGTGTGTCCACGCTTCTCGCGCTGCCGGCGGCACGCGGGCTTTTCCACCGGGCCATTGCGCAGAGCGGGGCTGCGTCCAACACGTTCACGCCGGAGACTGCCTCGGTGATCACGTCCCGCGTCATGGCGAAACTCGGCGCCACGTCGATCGAGGATGTTCTTGCCGCTTCGGCCGAGACGATCATCGACGCGGGCGGCTCGGTCGAAGGGGCACTGTTCGCCGACACGTCGGCAATCGCCGGTCCGACCGGGCTGGCGCTGGCCATGGCGTCGCAGCCCGTGGTCGATGGCGAATGGTTGCCGATGGACCCGCTCGCTGCAGTCATGTCGGGAGAGGCTGCGGACGTTCCGTTGCTCACCGGAACGAATCTCGACGAGTGGAACCTCTTCCGCCTGATGAGCCCGAGCAGCCTCGATCATCCGGAACTCCTCGATCGGCTCGAACGCGTATTCGGTGACAGGCACGAGGTTCACGACGTCTATGCCGCAGCATTTCCCGACGCGTCACCAGATGAACTCTGGAGCGCGGTGCTGACCGACTCCGGTTTCCGGATCCCGGCGCTGCGGCTGATCGAGGCGCGCATGCACGGCCTCGCCCCGACATGGCAGTACCTCTTCTCCTGGAAGAGCCCCGCGTTCGGCGGCGTGCTCGGATCGTGCCACGCGCTCGAGATCCCCTTCGTCTTCGGAGTGCTCGACAACCCGGGTGCATCGATTTTCCTCGGCGGTGAAGCGGGGGAGGACCTCTGCCGGTTGTCCGACGCCATGCAGGACGCGTGGTTGGCGTTCGCCCGCGCCGGAGATCCGAACTCCGGTGACCTTCCGGAATGGCCCGAGGCCGATGGTGCCGAGTGGCCGGTCATGGTGTTCGACACGGTGCGCGAACTCGTCGACGATCCCGCAGGCGCGCAACGGCTGTTGTGGAGCGGTATCCAGTGACCGGGGCAGCCACGAGTCGCATCGCCATTGTGCTCTTCTCGGGCGGTCTCGACTCGACGACGTGTCTTGCCATTGCGAAGTCCGAGGGTTTCACGCCCGTTGCACTGAGTTTTCGTTACGGACAGCGGCATACCGTCGAACTCGAATGCGCCGCAGCGATCGCTGCGTCGGAAGGCGTCGAGCACCTCATCGCCGACATCGATCTCGCCGCGTTCGGTGGTTCGGCTCTTGTCGACGGGTCGCTCGACGTTCCGAAGCATGAGTCACTGGAGGAACTTGCGGCGGAATAGCCCGGCGATTCCGGTGTTCCGATCACGTATGTCCCGGCGCGCAACACCATCTTCCTGAGCTTCGCGTTGGCGGTTGCCGAAGTGCGCGGTTCGTCCGATGTGTACATCGGAGTGAATGCGGTGGACTACTCGGGCTATCCCGATTGTCGCCCCGAGTTCATCGAAGCGTTCCAGTCGATGGCCAACCTCGCGACCCGTGCCGGGGTCGAGGGAGATCCATTGGTGATCCACACGCCGCTCATCGCCCTGACGAAGGGGCAGATCGTCGAGCTCGGCCTGGGACTCGGCGTGGACTACAGCCGCACCTCGACTTGTTACGACCCCGGCGCCGACGGGGGTGCATGTCGACACTGCGAGGCCTGCCTCCTGCGGGCGAAGGGTTTCGCCGATGCCGGAGTTTCCGATCCGACGAGGTACACCCCGGGATGATGCCGAGGTGATGCCGGGCGATGGTGATCCGGAGTCTACAGTGTTGACTCATGGCATCGATCTCCACTGCGCCCCGCATCCGCCCGCTTCTTCTCGGCATCGCAGCAGTCGGTGTTTCGTTCGCCCTGTTGGCCTCAGGCTGCGCGGGCTCGAACGATTCCCCGTCGCGTTCGGCCGGCGGTGCCGCCGGGAATCCGGTCGATCTTCCGGCACTGCCGGCGGGTACCGGTTCCGGTGAGCGGGTGCCCCTGTGGTTCGGAGCGACAGTCGCTCCAGACTCGTGGGTGTCGAGTTCACTCTCGCCGACGCTCGTGGTTCCGGGGGCGACCGGCGCATGGAACTTCACCGTCACCGATCTCTCGGGTGGCACGTCGACATTCGGGTCCAAGCAGTTCAAGGAGAACGGTGCAAGTGCGCGCATCCCTCTCGGAACCCTGACCGATCGACAGGCCTACACATGGATCGCGACCAGCGACGGGCAACAATCGGTTGCCGGTACGTTCTCGGTGGATACTCAACTGGCGGATGTGCAGGATGTCGACACGGTCGGCGGGGTCGCCACCAACCTCTCGTCGGGTGAGGCGGCCTACTCGTGGGCGTCGCATGCGATGCAGTCGCTCGGCGGTTCGGTCGGCATCGGCCTCCAGTTCCAAGGATCGAATCCGGTGGACCCCGGAGTACCGGACGGTTGGAAACTTCTGTCGTCGAGCGGCAGCGCCTACGTGTCGGTCGTGACGCGCGAGGACGGCAGCGTCGGGCTCGTCGCGAAGAACGGACAGGTCTCGAACTACCGCGAAGGTGCGGGCGGCTCGTGGGATGCAGTCAAACTCTCGGGCGACTCGCTCGACACATCGGGTCTGGCTCCCGTGATCATCGCCAATCCCGACAAGTCGTGGTCGGTGACATCGAAGGGATCGACATCGACATTCCTCGACGACAACGGCGACGGCACCGCAAACCTCACCGGCGTGTCCAGTGACGGGAAAGCGATGCTGCAGCAGGAGTGGGCCGGTGGGCTTCTGCGTTCGATCACCGATCCGGTCTCGGGGCGTTCCGTGGATCTGATCTACGGCGGCGGCTCGTGTCCGAAGGTGGTATCCGGTTTCGTAGCCGCTCCGACCGGCATGGTGTGCCAGGTGAAGTTCTGGGACGGCTCGACGAGTTCCGTTTCCTACGTGACCCTTCCCGACGGTTCGGTGTCGATCGGTCGCATGGTCGATTACGCGGAGGCCGGTGCAGATGGAGCTGTGGTTTCCGACGTCGCATACGACGCGGCGGGGCGCATCGCCCGCACCCGCTCGCCGCTCGTCGCGGTTGCGGCAGCATCGAATCTGATCTCGCCTGACGATTCCGCCTACTGGTCCGAGATCCTCTACACGCCCGAAGGCCGAGTTCTCAGCGCAACGGAACCCGCTCCGTCGGTCGGTGGTACCCGTTGCACGCGGACGTACATCAACGAGGGATCGCAGACGACAGTGAGCGACGGCTGCTTGGGGCGTGAGCTCGGAACCGTGACCTTCGATTCCACGACGTTCTTCGCCCTGAGGGAGAGCAACATCCTCGGGCAGGAGCGGGTGAGTTCCTGGAACTTCGCGTCGGGTGAGCTGTTGTCGGTGAGCGATTTCACGGGCCTCGTGACCGCCAATCGATTCGTGGACGGTCTCCTCGTCGAGACCAAGGGTCCGTCGCGCGACTTGAGTTCGGCGCAGGCGACACTGCGTCAGTACGACGAGTCCTATGCCGATTCTGCCGAAGGCGTGGCCATGCGCGGCCTCGACGTCACGTACTGGCCCTCGGCCTCCGAGCGTGGTGACAACGCCATCCAGGAACTCGGTCCGGTCATGGGGGGCAAGTTGGCGCCCTCGCTGACCCTCAACTGGGATTCGTCACCGGCGGGGAACAACGCGGGTTGGTCCGCCCTCATGACCGGCGCGCTCACGATCGGTCAGGCCGGTTCGTACCGGTTCCAGTCCGGCAACACCAATGCAAAACTCCGCGTGGCCAACATCGCCTGTGAGAACGGTGGATGCGACGCCGTGTCGTTGCCGGCAGGGCCGGTTTCCATTCGGGTCGACGTGTCATCGGGCGAGTCGCGTTCATCGATCGATCTGACCTGGGCGGGGCCGGACACCGGCGGCGGTTCGCAGTCGATTCCCACCGATCGCCTCGGGCCGCAGTACGGCTACGCCACCGAAATGAATGTGATCGATCCGAATGCGGTGCGGTCCGATGTCGAAAACATCTCCCGCTCGTCGTACTCGAACCCGGCGACCGGCTTGCTGACATCGCGTGCCAATGGCGCCGGGTCGGTCTCGAAGGTGACGTACGAGGCCGCGGGCTGGAGCCGGGCCGTGACATCCACGCTGCCGGGCGGGAACGCACTGCAATCAACATGGTGGGGCGACAAGGAGTCGGCCACGGCGCCGTGTCCCGGAGCGAAGAGTGTTGTGCAGGCCGGCGCTTCGAAGGGCACGATCACTCCGGGTCCGGATGGTGGCGACGGGCCTTCGGCACAGCAGTGGTACACCGCGGCCGGACGAGTCGCTGCGACGGCGATGGCGAACGGCGCAACCCAGTGCATGATCTACGACTCGGCGGGCCGGATTCTCTCGACCGAGACGCTGAACATGGGACGGGTCACCAAGTCCGTTTACGACTACGCCGTCGGCGGCAACCCGTTGATGTCTTCGGTGACGGCGACCCTCGGCACCGAAGTCACCACGACCTCGGTCGAGGTTGATCTCGCCGGACGAACGGTTCAGACGATCGACCCGTTCGGGGTGGTCGTCGTCAATACGTATGACACCCGTACCGGACAGGCTGCATCCGCGACGACGACGGCCCCGGGGTCGGCTCCATCGGTTTCCAGCAACACCTATGACGAGTTCGGACGACTTCAGTCGATTGCGATCGATGGCCGAACGATGGCGACCGTCGGCTATGACGATCTCGGCCTGCCGACGACGGTGACCAACGGAAACGGTGTCATCTCGACATTCGGTTACGACAATTCGGATCGTCTCGTCTCCGCCGTGCGCACGGCAGGCAACGGCGGAAGTTTCACCTCCAGCCGCGTTCTCTCCGCCGGAGGAGCGACCTCCCGGGCGACCCTCGCCGCCAACGGACGCACGTCGACGTTCGACTACACGCATGACGCATCGAGTCGACTCTCGGCGGTATCGGTGAGTGCCGGACTTGTGTCGGAACAGAAGTCCTGGGACTACACGTACGACGCCAACTCGAATCGGTCGACGCAGAGGCAGACGGTGAACGGTGTTTCCTCGGCGGATTATGCCTACGCGTACGATTCGGCCGATCGTCTGACGGGGACCAACGATCCGACCGCGTCGGGCGGAATCGTCTATGACGAGCGCGGCAACGCGACGACGTTGGGTTCGAACACATTCACCTACGACGCATCGAATCTTCTGGTCGAGGTCTCCGATGGAACCATCACAATCGGCTACGACCGCGATGTCAACGGTGCGATCTTCTCCAAGCGGACCACAGTGGCCGGTGCCACGACAACCGTGTTCTATGCCTCCGGAGGCATTGTTCTCGATCAGGAGAAGCGCCCCGTCGCACAGATCATGACCTTGCCGGGTGGCGTCCTGTTCACCCGATCGCTGGCACCTGCGGTACCGAACCAGTGGGACTACACGACGATCTCGGGCGACCGGTTCTTCTCCACCGACGATGCCGGATCCCTGATCGGAGACGTCGCGGTGTTCGATCCGTTCGGTCAGTTGCTCACCGCTCCGACTCCTGCGGATCCGGGCCTCCCGGATCTCTCGTGGCAGGCCGCGACGGGCAATGAAACCGCGGCACTCGCGGTCGCAATTGTCGCGATGGGATCGCGCGTCTACGTTCCCGCTCTCGGCCGTTTCGTTCAGCTCGATCCGGTCTCCGGGGGATCGGCCAACGGCTACGACTACGCGAACCAGAGTCCGCTCGCAATGGACGATCCGTCGGGAGAGTCGGTGCAGGATCCGAGTTGGACAACCTGGCTGGGCATGGGCCTCGTGGCCATGGCCGGCGCGGCCGGCAGCCTTGTGGCTCCGGCATCGTTCGCGCCGCTGGCGGCGATGGTGTTCGGCGGAATCATCGGCACGCTCGCCGGTTTCGCGAACTTGGCAGTGCAGATAGCCCTCGGTACCGTTTCGGACGTCGACTTCGCAACAGTGTTCGTCGGCCTTCTTGCCGGAATCGCCGCGGGTTCCATCATCGGCAAGATCCGCTGGGTCCGCTATCAGAAGTCGATCCCCGAGAACAACGATCTGGTTCGCATCGTTCTGAACGACGCGAAGTACAGCAAGTCGGCCGGAGTGAGCGGAAGTTACGGGAGAGCAAGCAAGGCAAGCGCCCCGGCCTCGGCAGCGAATCGCGCGACGGTGAGGCCACCGTCAGCCGCCCGAGTCCCGGTGCAACCGGGCGCAGCGGTCGGCGGAAACGGTTCATCGGCTGTCGGCCAACCGGTACGGATGCGGCCTCCGACAAACGTCGCGGCCCGTCCTCCGAGCAATGGCTCGAACGGGTCGCAGGATCTACTTCAGGGCCAGATGGATTTTCTTGCGGACATGAAGTTGCTTCGGAAGATGGGCGTCCTCAAGGGCTTCGACTGAACAAACAGTTGGTGACGGAATGTTCGAACATTCCGTCACCAAGCAATCTTCAGGAACCCGAGATGATGGCGAGAGCCTCGTCGATGTGCTTCTTGGGCTTGAACTGCGACGTGAACGTGCCGCGCACGATGCCCTCGGGATCGATCACATACGTGACGCGCCCGGGAATGAGGCCGAAGGTCTTGCCCACGCCGAACGCCTTGCGGGCGGTTCCGTCGACATCGGCAAGCAGCGTGAACGGAAGGTTGTACTTGAGGGCGAAGGCTTTGTGTGATTCCACCGAATCGGAACTGATCCCGACGACCTTGGCGCCGGCATCGGTGAAGGCCTCGTAGCTATCCCGGAACGAACACGACTCGGCCGTGCATCCGGGCGTGTCGTCCTTCGGGTAGAAGTACACGACCGCCCATTGCCCACCGAGCGATGCGAGCGATACGGCCGATCCGTCCTGATCGGGGAGGGTGAAATCGGGCGCGGGCTGTCCTTGGGTGACTGTCATGGTCGGGTAAGCAGCAAATGGACGCCGCTTATTCCTCAAAGCTCCGATTTCCCCGATGATTGTCGGCCTGCGGCGGGGTCCCGCGGTACCTTTGTGCCATGCCTGTTGTCGCCGTGGTCAATCAGAAGGGCGGCGTGGGCAAAACCACCGTCGCCCTCGGCCTTGCCTCTGCCGCCGCCTTCCGCGGAGCGAAGGTGCTGGTGGTCGATCTCGATCCGCAGGCCAACGCCACCAGCGGACTCGGCATCTGGGAGCCGGCAACCACCGTCGACACCGCTCTCGAGGTCGACCGACCCGGATCGGCTCGCTCGCTGGCGGTGCCCTCCGCCTGGACGGTTCCGGGCGGAACCGCTCCTGACGCCCTGGCAAGCACCCCGGCACTTGCCGCCCGCGAACCGCACCTCGCCAATGACGCCATCGGAGCGCAGGACCGATTGCAGCAGGCGCTCGAGAACAACGGTTACGACCTCGTCGTCATCGACTGCCCACCGTCGCTCGGTCTGCTCACGATCAACGGTCTGTTCGCCGCCGATCGGGCGCTCATCGTCACCGAACCCGGCGCGTGGGCTTCGGACGGAGTGGCCAACATCCAGCAAACGATCTCCCGCATAGCGTCCCGTCGCGACGGACGTCCCGCGATCGCCGGTGTCGCCGTCAACCGCCTCGGTCGGACCCGCGATGCGCATTACTGGCACACCGCACTGCTCGAGCAGTACGGCGATCAGGTGCTTGCTCCCGTCCATCTGCGGGCGGCTGTTGCCGAGGCATCGGCACAATCCCTTCCGATCCACGGTCTCGGCAACCGTCAAGGCGCCAGCGAGGCCGCTGTCGAATTCGACGTGCTCCTGAGTACCGTTGTCCCCGAGCTTGCCGGAACATCCGGGGCGAACCCGGCTGTTGCCGCTGTTGCGCTCCCGTCAGGAGAATCCGATGTCGTCGTATAACCCCCAGCGCGGTCGCGGTCGCCCGGTTCCATCGTCGACGGAACCTGCGCCCGTCGATGCCATTCTCGAACACCATCCGGTCACCCCCGGTCTTCCCGAAGGTGTCGAGATCGAAGTCACCCGAGGTGGCGAGACGATCGTCCACACCGCCGATGCCGACATCGAGATCACCCAAGCCGGTGACGATGTCATCGTGCGCACCGCCGATTCGACTGTCGAAGTACTCGCCGAAGCCGACGCCGTGATCGTGGATGCAGTCGGTGAGGAGATCCTCATCGACACCGCTCCGCAGATGCCCCGACGGGCACCTTCGTTCACCGGTTCACCAATCGTTTCGTCACCGGCAAAGCCGGGAAAGTCGAAGCTCGTGATCGCACTCGCCGCAGCGCTTTTCGCGGCTGCTGCCGTCCTGATCTGGCAACGTCGCCGTCGCTGAACTGACCCGGCCGCTTCAGTCGAGAAGATTCGCCTGAAGCGAGTCGATGACGTCGGACTCGATGCCGATGTGGTTCACGTAACCGGTCATCGATCCGTAGGTCGAGTTCACATGGGCGAGGAACATCGTCATGGCCTCGGGTGGCGTGGCGAGATAGGCGGAGGGTTGATCGTTCATGGCGGTCAGCGCCTCGGGGCTGTCCTGCTTGAGCCGTTCGACGAGTGAATCCATGGCGATCCCGGTGAGGGCGTAGTCACCCACGATGGTTTCCTCGTCGACGCCGACAAGCGACAGGACCATGGCGGCGAGAACGCCGGTGCGGTCCTTGCCGGCGGCGCAATGGAACACGGCGGGGAGCGATTCGATCGAGGCGATGGTGCGCAGCGAGTTGGCGAGTGCCGGTGCCCCGACGGTCAACATCTCGATGTAGAGACTGCCGAGCACATCACCGGCATCGGCGTCGGGATCGAGATCCTTGGGCTCCCACGCTTGCCCGAGTACCGGGAAATGAAGATGGAGGATTCCGAGGTGGTCTGCTTCGATCCGGCCGTGATCGACCTCGGTGGCTGTGCGCAGATCGAGCACGCTGCGCATGCCGAGAGCGGCGAGTTCGTCGAGTTCGACCTCGTCGAGTCGGTGCAGCGCATCGGCACGGAACAGGGTGCGCCACTTGACCGATTTGCCGCCGTGGCCCCGATAACCGCCGAGATCGCGGAAATTGAATGCACCCCGGAATCCGACATGGCGATCGGGATGGTCGAAGACGGGGGAGGAGTTGATCTCGGACATGGCCTGAAGGCTAGGTGTTGGGGATGATGTCGCCGACCACGCGTCAGGAGACGGGTTTCTGCACGAGTACGGGACAACCGGCCAGATGCACGACCTTCATGGTGATGCTGCCGAGGGCTGTCCGGGCCAAGCCGGTCCGGCCGTGCGTGGCCATGGCGATGAGCGCAGCCTGTTGTTCGTCGGCATAGTCGGCGATGGCCTGAGCGGCGTCGAGGCCTACGACGGAGGTGATGACTACTTCGAGGTCCTGCGCGCGCAGGAACTCGGCCGTCTGCTGCACCGCTCGCTCGAGTTCCGGTGCCTCGGAGGTTCCGAGCGGTATGCCACTCGGTGTTGTCGCCGACGCGACGTGGACGGTCATCCGGAGTTTTTTGGCCCACTCCGAAGCCCGCGGCAGCACTGCGGCGGATGCGGGTGACCCGTCGGTCGTGAGCACGAGCACGCCACCGGCGATCGGCCGCGTCGAGCCGACCCCGGGCCCGATCAGTACGACCGGACTGTCGGTCCGCTTGAGGACGTCTTCGGCAACCGATCCGAGAAACGCCCGGCCGAGTCCGGAGCGCCCGTGTGTCGCCATGACGATGGCATCGTCGGAATCGGCAACGGCCTTTGCGATAGCCGTCGCCGGGAACGTGTCGGGCACGACCGATGTCGTCACCGGAACGTCGAGTGTTGCCGCCCGCCCATCCAGGTAGGACTGGAGTTCCTCGACCGTGCTTCCCCAACCTGATGTGAGCAGGGTGATCGGGGCGCTCAGACTGGAGGCGATCTCCGATGCGATTGCAAGTGCACTTTCGGAAAGGGGGGACCCGTCAAGCGGAACCAGAACCGAACCGGTCATGCACAACTCCTTGTCGTCGGTTGTCGTCGCCGACAACTCCGTACACCATGTCTACTGCGATACGCCATGGATCGGATCCCTTCGTTTCGGAACATCTGAAGATTTCCGGGGTGAACCGACTAGGTGAGGAGCAGAATTACCGCATCGAGGCCACCGCCGTCGGCGATGCGGAGTTCGATGCCGGCTCCTTCGGAGGCGAGAAGTTTCTGCACGATCGCCAGACCGAGGCCACTCCCGCCCAGTTCGCTCCGTGTGGTCCCGGCCCGCCAGAAACGGTCGAAGGCTCGTTCCCGCTGCTCGTCGGTCATCCCGGGGCCCTGATCGGCCACATGGATGGCGACGAACTTTTCCGACCGGACCGATTCGGTCTCGGCGAACAGGCTGACGGTCGTTCCCGGCGGGGAGACTTCGAGGGCATTGGCGATCAGGTTGTCGAGCACCTGATCGAGTGTGTCGGTCGTGATGCGGCCCGAGAGGGTCGTGGGGGACGCCGAGATGACGACACCGCGTTCGGTGGCCACCTGATCCCAGATGGCACTCCTGTCGGCAAGCGGTCCCGCAAGAGTGACGGGCGCAGGTCGGGAGGTGGACGACCGCTCGGCCCGGGCGAGCGACAGCAGCCCATCGACGAGTCGGGACATCCGCTGCACTTCCGACAGTGCTGCGTCGAGATCGTCGCTGGTCGATCCGTCAAGTTCGAATTCGAGCATCTCCAACCGGAGACGCAGGGCGGTTAGCGGGGTTCGAAGTTGATGTGAGGCATCGGCAACGAACTGATCCTGTGCAGAAACCAGTTGCTGCAACCGGATCGCAGTGGTGTTGAACGCAGAGGCGAGATCGCGCACCTCGGGCGGCCCGTCGCCAGTGTCGGCGCGTGTGTCGAGATCGCCGTCGCCGATGCGCGTGGCCGCTAACTGCAACTGTGCAAGCGGCCGCGTCACCCAGCGGGCGAGCAGGATCCCGATCGCGGTTGCTGCGGCCAGTGTGACGAGTCCGGCGCCGATGAGGAGGAGCCAATAACGGTGGACCCGGGCGTCGACCTGATCGGTGGAATAAGTGAGCCGGACCGCGCCATGCACGGTCTGTCCCGAGGTGACAGGTACCGCGACGTAGACGAGACCGGTTCCGAGAGTGTTCGAGTAGCGGGTTCCGGTCGCCACTTCCTTGTCGAGGGCTGCGGCGATCTCCGGACGCGTGGAGAAATTCCGCTGTCCGTCGCCGTTTGGATCCGAATCGGCGAGCACTAGACCATCGGAATCGACGATGACCGCCCGCCCGTCGGTCTGTTCGCTGTAATTCGCGACCACGGCTTGCAGATCCTGACTGCCGGTTCCTTCGAGCGTGTCCTCGACGAATGCAGCGAGGACGAACGCGTCGCGTTCGAGTCCCGCTTCCACTTGGTCGATCTGGCGGTCCCTGTAGGAAATGGCGAGGGGAACTTCGAGCGAAACCAGAACCAGGAGTGTCAGCAGCAGATAGGTGACGAGGACCCGGCGTTTCACGATCCTTCACCGGTATCGGCGGTTTCGGTGCCTTTGGTGACGGGGCTCGAACCGGAGCGGAGTCGGAACCCGACACCTCGGACGGTTTCGATGAGCGTCGGATCTCCGAGTTTCCGCCGGAGAGATGCGATGTGGACATCGAGCGTTTTGGTGGGTCCGTACCAATGGGCATCCCACACCTGTTCGAGGATCTCTTCGCGGGTGTGGATGGCTCCGGGTTCGGTCGCGAGCAGGGCCAGGAGGTCGAACTCCTTGCGCGTGAGGGCGAGTTCCTTGCCGTCGAGGATGGCCCGGCGGGAGCGGAGATCGACAGTGAATCCGTCGGCGATGCGAATCGGGGAGTCGACAGTTTCGTCGCGGCCCGAGGTGCGCCTGGTAACGGCATGGATGCGGGCAACGAGTTCGCGGAATCCGAACGGTTTGACCAGATAGTCATCGGCGCCGAGTTCGAGTCCGAGTACTCGGTCGATCTCGTCGCCGCGTGCGGTCACCACGATGATCGGCACCGATGAGGAAACGCGGATGCGGCGACAGACCTCGTACCCGTCGATGTCGGGGAGACCGAGATCGAGAAGGACGATCTCGGGGTGAAACGAACCGTTCAGTACTTCGATGCCGGCGATACCTGTGGATTCGCGTCGGACGACGAACCCCTGACGTTCGAGGCCGTTCTGGAGAGGCTCGGCGATGGCGTCGTCGTCTTCGATGAGCAGGAGGTTCACTCCGACAGGCTGTCACGATCTCGCCGGCTCAACCCCCGACTTTGCCGAACCTTTACCCTCCGCGGGGTTCCCGCTTCTCATGGGGCCCGTAGGTTGCGGTTCATGAACAGACACCTCGCACTCACCTTTGCCGGAGCGACCGCCATTCTGGTCACCGCCGCTACCGGCGCCATCGCCGCAAATGTGGGAATCCTGGGATCCGGGGCTCCGAAGTCGGTCGGGAACCTGAGCGCCAGCTCCGTGGCCGACTTCGCCTCGACCACAGTCGCTCCCGGAGCACCGGTGAACGTGGTCGGCGAACCCGACGTTTCCGCCGGCTCTGCCGTCGTCCCCGGTGGTTCGGCAGCATCCGGTTCCGGGACGAACTCGACTCCCGGCACGGCGATCGGATCGAACGGATCGACGGCTTCCCCGTCGGGCGTCGGTGACCGTTCGACGAACGACGCTGCGCCCACCGGACCGAGCCCGACGTCACCGCCGGCTCAGAACGTGACGCCTCCTGCCGAACCACCGGCACCGACCGTCACCACCAGCCCCTACATCGATGACGACGATGACCACTACGACGACGACGACGACCACGAAGACGGCGAAGACGACGATGACGGAGAAGACGACGATGACTGATGAATCGATAGAAACAACACAGGAGATTGCAGCGAAGTCCGCTCCGACGACCCGGTTGCCGATCAATCGTTCGGCGAAGGGTCGAAAGGGGCCGGTGGCGCCGGCGTCTCGGGCACTCACCGCAGGGCTGAGTGTTGCGGCGACCTGCGCAATCATCGCCACCTTCGCCCTGGGCGCTCCGGTACAAGGTGCCGAGGCCCCCGCTGTCGCTCTCGACGTCACCGCCTCGGGCGGTATCGCCGGGCAGGCATCCACGTCGAGCCTGTTGCCTGACGGAACCACCGTTCCGCCCTCGGAAGTTCCGGTCGGTGCAGCCCCGGGTTCCCAGACGTCGTCATCGGGAGCTTCGACCGGTTCGGCGACCGCACAGCCTGCGGGAGGAACATCGGGCGCAGGCACGTCCGGTGGAAGCACGTCGGCGGCGGCGCCACCGGCGACACCCCGTCCGACTGCGGCAACACCCACTCCTGTCACAGCGGCTCCCGTTCCGGTCACTGCCGCACCCACGACGCAGGCGCCCCGCCCGACGACTCCCCCCACGACCGCACGTAGCAAGGCGAGCTGAGACAACACCCGATGTTGGAATCGATCAGGACGTTTCGGGCCTTGGGGAGCGATTGCACCCTGCGGGTATGGGCCGAAGACGACGCGAGCGGTTCGCTCATGGTTGATGACGCGATCCACCTTCTGGATGGACTTGATCGGAAGTGGAGTCGCTTCCGCCCCGACAGCGAACTCTCCGAACTCAACCGTGGTGCCGGAATGCCGGTCGCGGTGAGTTCGGAGACCTGCGCGCTCGTGCTGTTGGCGATCGACGCTTGGCGTTCAACCGACGGTCTTTTCGATCCCACGATCCTTGGAGCTCTTGTGGCGGCGGGTTACGACCGGACGTTCGACGAGATCGGAACCACCGAACAGGCCGGTCGACTGGATCAGGATTCCCTGCGGCCTTCGCCGGGTCTTGATGGTGTCGTCGTCGACGAGGAGAACCTGATGGTCACCCTTCCGGACAACGTTTCGCTGGATTTTGGAGGCATCGGAAAGGGTCGCTGTGCCGATCTCGTTCTCGAGCGACTGCTGGCTGGTGGTGCAGTCGGGGCATGCGTCGACCTCGGTGGCGATGTGAGCGTCGGTGGTTCGAGTCCGCAGGGCGAAGGTTGGGTCGTCGCAGTCGACGATCCTTTCCATCCCGGAGGAGATCTTGCGCTGATAACGCTTTCGTCCGGAGCGGTCACGACCAGTTCCCGTCTGCGGAGACAGTGGTCGACAGTCGACGGTCCGGCGCATCATCTTCTCGATCCGGCCACGGGACAGCCGGCGAAGGGCGGACTTGCTGCCGTCACTGTCGTCGCCGCCGACGCGGCCTGGGGTGAAGTCCATGCAAAGGCCGCACTCATCGCCGGACCATTCGACGGAGTGTTCCTTCTCGCCCAGGCCGGTCTCTCGGGATTGCTCGTGCAGGACGACGGAACGGTTCTGACCGCCGGTTCGATCGACGATTACCTCATCAACAGTTCGGGCGTGTCATTGTGACTTCAATGTTCTCTGTCGTTCTCGCCGCCTCGAAGTTGTGGTGGTACGTGTCTCGGTCGGCCGGAATCGTGTCGTGGGTGCTACTTGCCCTTGCGGTCCTGTGGGGCCTCGCCCTGTCGACCCGCGCACTCGGAAAACGTCCGGCTGGTCCGTGGCTGCTCGACGTTCATCGCTTCCTCGGCGGACTCTCGGTGCTCTTCGTCCTGGTCCACATGCTTGGATTGTTCCTCGACGACTATGAACCGTTCAGTCTCGGCGAGCTGCTCGTTCCCTATGCCAAAGATTGGAAGGCGGGGCCGGTCGCGTGGGGAATCGTGGCGTTCTACGTGATGCTCGCCGTCGAGGGAACGTCGCTACTGAAGGCCCATCTGCCGAAACGTTTCTGGCACGGGGTGCACCTTGCGAGTTACGCGTTGTATGCGTTTGCCACGATCCATCTGCTCACCGTCGGAACCGATCGCCAGAATCCACTCCTTCGTTGGAGTGTGATCGGTTCGATCGGTGTCGTCGTCTTCTTCACCGCCTACCGCGCCATCGGCCCCGGTCGCGCAGCGAGCATCCGGGTGGCCGGCAAGCCAAGTGTCAAGAGTGGCGAACCGAAGCCCTGAGCTCGTCAGTCGGCGGGAAGCTCGATGACGAACGTGGCGATGTCCTCGTCGAGTTCGCGGCGCATCTTGTCGACAGCCTCACCGCGGCAGTTGGCGCGGGTGATGGCGAACGGCTTGGGATGCAGGCGCTCGCCGAGTTCGGCGGCAGTCGCAACCGCGGTGGCGACGACATCGTCGTCGGGCACGAGACGGTCGAGATAGCCGGCATTCACGGCCCCGGCGCAGTCGTAGACGGTGGCGTGGTTCACGGCTTTGGTGAACTCGGCGATGCTGAGCGAGTTGCGTGCGAGTTCGACCGCGAAGCGGGGCACGGGCATGCCGATCGCGATTTCGTTGAGGCCGATCTTGTAGTTGCCCTCGGCTCCGATGCGAACATCGGCGGCCATGAGGAGAATCGCTCCCATCGCGAATGCGTGACCGGTCGATGCCATCACGACCGGCATCGGGAATTCGTGGATCTCGAGGGCGAGTTCGGCGCCGGCCCTGAGCAATTCGCGGGCCGCTTCGGTGCTGGAGGTCATCGTCGGAAGATCGAAGCCCGCCGAGAAGCGACCGGGACGACCGGCGATGACGACGGCCCGGGCTTCGTTCCGGGCCTTGTCGAGCGAACTGCGAACCGCCGCGGCGATTTCGTGGCTGATCGCATTCGCCTTGCCGTCATCGATGGTGATGACGGCGACGGAGCCCTGCAGTTCGTAGTTGACGGCGGTTTCGGTCATGGCGAAACGCTAGCCGCAGGAAAATCGGTCTCCGGACCCGCCGGCGACGACGGGGGAGTTCAGGCCGGTTCGGTGACGAAGTCGATCAGTTGTTCGACAGCCCCGACAAGTGGCGGTTCGAGATCGGCATAGCTGGATACCGAGTTGAGGATCTTCTTCCAGAACAGGCGGGGATCGTCGACTCCGAGTGCGGCGCAGACACCCTCTTTCCAGGATTGACCCCTCGGAACCTCCGGCCACGCGGCGATGCCGACGACTTTCGGTTTCACAGCCGCCCAGATGTCGACATAGGGATGGCCGGTCACGAGGACATCGGGATGGTCGACGCCCTCGGCGATCCGTGTTTCCTTCGAATTGTCGACCAGGTGATCGAGAAGCACGCCGAGACGCCGGCCGGGGCGGGGGCCATAGGAACGGACGATCTCGAGCAGGTTGTCGGCGCCGTCGAGCAACTCGACGACGACACCTTCCACCCGCAGATCGTCACCCCACACCTTCTCGACCAGTTCGGCGTCGTGGACGCCCTCGACGAGCAGGCGACTGGCCCGGGCTATCCGGGCGGGTGCTCCCGGTACGGCGACCGAACCCGAGGCGGTGCGCTGCGCCGGGGCGGCCGATGCCTTCGGTCGGGCGAGGCTGACCTGTCGGCCCTTGACATCGAATGCGCCGTCGCGGAGTTTGACCTGATGGTCGCGACCGTTTCGATCGCGGATCGTGACGATCGCGGAATCGCAGGCAACGACGACGCCCCAGAGTTGCGTTCCCCGAACCTCGACTTCGAGTCCGGGTGTTGCGGCGATGACCGGCGGCGGACGCTTGACCCGCGGCGCATCTCCGTCGAGATCGAGGGGCTCCGAAAGGATCCCTTTGCGATAGGGCGTCTCGGCCAAGTCTCAGAGACCGCCGACGAGTTCGCGGATCTTGGACTCGGTGGCCGGACCGTCGTAGGCGAGTTCGCCGTCGCGCAGGCCGATGCATCGGGTGGCGTGCGACACGAGATCGAGTTGATGGGTGGAGCACACGACGGTGGCACCCTGCTCGACAACATCGCTCAGCACCTCGACGAGGGTTTCCTGTCCGGGTGTGTCGAGGCCGACGAAAGGTTCGTCGACGAGCATCACGCGGAACGGGCGGATGAGTCCGAGGATCAGGCCGGTCTTCTGCTTGAGGCCGCGGCTGAAACGGGAAGGGAGATCGTCGATGCGATCCGTGAGGCCGAACATCTCGACGAGATCGTCGGCGTATTCCTCCCAGTCCTGAGTGGAATGGAGGCGGGCGATGTACTCGATGTGCTCGCCGAGACTGAGATCGTCGTAGAGGACCGGGCTGTCGGGCAGATACGAAAGCGCAGCGCGGGCCTCGACGGTTCCGGCGGGAAAGCCCTGGATGAACGCCCAGCCGCTGGTCGGCTCGAGCATGCCCGATGCAAGGCCCAGGAACGTCGACTTACCGGCGCCGTTGGGGCCGACGAGCATGATGAGTTCGCCCTCGCCGATCTCGAGATCGAGTTCGGTGATGAGGCCCATGCCGTCGCCGTAGTCCTTGCTCAGGTCGAGCGTCTGCAGCGAGGCACCCAGATTGAGACGCGGCTCGGTCGCCGGCGTGGGTGGCTGCTTCGGGAGTTTGAATGCTGAGGTCACAGGTGCTTCGGCTTCCGTGTGCGGAGATAGAGGATTGCGGCACCGACGGCGAACAATGCGTACACCGTCGAGTTTCCAACTTTGGTCGTGTCGGGAAGGGCGGCATCGGAACCAGCGCCCAGCAGCGGCAGCAGTGCGATGACCGTGATCGCCGGCGGGATGACCAGTCGGGCGACCATGAGCCAGCCCATGACATCGGGACCGAGTCCGGCGAGCGCAGCGACATCGGGGGCGCCCTGTGCGGTGCTGATCGTGGCCGAAGCTGCCGAGGCCAGAGCGGCGGGAACGATGATGATGAGTCCGAGTTTCCAGACGACCGTGAACGGTACGAAGACCAGAGATGCCGCCCCGGCGACGAGGCAGAGCAGGACCATGATCGTGAAGGCGGCAGCCAGGTGGCGCAGGAGAAATGCTCCTGGGGCTTCGGGATAGCTCTCCCATCGCGTGGGATGGTCGACTTCCTGTGCGGTCGGCTCCGATGCGTCGTAGGCCGCAAGGTAGAGGGCGAGGGCCGCGATGATGATGGCGGGAATGGTGCCGCGCCAGACCAGCCCGAGGGAGAGTCCGGCGATCGCGGCAAGTAGGACCATGCGGATGAGGCGGGGGAGAGGGAACCGGAGATAGCTCTGCCAATCGCGCTTCCAGACCGGAGGAACGAACGTCTTGCGTTTGGCGCGGCCGATGCGTATCCAAGGCTTGAGGCGGGCGTTCTCCTGCGAGAGCTGGCGGCGCAGCAGAACAACGGTGCGAACATCCTGAAGTGTGACGGCGAAACGGAGTTGAGCGACGAGTCCGGCCCGGCGCAGCGCGTGCTCGATCGAGATCTCGCCGATGCGGGCAAGTCCGAGGAATGCGATGGCGGGGACGATCACGAGTCCGACGAGTCCGGTGACACGGAACGTGATCGGCCAGAACGCCATGTCCGCCATCATCGTGAACGGTGAGGTTGTTCGCTTGCCGATCACGTCGAGCGCCGACCATGCCACCAGAACGAAAGCGATGGTGTTGGCCGGCCACCAGCGGATGCGTCGTCCGGACGTGAACATGGCGGTCGCGGAAGCGAGAATTCCCACGAGGCCGAATGCACCGGCGCCGCAGGCGATGGCCGCAGCAGGGTTCACCGGAAGGCGACGCGAAGCGACAAGACCAATGATTGCTCCGGCGACAGCTCCGGCGAATCCGAGGAAACGAAGTTGCTTGATGGCCGGGCGACGAACGACTTCAGCGCGCGATACGGGCGCCATGAGTTCGTGCATGACGACGGGGGCTTCGAGAACCAGGGGACCACCTCGACCTCCGGACCGCAGCCCGACACCAACGGCGATGGCGAAACCGAGGCCGAGCCACATCGGGGCCTCGTTGGCGAAGTTCAGGGCGTCGGCGTCGCCGAGACGGTCCTCGGGCAGCTGGCTCGCCGCGAACATGATGAAGATCACGGTGGCGAGGCCGACCATGTAGACGCGGTAGAGCGCATCGATCCAGTGGACTTCGGAGAGCCGGTTGTGGCGCCGGGCCCGGCGCAGTTCCCGCAGCGCCTCTGTGTTTGCCTCGACGTCGATCACAGTGGATGAATCTACCGGTGTTGGGAGGGGGCTCCCGCGGTGCCTGCTTCGGCCTCCTCGGCCAGAGCCAGCCACTGCTCTTCGGCCCGATCGAGGGATTCGACGATTTCGGCATGCTGGCGCCCGAGCTCTCCGAGTTCGGTGTGGTCCACCTGACCGGCCTTTTCGGCCATTGTGGCCTCGATCGCTGTCCGCTTCTTTCCGAGACGGATGATGTCCTTGTCCAGATCCTTCATGAGGTGTCGGAGGGTGCTGGCACTGCGGGGCTTCGCCGCCGCGCCCTTGGCGGGCGCCTTGGTCGCCTTCGTTCCGTCGACTTTCGCGGCGACTTTCTTCGCCGGGTTCTGCGACGGGAGGGTCATGGCCCGACCGCGGGCCCGGTTCGCCCTCCGTTCGTCCTCCCACGCCGCGTAGCCGCCCCGGCGACGACCGGGCTTGCGGGTGCCGTCCATCACCATGACGTCGGCAACGGTTCGCTCGAGGAACGCGCGGTCATGACTCACGACGATGAGTGCGCCGGGCCAGTCGTCGAGGAACTCCTCGAGAACGCGCAACGTGTCGAGATCGAGATCGTTGGTGGGTTCGTCGAGGAGAAGCACGTTCGGCTTCGCCGCAAGGATGAGCAGCAGTTGCAGTCGGCGACGCTCGCCACCCGAGAGGAGCTCGATGGGGGCCCATTGCGCATCGCCGTCGAACCAGAACGATTCGAGCAGTGCGGCGTCCTGCCAATCGGGTTGGCGATGTCCGCCGGTGACGGCATCGCGCACCCGTTGTTTCGGATCGAGGGTCACTCCCACCTGGTCGTAGTAACCGATGCGTGCGGTCGGCCCGGGAACGACGGTTCCGGCCGTGGGCTGACGGCGACCGGCTATGAGATCGAGCAGCGTCGATTTGCCGGCGCCGTTGGGGCCGACGAGGCCGAGACGTTCGCGCGGATCGAGGAGGAGTTCGACCCCTTCGAACAGAGGCGCATGTCCCTCGTGGGCGAACGCGACATCGTGAAGTTCGATGACCTTGTCGCCGAGGCGCGGTGTCCCGAACCACAGATCGGGGATGCCCTGACGGGCCGGCGGTTCGGCACGGGTCTCGATGAGTGCGGTGGCCGATTCGATACGCGCTTTCGGCTTGCTGGTCCGCGCCGGAGCGCCTCGCCGCAGCCATGCGAGTTCCTTCCGCGCAAGGATCTTCCGGCTGGATTCGGCGTTGGCGGCCTGTTCCTCGCGGTCGGCACGGCCTTCGAGATAGGCGTCGTAACCACCGTCGTGGATGTAACCGGTTCCCCGGTCGAGTTCGAGAACCTTGGTGGTGACGCGGTCGAGGACATGTCGATCGTGGGTGACCAGCAGGAGTCCACCGCGGTAGGAGGCGAGCCGATCCTCGAGCCACGCGATCGCATCGATGTCGAGATGGTTGGTCGGCTCGTCGAGGATGAGCAGGTCACTGGCCTGGACCAGCGTCCGGGCGAGGGCGACGCGCTTGGCCTGCCCTCCCGAGAGCCGGGTCGTATCGGCGTCGCACAGCGGTGTCATGCCGAGATGGTCGAGAACGGCAGCGGCTTCCCACGGCTGCTCCGCCGCGTCCTCGACGGCCGCCAGAACCGTGCCCGGCGGAAGTATCGGGCGCTGGGCCAGCGCTGCGACCCGGACATCGCGGCCCTGACGGACCGAACCGGTCTCGGCGGTGGACTCCCCGGTGAGCACGGACAGGAGGGTGGACTTGCCACAGCCGTTGAGTCCGACAATGCCGATCCGGTCACCGGTGGAAACCGTGAACGACAGATCGGTGAAGAGGGGCTTGCCCGGTCGGCTCATGCCGACCCGTTCGACGTCGACGAGGATCACGGCTCCGAGGCTACGGCCTCGGCATCGACCTCCCGACGGGCCGGTCGCGAGGCAGGTCGGGTGGCACCCCGGACCACCTCCGGGGAATCGGTGGCGCTAGCGTGACGGGAGGTCGTCGGGGGACGATCTCGCCCCACGACATGTCGGAAATCAACTCAACCACCTACGCCCCGGTGCAGTCCCCGGTGGTGGCGCCCGGCGGTGGCCGGGCGCGCCCCCTGCGCAATCGACTGGAAAAGCTCCCGGGACGATGGTGGACGCCTCTCGCACTGTTCGTGACGCTCGGCGCTCTGGTCTGGATCGCGGTCTGGTTCGGCAATGTTCACCTCCCGCACGATCCGTATTTTCCCGCCCGGCCCGGAATCGTCGGGGGCACCTGGTTCGAGGGATGGAATCGTTGGGACGCCGAGTGGTATCGGACGATCGTCCGCGAGGGTTACGTCTACTTCCCGGGACCGCAATCGTCGGTGGCGTTCTGGCCCTCCTACCCGATGGCGGTGAAGGCCCTGAGTTGGGCCTTTCCGAGCATCTACATCACCGGCTCGGTTCTCACGGCCGTGGCGGGAGCGGCGGCGGTGATGATGTTGCGCCGATGGGCGGGGATCTTCGTCCCGGCGAAGGTCGCCATGGGCGGTGTCGTCCTGTTCTGCGTCTATCCCTACAGCTTCTATCTGTATGGAGCCGTGTATGCCGACGCATTCTTCGTGGCCGCTGCCATCGGCGCCTTTCTTCTCGTCGAACGCGATCGCATGTTCTGGGCCGGACTCGTGGGCGTCATCGCCACGGCAGGACGTCCGGCCGGACTGGTCGTTGCCGCCGCGCTCATCCTCCGCGTGATCGAACGCCGCAACGTCGCCAACGGGGTCGAGGGATTGGCTGCCCGATTCGACCCTCGTTCGATGACGCGCTCCGACGCGCCGATCTTCCTCGCCCTCGCCGGCCTCGGTGGTTGGTGCACATTCCTCTGGATCAAATTCGGTGACCCGCTGCTCTTCGTGACGATCGAGGGGAGCAAGGGCTGGGACCAGGGGGCCGGTCCGCCCACCTGGCTGAAGTTCCAGTTGATTCGCGATCTCCAGAACCGTCCGTTCACCGGGTCGACCATCGGTCTCGTGTTCCAGGGACTTCTCGTGTTCGGGGCGCTGGCGCTCGTGCCGCTCGTGAAGCGCCGATTCGGTTGGTCCTACGCGATCTATGTGACAGGTGTGCTCGCGTTGCCGCTTCTCGGGACAAAGGATTTTCTCGGTGCCGGCCGTTATCTGCTCGCGGCGTTCCCGTGCGCGATCGTCCTGGGGGAGTTGCTGTCGACCCGGCCGCGCCTCCGGTCTGTCGTGGTGGCCGTCTCGCTGATCGTGATGCTGGGCTTCGCCATGGCGTTCGGGCGCGGGTCCTATCTCGCCTGAGTGTCCCGACCGGGGCCCGAAGTGCGAAACCCCGGTCGGAGGGCGGTAGCGTGCCGCCCACGGTGTTGGGCGAAAGAGCCCGACGTTTCCTCCGAGGAGTTCGAATGTCAGGCAGCGATGTTTCCGGAAGCAGTACCGATCTGGCCGACGCAGGAGTGACCACCGAGGTGGTGGAAGACGCCGATGCCTTCGTTCTGACGCTGACCACTGAAGCACTCGCGAAGGTCCACGAGATCCGCGACGGCGAGGATGAGCCGGGCACGTTGTGCCTCAGGGTCGAGATCACCGGCACCGCCGGTACCGAATACGCCTACGACCTTGCGTTCGCCGAGATCAGCAGTCTCGAAGCCGAGGACGACCTCTCGGTCCAGGACGGTCTCAGTGTCGTGGTCGCCGCCGAGAGCATCGATCGCATGCGCGGAGCGACACTCGACCTCCCGCGCACCAGCGGTCAGGCCGGACTCGTCATCCGCAACCCGAACAGGCCGACACCGCCGAACCCGTTCGAAGGACGCGACATCGTGCTCACCGGCGACATCGCCGAAAAGGTCACGCAACTCCTCGTGGAGTCGATCAACCCGGGGCTGGCATCGCACGGTGGTTTCGCCGAACTCGTCGGAGTCGACGACACCACGGTGTTCATCACCATGGGTGGCGGTTGCCAGGGTTGCGCCATGAGCGCGGCGACTCTGCGGGACGGGATCCAGACCGCCATTCGCGAAGCGATTCCGGAGGTCACCGAGATCATCGATGCCACCGATCACACGGCCGGGGACAATCCCTTCTACACCTGACCGGCGAGATGTTGCTCGGTGTCGGAGAAATTGCTCAGCAGCGTTAAGTACCTCTAGGGTCGGGTCACCGGCAGGGGGCGCCGGAATCGGGGCAACCCGGTGCCGTGGTCCTCTCCGAGAAGCGCAAGCCGGAATTCCAGCGGCGCCGATCATCGATCAGAAAGAGGAACCATGCCAGACGTTGTCCATGAGTCCGTCTTCAACCTGCAGTTTCCGTTCACTCGGACACTCGGGTCCACGCTGAGCACGTTTTTCTCGGCGTTGGCGCAGGGGCAGATCATCGGTGTGCGCACCGGTGGTCGCGTGATCGCCCCGCCGCTCGAGTACGACCCCGACACGGCAGCCGATTCAGGCACCGACTACGTCAAGGTCGGACCCAAGGGCACGGTGTCGGCCTGGACCTGGGTTCCCGAACCCACCCACCTCCACACCATCAAGAACCCGTTCGCCTTCGCGTTCATCACACTCGACGGCGCCGACACGGCGATGATCCACCTTGTCGATGCCGGTTCGGAAAGCGCGATGAAGCCGGGCATGCGTGTCGAAGCGACCTTCAAGCCCGTCGACGAGCGCGTCGGTCGCATCGACGACATCCTCGCCTTCGTTCCCGCCGCCGATCCTGCACCGAGCGCCGGTGCGGGTGAATCGTGGGACGCTCCCGCCGAACCCGAGATCAGCACGCAGGATTCCTACTGCGATCTCGTCTACGTCGACAACACCTCGGCGTCGACGCTTCTGTGGATGGAAAGTCTTCTCGCCGGCAAGTTGGTCGGGCAGAAGTGTCCGGTTTGCAGTCGCACCTTCGTGGGTCCTCGCGGCATGTGCTGCGTCGATGCCATCGAACTCGACGAGACAAATGTTGTCGATGTTCCTGATCGGGGCGTCATCACCAACTTCACCGTCATCACGCCAGTCCAGTACCCGGGTCAGCTCGAGACCGAGCCTTTCGCCCGTTGCTCGATCCTGCTCGATGGAACCGATGCCGTCATGGCACAGCAGTCGATCCTCGACATTCCCGCCGATCAAGTCCGTGTGGGTATGCATGTCGCTGCAGTCTGGGTACCCGAAGCCGAACGCGACGTTTCCGAAATCGGAAACCGCGGTTGGGGCAGCGGCGGAGATTGCATCAGTGGCTGGCGCCACACAGGTCAACCGGATGAGCCGGAAGAGAACTACCTCGAACGGATGATGTGATGGCACGTACAGAGAATGACATCGCCATTGTCGGGTTTTCGCAGTCCCCGATGGTGCGACGCTCGCAGAAGACCGAGACCGAAATGATGCTTCCGGTTGTGCAGAGCGCAATCGCCAGCGTCGGTCTCACCAAGAACGACATCGGTTTCACCGTGTCGGGTTCGTGTGACTATCTGTCGGGTCAGGCTTTCTCGTTCGTCTCGAACGTGGATGCCTACGGCGCATGGCCACCGATCAACGAGTCGCACGTCGAAATGGACGGGGCATGGGCGCTTTACGAAGCCTTCGTGCGTCTGCTCCAGGGCGACATCGACACAGCGGTTGCCGCCGGTGTCGGCAAGAACTCGAACTCGGATCCGAGCACGCTTTTCACCATCGAAATGGATCCGTACTACCTCACGCCCATCGGTGCCGATCCGTGGTCGATGGCTGCGCTGCAGGCTCGTGCGTATCTCGACTCCGGCAAGGCCACCGAGCGCGACTTCGCCGAAGTTGTCGCCCGCAACCGCGCCAATGCGAAGTCGAACCCGCATGCTCAGCTGTCCGGTGACTTCGACATCGACGAGCTCCTCGCCGCCGACTACGTGAGAAACCCGTTGCGCCGTCACGACCTTCCGCCGACCACCGATGGTTGCGCGGCAATCGTGCTCGCACGCGGCAAGAAGGCGTACGATCTCTGTGAGCGTCCTGCCTGGATCACGGGAATCGACCATCGCATCGAGGCGCATCTGCCCACGATGCGTGCCGACATCACCAAATCGGTGTCGACCGCACTCGCCGCCCAGGGCGCCGGTGTCGGAAACGCACCGATCGATGTCGCCGAGATCTACGCACCGTTCAGCTTCCAGGAGCTGATCATCCGCGAAGCCCTCGGCCTCGACGCATCCACGGAGATCAACCCGTCCGGTGGCGCACTCGCCGCCAACCCGGTCATGGTGTCCGGACTCATCCGCATGGGTGAAGCCGCCACGCAGATCATGAAGAACGGCAAGCGTCGCACGCTGGCTCACGCCACGTCCGGCCCGTGCCTCCAGCAAAACCTCGTGTGCGTATTGGAGGGAGACGAATGAGCCATCAGCCCGTCGCCGTAGTCGGTATCGGACAGACCCATCACAAGAAGCGTCGTGGGGACGTCTCGATCGCCGGCCTTGTCCGGGAGGCCGCAGTGCGTGCCCTCGAAGACGCAAACATGGACTGGGGCGATATCGACGCCGTCGTCCTCGGCAAGGCACCCGATCTTTTCGAAGGTGTCATGAAGCCGGAGATGTATCTCGCCGATGCACTCGGTGCCGTCAACAAGCCGATGTTCCGTGTCCACACCGCCGGTTCGGTGGGTGGCTCGACGGGCATCGTCGGTTCGCACCTCGTGGGCAGTGGTCGTCACAAGCGTGTCCTGTCGCTGGCCTTCGAAAAGCAGTCCGAAGGCAATGCCCAGTTCGCGCTGGGTGGCGGCAAGTCCGGTTCGATCGGCGCCGGCGGTGCGTTCGCACCGTTCATCCGTGCGTACATCCGACGCTCGGGTGCACCGGAGGACATCGGCTGGCGCGTCGCGGTCAAGGATCGCCTCAATGGCGCCAAGAACCCCTATGCCCATCTCAAGCTGGCCGACATCACCATCGACAAGGTCCGCGAATCCCCGATGATGTGGGATCCGCTCCACTTCCTCGAGTCATGCCCGTCGTCCGACGGCGCGTGCGCGGTGATCTTCACCGACGAGGACGGCGGCAAGGCTGCATCGAAGCCACCGGCCTGGGTGCTGGCAACTGCGATGAAGAGCGAGCCGTCGACTTTCGCCGGACGCGATCCCGTGAGCCCGCAAGCGGCTCACGATTGCTCCGACGAGATCTACAAGGCGATCGGTGTCACGAATCCCCGTGAGCAGATCGACTGCGCGGAGCTCTATGTTCCGTTCAGTTGGTACGAGCCGATGTGGCTCGAAGCCCATGACATCGCCGCTCCCGGTGAAGGCTGGAAGATGACCGAACGGGGCGACACCGCTCTCGACGGATCGTTCCCGGTCAACATGTCGGGCGGCGTGCTTTCGTCCAACCCGATCGGTGCATCCGGTCTTCTGCGATTCTCCGAAGCTGCGCTTCAGGTCCGCGGGCAGGCTGGCGAGCATCAGGTCGGCGGCGCAAAGCTGGCGATCGCTCAGGCCTATGGCGCGAACGCACAGTTCTTCGCCATGTGGGCTGTCGGTTCCTCGCTCGACCCGTTGGGCTGAGCGACACAACGAATGTGAGCGGAGGCGGCCTGTTTCGGGCCGCCTCCGCCGCGCTCCATCGCAGTGAAGTGACCGGGGGTGACCTGAGATGAACAAAGCACTCGTGCTCGGCGGTGGCGGCGTGGCCGGAGTGGCCTGGGAACTCGGCGTCCTCGAATCACTGTTTGCCTCGGGGGTCGACCTGACCGATGCCGATCTGGTTGTCGGCACCTCGGCGGGCTCGGTCGTCGCCGCCCAGATCTGTTCGGGCGAAGCGTTGACCGCCCTTTGTGATCGCCAATCGGAGTCCGGATCTGAACTGAAGGCTCCCGGCGACTTCGCCGATCTGATCGACGCGTTCATCGGTGCACTCGCAGGAAACCCCGATGAAGACGAACGCAATCGGAGAATCGGAAAGATCGCACTTTCGGCGGCGACGGTCCGCGAGTGGGAGCGGCGCGATGTGATCGTGTCGAGACTTCCCTCCACCGATTGGCCGTCGCGCAATCTGATGATCACCGCAGTCGATGCCGAAACCGGAGAGTTCGTCACGTTCGATCGAACGAGCGGGATCGAACTCGTCGATGCGATCGGCGCGAGTTGTGCGGTTCCCGGTGTGTGGCCACCGGTCACGATCGGTGATCGGCGTTTCATGGATGGGGGAGTGCGCTCGATAGCGAACTCGGATCTTGCGGGTGGTCACGACGTGGTCGTGGTCCTTGCACCACTGACGGGAACACTCGGCCGCCCCTTCGCCGCCGAGATCGACGCACTGCGTGCATCTGGTTCTGTGGTCGAAGTGGTCGAAGGTGATGCCGCCGCGCTGGCCGCATTCGGTGCCGACCCGCTCGATCCGGCGACCCGCGTGCCCGCACTTGCCGAAGGGCGTCGGCAGGGCGCCGCATGCCG
>WLFD01000149.1 GCA_009703925.1 Actinomycetota bacterium | reverse complement strand
GGCGATCACGGCGGTTCTCGCGTCGCTCTACCCGGTGGTCACCTTGTTGATGGCCCGACGGATCAACCAGGAACGATTGAACCGCGAGCAGATGATCGGCGTGACTCTGGCAATGGTCGGTGTCGCCGCCGTGGTTCTCGGCTGACGGCAGCGAGGTTCATCCGGATTCAGTAATGCCAGGGGTAATCGGACCAATCGGGATCGCGCTTTTCGAGGAAGGAATCGCGACCCTCCGCGGCTTCGTCGGTCATATATGCGAGGCGCGTCGCTTCGCCGGCGAAAACCTGTTGGCCGACCAAACCGTCGTCGATGAGGTTGAACGAGAACTTCAACATCCGCTGTGCGGTCGGGCTCTTTGCGTTGATCATCGCTCCCCACTCGAGCGCGACCTTTTCGAGATCGGCGTGCGGCACGACTTCGTTCACCATTCCCATCCGGTACGCCTGCTCGGCGGAGTACTCGCGCCCGAGGAAGAAGATCTCGCGGGCGAATTTCTGACCGACCTGACGTGCGAGGTAGGCGGATCCGAATCCGCCGTCGAAACTCGCGACATCGGCGTCGGTCTGCTTGAAGCGGGCATGCTCCTCGCTGGCGATGGTGAGATCGGCGACGACATGGAGGCTGTGTCCACCTCCGGCGGCCCAACCCGGGACGACGGCGATGACGATCTTGGGCATGAAGCGGATGAGGCGCTGCACCTCGAGGATGTGGAGGCGGCCGGTACGACCCGGGTCGATGGACGCGGCCGTCTCGCCTTCGGCATAGCGATAGCCGTCGCGTCCACGGATGCGCTGATCGCCACCGGAACAGAACGCCCAGCCGCCGTCCTTCGGCGAAGGTCCGTTGCCGGTGAGCAGGACACATCCGACGTCGCTCGACTGGCGGGCATGGTCGAGAACACGGAACAACTCGTCGACCGTCTGCGGGCGGAACGCATTCCGGATCTCGGGCCGGTTGAAGGCGATCCGGACCGTTCCCTGGTCGACGGCACGGTGGTACGTGATGTCGGTGAGGTCGGGAAAACCGGGTACTTCGCGCCAGGAGGCCTCATCGAAGAGTTCCGAAATCATCATTTCTCCAGTCATTGCACAATGCTTTGGGCATACCATCCTCGCGGACGGAGACAACCGTCGAAGCGGACGGGCGATTCCGTTCAACAAATGATCCCGGGGGACCGATGTTCGGGAAGCGTACAAAAGCGGAAAATGGGGCGGAACACCTTCGTGGGCTGGCATTCTTCGAGGGATTCACCGATGCGGATCTCGATCGGATCGCCGAACTGGCCGAATCCGTCGAAGCCGAGTCCGGAGCCGTCTTGATGGAACAGGGTCGGGTCGGGCAGGAGTGCTACGTCATCGAAAGTGGTCAAGCGGGTGTCTTCGTGGCCGAGGAACATGTCGTGACTCTGGGTCCCGGTTCGATGGTGGGAGAAATGGCACTGGTGGATCACCGCCCGAGGACGGCCACGGTCATCACCGAAACGCCCGTACGACTCCTTGCGTTCGACACCAAGGCTTTCCGCCAGTTGCTCGGCGAGATGCCCAAGGCGGAGGAACGGATCCACGCCTTGCTGGCCGACCGGTTGAAGGCGAACCAGGCCGACTGAACGTCGGCAGGTTCAGGCCGGTTCGATGGCGCCGGTCGAGGAGCGCATCGCCGGCAACCCGACGATCTCGTCGTTCTCGATCGTGCGCATGAAGACCGGATCTGTGGATGAACCCCAGGTGCGATCTCCGGCCGGGGTGCGGGCGGCAACGAGAGCATGGGTCGGTCCGTTGCGATCGTGCACGACCGTTGCACTTTCGATGGTGACGGGACCGGTCCAGTCGTCATCGAGTTCGACGAACGGCAGTGCATCGATCTCGGATTGCGGTTCGCTGTGGGTGTAGCCGCCCGAAGTGGGCGGGTCGGTCGACATGACGAGGATGGCATGCTCGGTGGTGTAGCCACCGTTTGCAGTGCACACGCCGACGGATCCGCGGTCCGAACGCAGCACGTCCACCATCGTGGCGATTCCGTGGCTCGCGTAATCGTTCCACGGTCCTCCGGCGAAGCTCATCCCGCCGGTGACCGTGAGCGGAAGCCGGGCTCCGATGCCACCCCAGCCGCTTCCGGGAACGGTGTCCGGCTCGATGAAGCCGAGCTCGATGGCCCCGATCTGCACGGCGGCGGGAAAACACGAATACAGATCCGCGTGGTCGACCTCGGCCGCGGTGATCCCCGCCGATGCGAATGCGTCGCGTCCGGCCAGTCGCAACGCCGGCGATGAACAAAGGTCGGCCCGGTTGGACACGTTCCAATGGTCGACGGCTTCGGCTCCAGCATGAAGGAAGACCCAACGGTCCCGGGGTATTCCGAATCGTTCAGCGGCGGCGACCGAGGTGAGGATGAGTCCCGATCCCTGGTCGACCTGGTTGTTCGAGCAGAGTCGCTTTGTGTAGGGAGACGAGATCATGCGGTTGTCCGGTGCCGCTTCGGAGATCTGCTCCGGGGTGAATCCGCTGCGAATCGCCGCGTTCGGGTTGTCGACAGCGACAGCGGCAAAGGCGGACCAGAGGGTTCCGAGTCGCGAGCGGTGCTCGTCGACGGACAATCCGAGTCGAGCTCGCAGCGCCGTCTCGAACAGGGGGTAGACGTGAACGGGCATGACCACCCCGCGGGCGGACTCCACCGCGCTGGCGAGGGGTCGCTCATCGCCGATCACCTCGGCCGGGGGAGTGTCGGCGGGTTGCACGGTCCAGTCGGGGCGGAGTCCGTCGGCTTTGAGGCGCGACATGGTCCGCGTGGCCTCACCGCCACAGATGAGCACCACATCGAGCGCCCCGCTCTGGATCTCGGCCGCCGCCCTCGCGACCATGACGCCAGCAAGGTTGCCGCCCATGACCGATGTGGCCATGTGGGACGGTGAGGCACCGATGCGCCGGGCGACCTCCAGCGGGGCGTTCGCATATCGCCAGGTGAGCTGGTTCACGGTCCGAATGGAGTCCGCTGCCGCGAGGAGCCCCGTGATGCCGGAGTCGGCTTCGGCAAGACGAAGCGCCTCGGCCATGAGTTCGACGGGTTCGCGCGGTCCGTCCGAAACGTCCCGGATCGTCAGTTGTCCGGTTCCGACGATGATCGGGAGCCGCGGATCGAGATGTTCGCTCATGACGAGGGCGACGAAGAGTTCTCCGAAACGGCCTCCGCGCCCGGGGCGGGAGCAACTCCGGGATCAACGTCGGTGTCGTCCGCTGATCGCCGCCACCAGCGATTGAGACCGGCATCGATGGCGATTCCGGCGAGGACGACGATGGCCACTTCGGCCGGCGTCCGGAAACGGGTGGTGCCGTACGAGGTTGCCGCGGTGATCGTCACGATCACGAACATCGAGAGAAGCGGCCAGAGCCAGACTTTCCGGCGGTACAGAACGACGGCGCCACCGATCGCCATTGCCATGAACGCGTAGTACTGGGCCAGACCTATTCGACTGAGGGCTGGCGGACGGTCATCGAAGTTGTCCAGTTCGACATGTTGCAGTGGTCGATAGAGACCCCACTGGCGGCCGACGCGCGCCATCACGACAACCGGTATCCGGCTCTTGTGGGCAGCCATGTAGTCGAGACCCCGCTTGCGGAGGATGACCTCGTCGAGCGACTGGTCGGGTTCATCGGGGGCAGGGGTGATGCACGGGAAGTACCAGTAACCGACGAGGTTTCCGTAATAGGACTGTTCGCAGTTCGCGTAGGTCAGGGTGATTCCCACCCCGGTCGACAGCGTCACCGGCTTCTCGAATGTCGTGAGGTTCCGGATGACCCAGGGGGCCGTCACCGCCGCGGCGAGCGCACCGATGGCGACGAGTCGAAGGAGGAACGGGCGCCATGCCCGCGAAACGCGCCACACGAGAAACGGCATGACCAGCGGGACGTAGAGCAGCAGTTCGGCGCGGGTCAGGACGGTCGCCCCGGTGGCGAGTCCGAGGAGTACGAGGTTCCGGCGGGAGGGGTCGGAAACGTACCGATAGGTGAGCAGGAGCAGCGTCGCCGTGGCGGTGATGGCGATTGTTTCCGACATCACGAGGGCATCGTTGATCCAGATGTAGACGTAGATGCTGGCAAGGAATGCGGCTATCAGGCCGGCTCTCTCGTTGGCGAGGCGTCGACCCAGCAGACCGATGATGGCGATCGAGACGACGCCGAGGAAAACACTCGCCAGTTGATGGGCAAGGACGCTGTCGAGTCCGACGACGGAGAATCCGGCGAGGTAAATCATGTAGAGCGGCGGATGGTCGGCCGAGTCGAACCTCGCTCCATCCGTGTAGATGAAACGGATCGGCGAGATGAAGCCTTCGCCCTCGGCGAGAAGATTCGCACCGTCGTGGTAGACGAGAGCGTCTCCGCAGATGTTGTCGGGTGCCCGGCCGATGAAATATGTCGTTCTGCCGGTTATGTCCGAGAGCGAGTTCTTCTCGAGCCACGATGCTGCGCATGGCGAAACGTCGGGTTTGAAAAACGCAACGTAGGACACGCGGATCGTTGCGCCGAGAAGGCAGATCAGCGCCAGAACCGTCAGGAACCGTCGAGTGGGGCGGGAGGGCACTGGCATCGCCGCCGAGCCTACTGCCAGTCCGGAAAGGTGGAAGGCGCTTGTGACGGCCCCCGGAGACACCGAGGAAAGCACGCATATCTACGCGTGAACGCGTTCGCTCGGCCGATCGCCGACAACGAATGGCACCGACCGGAACCTTGGCTACTGTTGGCCTCGTGCATATCCTCGTGACCGGCGGAGCCGGCTTCATCGGCTCGAATCTGGTCGACCTTCTGCTCGCTGAAGGTCATGAGGTGAAGGTCATCGACGATCTCTCGACCGGTCGTCGTTCGAATCTCGCCCATCTCGAAGGATCGATCGAGTTCCATGAGGGTTCGATCCTCGACGTCGATCTGGTGTCGCGGATCGTCGAGGGCACCGATCTGGTGTTCCATCTCGCCGCCGCTGTGGGTGTTCGGAACATCATCGAAGCGCCGCTCAAGTCGATTCGCACCAATGTCGACGGCACCGAGAGCGTTCTCGACGCCTGCGTCCGTCACGACACGCGGGTCCTGCTGGCATCGACCTCGGAGATCTACGGCAAAGCGTCGAAGTACCCGACGAGTGAGGACGATGACCGCGTCATCGGACCAACCCATGTCTCCCGGTGGTCGTACAGCACTTCGAAGGCACTCGACGAGCATCTCGCCTTCGCTTACGCAGCGGAGCGAGGCTTGCGGATGTCGATCGTGCGATATTTCAACACCTACGGGCCGCGACTCCACGAGAACGGTTACGGATCGGTCGTTGCCAGCATGACCGCACAGGCACTTGCCGGTGAGCCGATCGTCATCCATGGCGATGGCAAACAGACCCGGTGTTTCGGATTCGTGGGCGACACCATCCGCGGCACCTATCTCGCGGGGACAACCGAGGGAGCCCTCGGGCAGGCCTTCAACATCGGCACGTCGACCGAGATCTCCATCAACGAACTCGCCGAGCGGATCTGCCGGGCCGCGGGGTCGTCGAGCGAGATCTCGCACATTTCCTACGACGAGGCTTACGGTCCCGGATTCGAGGATCCCAAGCGGCGGGTGCCGGACGTGACCAAGGCCGCCGAGATGCTCGGTTGGTCTCCGCAGGTGTCGCTCGACGAAGGACTCCCCATCACGGTCGAGTGGTGGCGCAACAACAACGATCACCTGGTGGCGACCCGATGACGACGGTCGCAGAGTTCGAAGCGGCCGTTTCGGCGCGGACCCTCTCGGTCGGTGTCGTGGGTCTGGGCTACGTGGGTCTTCCGTTGGCGGTCGGCTACGCGGAAACAGGGTTTCGAGCGGTGGGCTTCGATCTCAACGAGCCTCGCATCCAGGGACTGCGCTCCGGACTCAGCCATATCGAAGACATCGAGTCCTCCCGGATAGCCGCTGTTGTCGATGCGGGGAAGATGCTTGCGACGTCGGATCTG
>WLFD01000148.1 GCA_009703925.1 Actinomycetota bacterium | reverse complement strand
TCGGGTGAGTCAACAGTGTTGATTCAGAGTGATACGGTGACGCCGTTCGAGTCCCTCTGATCCCCGGAGACCCCCATGCGGCGCCGTTCCTCTGTTTCACTGATCGCCGCTGGCCTTTCGCTGGCGCTCCTCGCAACGTCGTGCTCGTCCTCGGGCTCGGAGAACCGTTCGGCGGCCGGTGAGTCGGCCGGCGATCCCACGATGCTGGTTGCGCTCCCCGCAGGCCCCGGTACCGGCGAACGAACACCGTTGTATTTCGGCGCAGTGGTCACACCATCGTCGTGGGCGTCGACCTCACTCTCACCAACGTTGTCGGTGCCCGGTGGAACCGGATCATGGACATTCACGCTCAGCGATCTGAGCGACGGCAAGTCGGCATTCGGCACCAAGACGTATTCGGAAAGCGGCAACAGCACTCGAGTTCCACTCGGGGCCGGACTTCAACAGGGCAACGCGTACACATGGAAAGCCGAGAGCCCGGGACAGCCGACAGTCGGTGGTTCGTTTTCCGTCGATCTGCAGATGGGCGGCGTGCAGCAACTCGATTCCGTCGGAGGCATGAATGTCGGCCTTTCGTCAGGTGAAGCCTCTCTTGCGTGGTCCTCGCATGCCATGGGCGCAGTCCCCGGATCGGTGGGCTTCGGTCTTCAATACCAGTCGTCGAATCCGACGGAACCTGGCGTCCCCGAAGGATGGAGCCTTCAGGCCGCCTCGAGTTCCGAGTACCAGCGAATCGTGGTCGCCGAAAACGGAAGTCTCGGGTTGGTGAGCACCAACGGCATGGTGTCGAACTACCGCGAGGCCGTCGGTGGTTCCTACACGCCGGTGCAGCTTGGTTCGGGTGACGTCAACACCAGCGGGCTGGCGCCGGTGCTCATCAAGAATGAAGACGGAACATTCTCGGTGACGACGAAGAACGCAACCTCGGTGTTCACCCCCGACGGTGAAACCGACAGCGCCTATCTCTCGTCGATCACCAGTAAAGAGAATCCGGTTCTCGGCCAGAAGTGGAGCGGCGGTCGCATCCAGAACGTGTCCGATCCCGTATCGGGACGCGAGATCACCTTTGTCTATGGCGGCGGTGCCTGTCCCAAACCGGTAACCGGGTTCGTTGCTGCGCCGACGGGGATGTTGTGCCAGGTGAAGTTCTGGGATGGCTCCACCTCGGCGGTTTCGTACGTCGACATTCCCGGATTCGGCGTCTCCATCGGCCGCATCACCGACTTCCCCGAAGGAAAGGGCGAGGGCGCCAGCGTGTTCGACGTCGCCTACGACGCTGCGGGACGTGTGGCCCGCACGCGAACCCCGCTTGTTGCGGTGGCCGCAGCCTCGAACATTGTCAAGCCCGATGATTCGCAATTCTGGACCGAGGTCGCCTACACGGCGGAAGGAAAAGTGGCGACGGTGACCGAGCCGGCCGGGTCGGCCGGCGAAGCGCGTTGTGTGCGGTCCTACGATTACGAGAGCGCCCAGTCCACGAACGTGATCGATTCATGTTTCGGTGGCCGAGTGCTCACGGTGGTATTCGATCCCACAACGTTCTTCACGATCTCGGCAACGAACGCCGCTGGTCTCACGCTTCAGAACGCCTGGGATTTTGCCTCGGGTCAGTTGTTGTCGGCGACCGACTACGCCGGTCTGACAACCGTGAACCGTTACGAAGGTAGCGAGCTGGTTCAGTCCTGGGGCCCTTCGAAGAACGACACCGTCAATGCGCAGTCGACGTCGCGCGAATACGACGAAACCTTCGCAGACTCGCCTGAAGGCGTGGCCATGATCGGCCTCGACACGACCTATTGGCCCAGTGCCACGACTTCCGGCGAGGGGGGCGTACAAGAACTTGGCCCGCTACTCGGAGGCTCACTCACTTCTTCCTTGACCGTGAACTGGGAGAAATCGCCGGCCGGCAACAACGGAGGCTGGTCGGCGCTCATGACCGGTGCGATCGATGTCAAGACTGCGGGTACCTACCGGATAGTTTCCGGAAATACGACTGCGCAGGTGCGGGTCAACAGCATTCTCTGTGCCGACGGCGGCTGCGATGCCCTTCCGTTGCAGAAGGGTGTCAACGCGATTCGAGTTGACCTCTCGGCAAACACTTCGCAGGCATCGATGGACATTTCGTGGTCTGGCCCCGACACGGGTGGCGTGTTGCAGTCGATTCCGACCAGCGCGCTTCGTCCGCAATACGGCTATGTCACGACAACGAGGGCAATCGATCCGAGCGCAGTGAATGCGCCGGCAGAAAACATTTCGAAGTCTGTCTATGACGCACCGTCATCCGGTCGTATCTCGTCCCGATTGAACCAGTCGGACTCGAAGGTGACCTTCGCTTATGAAGGCAGCAAGAGCGGCAATGGCGGCTGGGAACGCCAGACTGCGGTGACGAGTGATTCGGGTGCCGCGTACAGCTACACCTATTGGGGCGACAAGGAAAATGCCACCCCGAAATGCCCCGGTGCGAAGTCTGCAAATCAGGGTGGTGCCTCGAAGACGGTCAGTGCCCCCGGCCCTGATGGAGGAAATGGCCCGACCACCACGAAATGGTTCGATGCCGCCGGTCGCATCGCTGCTACCCAGGCCCCTGGCGGGGCTCTCTCGTGTGTGACCTACGGAAGTGGTGGTCAGGTTCTTTCCACCGAGCTGATCAATATGGGAGGCCAGCAGAAGAGTGAAACGAATTTCGCGCTGAACGGGAATCCGCTGATCACCGAAACGACCGAAACGATTGGTACCGCGGTGACCACAACGAGAGTCGAAGTTGACCTCCGCGGGCGGGTTGTCAGGACCGTTGATCGCTTCGGCATCGAGGTTCGCTACGTTTTCGACAGCCGTACGGGCGGAATTGCGACGACAACCACGACTGCACCGGGGGCAGCCCCCGTAGTGGAATCGAACACCTATGACGCCCGAGGATGGTTGACGGTCCTTTCAGTCAACGGATCGGCAGCAGCGACGTTGTCGTACAGCGCCGACGGGACAGTGTCCTCGGTGTCCTACGGAAACGGTGTTCGAACCTCTGCCTCGTACGACGCTCAGAACCGGATGGTGTCGGCGCGATCGACAACTCCGTCGGGTACGTTCGCTGATGATCGGGTGATCTCGGCGGGTGGCAACATCTCGAGTGAAACGCTGAGCGCTCCGTCGGGCGCATCGACGTTCACCTATGTGCACGACGTCGACAATCGCTTGTCGGCGGCGTCGGTCACCGCTGGACTCGTACCAACGGCGAAGAGTTGGGTCTGGACCTTCGACGACGCATCCAACCGGCTCACGCAGAAGATCACCGACAGTGGCGCAGCGTCGGGCGACTACACCTACAGCTACAACAACGCGTCGCAACTGGTGTCGACCACCGATCCGGCGGCATCGGCGGGAATCACTTATGACGATCGCGGCAATGCCACCAAGGTTGGTCCTGACTCGTTCACCTACGACAACGGCAATCGTCTGGTGGGCGCAACCGACGGAACACTCACCATCGCCTACCAACGCGATATGAACGGCGGCATCGTCGCAAAGACGACAGCCGGCGGAACCGGTGCCGGAACGATTCACTACTCGGGCAGCGGAGTGCTGCTTGATGCCGATGCGAGGCCGTTGAACCAGCAGGTCGCGCTGCCCCTTGGCGTCACGATGACACTCCCCCTGATGGCTGGTGCGGTCTCGCAATGGCAGTTCACCACGCTCGATGGAGATCTGTTCTTCATCGCCGATGGCGCCGGTGTTCTTCAGGGTGCTGCCCAGGCGTTCGATCCCTACGGTCAGGTTCTCACCACACCGAATCCGGTCCAAGCCGCGCTTCCGAACACCACATTCGAGGCCGCAGCGGGCAACGAGACCGAAGCGTTGAAGACGGCCTATCAAATGATGGGTTCACGTGTGTACATCCCGGCACTCGGTCGTTTCGCCCAACTCGACCCGGTCGTCGGTGGCTCGGCGAATGGGTACGACTACGTCAATCAGGATCCGATAAACAACTCTGATCCCAGTGGCAACGAGTCGGAGAACTGGCTTGCCACCGGACTCACGGCGTTGGCGGCATTTGGTCTTGCGGCGTTGGTCGCACCGGCACGGGGAGCGCTCGTCGGCATGGTGGTCGGTGCACTGACGGGTGCGGTCGTTGCTGGTGCATCACACGCCATCGAGTTCGCCATCACCGGACAGACCGAATTCTCCAGCATGCGTCTGGGGCTGTCGATTCTGGCTGGTGCTGGCGGCGGAAGCATCGCGGGACGGGTGAAATGGTCGAAGGCTCAGAATCGTGCCGCCGGCAATGTGAACGGCAAACCCCCCGCTGCTACAGCTCCTGCCGCACAGGTCGAACCAATTCCACTGGACCGTATGACTGTCAGCCAAGTGAAAATGTATTACAAGTTTGTCAATAAATCACTTGCGCAACAAGCCCAGCAGGCAAATCCTCTCTTGAGTGGACAAGCTCTGTTCGGAATCGTGCAAACCACTCCAGTGACAACAGCTGCACAAAGAGCCGTTATCGCTGATCGCTATGCCTGGGGGATGCTTGAGCGACTGGAGGCCCTGAATTTTCGCCCAGGCGGGGCGTACAGCTGGATGTCCGAAGGCACTTTCACCACTGCCATGCTCTGAAAGCACGGATCGTCGGACAGAAAACTCGAGGGGGCGGAGTCATCGACTCCGCCCCCTCGTCGCGATCGTGTTCAAAGGGCCTCAGCCCGGCTGACGTCCCGGATCGAGCGCGATCATCGGATCGGCAGCCGCAACGGTGACTGTGGCTGTAGCTCGGGCGATCTCGTCAGCGATCGGTCCGACGGTTCCGTTGAACGAGCTTGCCGCGCCGGGCTCGAGTTCGAGCACCTCGGTCGGCAGCCCGATGCGATCGAGGATGGCGATGAACGGCTCGGGATCGAGTTGTTCGACGTTCACCATCGTGCCGACATCCCACGTGCCGTCGGCCACCAGCATCGCTGCCGCTATCGGGGGAACACCTGCCGTGTAGCTGATTCCCTGCGATTCGACCTCGGCATAGGCGGCAGCATGGTCGGAGACTTGGTAGATGAAAACCTCGCGAGGTTCTCCGTCCTTGGTGCCCTTCACCACATTGCCGATGCAGGTCTTGCCGACGTAGCCCTCGGCGAGTGTCTGCGGATCGGGAAGAACCGCCTTGACGACCTTGAGCGGGATGACCTCGGAGCCGTCGTCGAGCGTGACGGGTTCGTGCGAAAGCAACCCGAGGGTGCGCAGCACAGTGAAGACGTTGATGTAATGGTTGCCGAACCCCATCCAGAATCGGATCGAGTTGGCGTCGATGTACCGCGAGAGCGAGTGCAGTTCGTCGTGGCCGTTGAGGTACACGGGCTGTTGACCGACCACGGGGAAATCCCAGACCCGCTTGACCGAGTGGGTCGGGAACTCCTGCCACTCGCGGTCGATCCAGGTCCAGACCTTGATGAATTCGCGGAAGTTGATCTCGGGATCGAAGTTGGTGGCGAAATAGCGCCCGTGGCTACCGGCGTTCACATCGATGATGTCGATGGTGTCGATCGTGTCGAAGTACTTCTTCACGGCAAGGGCGCAGTAGGCGTTGACGACGCCCGGATCGAAACCGGCCCCGAGGATTGCCGTGACCCCGGCCTCGGCGCACTGATCGGCGCGCTTCCACTCGTAGTTCGCGTACCAGGGCGGGTCCTCGCACACGACGTCGGGATCTTCGTGGATGGCCGTGTCGATGTAGGCGGCACCGGTGGCGAGGCATGCTTCGAGAACCGACATGTTGATGAACGCGGTGCCGAGGTTCACGACAATCTGCGAATCGGTCTCGCGGATCAGGGCGATCGTCGCGTCGACATCGAGGGCGTCAAGGTGGCGGGCGTGGAGTCGGCGGGACTCGTCTTTCACGTGCCCCATGCGTCGGACGCTTTCGAGGATCGCCTCGCACTTTTCCACCGTGCGGGAGGCAATGCAGATGTCGCCGAGCACGTCGTTGTTGAGTGCCGCCTTGTGGGCCGCAACATGGGCCACACCACCGGCGCCGATGAT
>WLFD01000147.1 GCA_009703925.1 Actinomycetota bacterium | reverse complement strand
GCCAAACGAGAATCCGCCGCAGTGGTACGAGCACATCGGTGCCATCGTGCTCGGGTGCCTTATCTGTCTGCCGGTCGGTCTTGCCTTCATCTGGTCAAAGCGGCAATGGCCCACAAGGACAAAGTGGATTGCGACGGCGGTTGTTGTCGGGATTGCCATTCTGCTCGGAACGCTCGGTGCGGCTTCTGGCGCCGACTCGTCGGATGAATCCTCGGCGGCAACAAGCACATCAACGACACGGCCGAAAGCGTCGACCACCACGCTGCCGAGTGTCCCGACCACGGCACCGGTGACGATCACAATCCCGCCGACCACAGTGGCGCGCGCAGCAGTTCCGACCACACCGGCGACCGACGCCCCTGCACCGGAGCCTGCTCCGGGGCCATCGGAATCGGTGAGTCAGCGCAATGCCCGCCAGAAGGCATCGCAGTATCTGAGTTACAGCGCGTTCTCACGCAGCGGGTTGATTCGCCAACTCGAGTTCGAGGGCTTCTCGGCCGAGGACTCGGCCTACGGGGCCGATGCGGTGAACGCGAACTGGGCGGAGCAGGCAGTGGCGAAGGCCCGCTCGTATCTGGATTACAGCGCGTTCTCGCGCAGCGGATTGATTCACCAACTCGAGTTCGAGGGCTTCTCGACTGGCGATGCCACCTACGGGACTGATGCCGTCAACGCCGACTGGAACGCGCAGGCGGCTGCAAAGGCCGCCGACTACCTGCGGTACAGCTCGTTCTCGCGCAGCGGACTGATCGACCAACTCGTCTTTGAGGGTTTCACCCAGGCTCAAGCCGAATACGGCGTGAGCACCACTGGTTTGTAAGAGGGCGGAGTCTCTGCAAGAAGTTTGCGAATGCCGGCCGACGCTAGAGAGTTGTCTGACCAAGCGGCGGTCTTCGACTCAGAAGAATTTCTCGAGGTGACGTCGTAGCTCGGGATCGCAGACGTGGACATAGGTGCCTCGAATGCCTCTGGTCAGGAGCACGCCATAGATATTCGTGATGTACCGAAGAAGATCTTCGTCGCTGTAGGTGATGCCAAGGACCTTGTTGTTCTCTTTACCTTTGGAATCGAAATAGTTGTCGCGATCGATTTTGATTCGTGATGTCTCCGGGTCGAACACAAGATCCGGCCCGATGATCACTCCAGCAAAGTTGAGGTCATAGCCCTGTATCGTGTGGATCGAACCCACCTCGCGAAATGCATTCGGTGAATTCACCCAATCTTTGGTCGTCCCGTTCCATCGAAACTGAAGTCCGCCAATCTCGATGTCGAAGTACCCGGGATCCTTCCGGCTTTTCCAAGGCCACGCGTAGCCCGCGACCATTCGGCAGAGGCCGAATTCATTCTCTCTAGTTTCAAGTTCCTGATACATCTCATTGACGTCATCGAACATCCGCAGGTCGTAGTCAGCGAAAACCTCTCGCGTTTGCTGTGTTCCTGCGATTGCGTGGCGCACGTAACTCACAAAGTTCTCGGACGCCCTCAGGCGCATCTGCGATTGCAGCGGATGCCATCGTCCTTCGGCCTTGGAGCTTTTGATGATTTGGGAAGTCAGGGCGAGGGGAAGGTCGGCGGGGCGCACTGACTGCTCGGCATCAAGGAGAAGTATTTGGTGATGGCTCTTAGCCACGATCCAGTCGAGTTGGGTGTGGCTTGGGTCGTCGTCGCCGAACAGTCGATTGTTGATTGTCGAGAATTTCTGGTTGAGGACACCAGAAGGCTGATTCGCTCGCTGGCCCAGTCGATGTGCTTCGTCAACGACAAGGACGTCGAACTCCTCCGAACTGTCGCCTACTTCAAAGGCTGACATGACTCGAACTCCCCGATCACTTAACCCGGGAGTCCGCTTGAAGACTTGCTGCACCGACTCGCGGAGTGACTGCTGGGGGATGACTAGACCAATTCTGAGCGAAGCCGCCAGAGCGGTGAACCTAGAGGCAAATAGTCCGCTGAAGAGAGCGTCCTCATCGATTGGCTCCTCGTTGCGATGATTTGCAATATCGCAAAGAAGTTTCAGCATGAATATGCCGATGACTGTCTTCCCCGTCCCTGGCTCACCTTGGATGACGGACATGGAACGCCGGCCGGCATCGAGGTCCTCAAACAAGGCTTCAACAATTTCTTCGACCGCTAAAGCTTGATCTGCTGAGAGGGCTTTAAAGGGCGAATACTTGAACAAGTCGCTGTTCTGAATCTCAGGCACAGAGCGACTGAAGAGCCCCTTGGATTTCAGATCTTCGAAAACTTCGTCGAACCGGGATTGATACTCGTGACGATGGAAATAGTCCGCATCCGTGATGCCCACATTGCGATTGAGGACGATGAATTGGCCATCGCCAGAGAAGAGTCGGATGAGATGCGACTCGAGGTCCAAGCAGACAGACTTGTTGAACGACTCATCAATGATGACGTGCGCTTCATCCAAGTCACTGCGCCCGATGGCTTCGAGGTGTTGCTTTAGCCGTGCCTCTGCATTGAGTGTCTCGCCGACGTAGATCTGTGTTCGATCATGAAGCATGTAAACCACAGGCCAATTGCTGTGCCGTTGGTCGAGTCGCGACCAACTAGACACATTTGAGCGGTCGAAGGGAATCGTTCGAACCTCAAAGTTGGTCATACTTCGTGGCCTGACCACGTGACTTCTCCACCGGGTATTTCACTCGAGTGATCTCGAGTTTCCTTCGGACGAGATCATCTGGATTCGCACCAAGAGAATCTGCGAGAAGAAAGCAGTACGTCAGAACATCAGCAAGTTCGTCGGCAACACGATCAATGGTTGCATCCTCGGACCACTGGAAGCACTCAAGAAGTTCTGCAGACTCAATGCAGATGCTCTTGGCGAGGTTTTCGGCTGAGTGAAATTGCTTCCAATCACGTTCTTCATTGAATCTTCGAAGCAGCTCAATTGTGTGATCGGATTCCACTTCGCAACAGTACCGGTTGCGTCTCATTCGTGAGCCTGACGAAGTGCAGAGGTCCAGGAGAGACCGAAACCTTCAAGGTCTGTCTCTGGTTGCGGCCACACGTTTGGGGCAGCAAACTATGAGTTCGTTGTGGAGCTGGGGGGAATCGAACCCCCGTCCGCCAAGTGAAAACTGTCCGCGATACGACCATTCCCGAGTCTTGAGGCTCAACGGCTGCCTCACCGCCGGGTCGGGTGGGGCCGAAACCCCGCCGCCGGGGCTTTCCCCGAAGTCAGCGTTCTTTCACGCCGTCAGCCTTCTTTCAGGCTGTCACCCACTGCTTCTGTTGCCGGGCTGCAGTGAGCTGGCCCCGTGCGCCATTGCTGGTCACGATTTCTCTCTACAGGGTCTGAGTTATCAGGCTGCGAGAGTCAACTGCTCATCGGCGGTTGATTTGTTGCCCCTGTTTAAAGAGTCTGAGGCAACTCTGGTCGCACGATCCAGCCTCCGGTCTCAACGTCGAAACCGATCAGCCCCATGATCGCTGCCGCCTTTTCTCTGGCGACAGCCCCGATGCTACCGGGCTATCGGCTCAGCGAGCGAGCGAGTTGAAGAACGGAACCACGTACGGCACCGCATCGGCGCCGGCCTTCATGTGGTTGACGCCCGGCATCATCTGCTCGGTGGCGGCCGTTCCGTTGGCCACATAGGCGGCCACGAGTTGGGCCGAGGTCGGCGGGTCGATGATCTTGTCGGCCGTTCCCTGGAGCACCAGGACCGGTGCGGCGATGGGGGATTGCGCCGGGGTATTGATGGCGAACTGGGCCTGCCACGGCGGGGTGGTGGCCGGGTCGGCTTTCCACATGCGGCCCTTGAGGATCATGTCGTCGATGCCGAGCGAGAGTTCGCTGGACTTCGATGCGCCGATCACGCACTTGGCGGCCACGGCCTTGACCCGGTCCTTGTAAGCCGGGTCGATCACCGTCGAGGTGTCGTAGCCGAACACCGCACTCCAGGATTCGACCGCATACGAGCCGAGCACGGCGCCGGCGGCGGTGTCCTTGTCGTCGTTGAACAGTTCGACGAGTTCGCCAGCCGGTGCGGCGGCAGCCACACCGAGCAGGTTCAGTTCGGGGGAGTAGGTGGGCGCGAGCTGGCCGGCGAACAGCGCGGCCTGACCACCCTGCGAATGTCCGAACACGAAGAACTTGTTCGACGCCGCGGTCTCGCTCATGTTGCCGGCGAGACGGACGATGTCGAGCGTGCCGTGCGCTTCACTGGCGCCGACGAGGTACGGGTGCGGACCGTCGGTGCCGAGCCCCTGATAATCGGTGGCCACCACGACCCAGCCGTTGGCGATGAATTCGGTAAGTCCCTGCACGTCCTTGAACGGTTCGGGTGAACGAGACGGCGCGCACGGGTCCTCGATGCCGCTGGTCGGATGCGCCCACGACACGACGGTGCGCGATTTCGCCGCGGCCGTGGCGGTGGGCGTGATGACCATGCCGGTCACGACAATCGCTTCGTTGTTCAGCCCGGTCGATGTGTACATGACCCGCCACGCCTGCGAGCCGGCAACGGGGGCGTCCATCGGCTCGGAACGCACGAGGGTTCCGGCCGGTCCGGTCGGAATCGGCGACGGGGTCTTGTAGAAGTCGTCGATCGAAATCGTGGTCGATGTGGTGTCCGACGACGAGTTGTCCGAGCTGCACGCCACCGCTCCGAGAGCGAGGACACCGACAAAGACAACGGACAGGACGCTCTTCGCTCGCATGGGCACCTTTGATCGTTAGTTGTGATCGGACCCTAACGGTGTCAGCGTGGTGGAGAGGCATCGCCGATGGCGGCGGTGCGAAACCGCGAACCGGGGGAGAACCAGTGGGCAGTCACAGCTACGACATCGAGGCGACATCGGCAGCACCGATCGATGTGGTGTTCGACGTCATCGCCGACGCACCGGGCTGGTCGCGCTGGAACCGCAGCATCACCCGGGCCACGTGGGACACCGAAGGTGTTCCCGCTCCGGGGGGAGTCGGGGCGATTCGTGCCCTTGGCGCCAACCGCGGTCCGCTGTCGCGCGAGAAGATCGTCGACTTCGACGCGCCGAACCATCTGGCCTACGTGATCGTGTCCGGGCCGATGCCGGTCAAGGGTTACCGGGCCGACGTGCGCCTGACGGCGACCGCCGATGGCGGCACCCACATCGCCTGGAAGGGCACCTGGAGCGCATGGGTTCCCGGCGTGTCGTCGTTGCTCACCAAGATGGTCCGCGGGTTCGCCGAGGGTGCAGCCCGTGAAGCCGAGCGGCTGCAGGAAGAGTTGAGGAACTAATTGCTGAGTGCTGTCGCCGGAGCGCTCAGCGCACGGCGCTGATGGACCGCAGCGCCAGTTGGAACTCGCCGACCTGTCCGTCGAGCACGTACACGCCGATCTGGATAATGGTGGCGGGATCAAGTGTTTGTGATGTGTTGGTGGGTCGCAGGAATCGATCGACCGGCTCGAAGCTCGAAATTGGCAGGACGACGGGGCTGAGCAATTCGTCGCCGAGGAGTTGGGGAGTGAAACGGCTGATCCAGCGATCGTTTCCTGATGTTCCCGCCCGAAGTTGCAGAAGGTAGGTGCGTCCGTCGCCGACGGCATTGATGGCGAGTGAAGTGGCGCCGGCCGAACGCTCTCCGATTGTGCGATCGACGGGGCCGAGGATCGATGCGAACCCACCGTTGTTGTCAGTCGACAGCCTGCCGCTGAACACGAGCGCACCGTCGCTCCACTCGGTCGTGCTGGCCGACACGCCACCCATCACCGAATCATCGACGTTGTTCCATGCCGCCACCGACGCCGGGTCGGGGAACGACACGATGATGTCACCCGTGATCGGAGCGACGATCGACGATGACGTCGACGACGAACTGGTGGTGGTCGGTTCGACGGTGGTCGCCGAGCCGTCAACGGTCGGGGAGCCGCTCGCGCATGACGTCACCATGACGACCGACACCGCCGAGACGAGTGCGATCCGTGCAACGCGCATGTCAATCGTCGCGGCCGGCGCTGCGTCGGGCCCGGCCCATGGCGACGTCGGCTTCGCGTTTGGCCACGCGCTCGGCGATGGCATGACGCTTGTCGGCCCGGTTGCGGCCGCGGGCGAGGCCGAGCTCGATCTTGGCCTTGCCGTCCTTGAAATACAGCGACAGCGGAATGATCGCCAGGCGTTCGAGAG
>WLFD01000146.1 GCA_009703925.1 Actinomycetota bacterium | reverse complement strand
CCTCACCATGGTCGCTTCACTGGCCGGGGATCAGTGGAACGAGGGTGATGTGTCGTGTTCGGTCGTGCGTCGCGTGGCGCTTCCCGATGCGTTCCTCGCTATCGACGGACTGTTCGAGACCTTCCTCACCGTGCTCGACGACTTCGGTGCTTACCCGGCTGTCATCGAACGTGAACTTGATCGATACCTGCCGTTCCTGGCCACGACGAAAGTTCTCGTTGCTGCGGTTCGTCATGGTGTGGGGCGCGAACAGGCTCACGAAGCGATCAAGGAACACGCGGTGGCCGCCGCCCTGCGCCTGCGCGAACAGGGCGCCGAGGGCAACGATCTGCTCGAGCGTCTCGGGTCCGATCCCCGTCTTGGCCTCGCGCCCGACGAACTCGCCGGCATCCTGGCCGACCCGCTGGATTTCGTGGGTACCGCCCCGCAGCAAGTTGCGGCGTTTGTCGCGACCGTCGCCGAACTCGTGGCCGCCGATCCCGTGGCCGCCGGATACCGTCCCGGCGACATCCTCTGAGAATTGGGTCCATCGGCGGAGCGTTCACCAGCGGGTGATCTATCGGCTCGTCGCGGCAATCCCTTCGATCAATCGGAGGGCGGTCAACTCGGTCACGGGTCGCAGCGGTTCACCTTCGGTTGGAGGGTACGTGTCTGAACCCGAAGCTGAATTCACCAACTGGAAGGTGTAGAGCTGTTCCTTGACGATCAGGGTGCTGCGCACTTGCCAGCGGCCCGACCGATCATTGGTGAGGAACGTCTGATTCGGCACTGACGTTCCGCTGAGCGACGGTGAGGTCTTCAGCGCCCCGGTTGCGTCGGGATCGTACGGGTCGACTCGAACTCCCAAGGTCCATTGTCCTGCCGTGAAGCCACAGCCGCTCGGATCAACGCCCAGAAACGTGGCGTCTGTGCCAAGTGCACGGGTCACGACATCTACATCGACATCGCCGCAGGAGGCAGGAGGACCGAAATCCAGCTTGACGCCGAGTTCTGGATCAACGGTCGTCTCTGTCGTCTCGGGCGATGCATTGGTGGGCGTCGTTTCGGCGTTTGATGTCGCCCCGCTGGAACCGCATCCCAGTATCGCTGCGCCAAGGACGACAGCGATGGCAAGCCACCTGACCCGGCGGCGCGCACCGTCGATGGCCCGATCCCCCGAACTCGCCGTCTCGGTGTTTTGGAGCGACTGCGCCTGAACCGATGTCACCTACCTAAAGGTAGCAATGGCATCTGCGAGTGTGCTTGGAGTTGTGGAAGTACCGACGCGCTCGTGTCGGCTGATCCGGTCGGCGCAGGGTACCGTCTCCTGCGATCTTCTAGTTCTGACGGCCAAGGGTCGTTGCCGATCCGAAAGGCCTGCCTGTGAGCACCGATTCACTGCCCCACATCTACTCGGGCAAGGTCCGCGACATCTACGACGCCGGCGACGATCGCCTGCTGATGGTCACGTCCGACCGCCTCTCGGCGTTCGACGTCGTGATGGCTGAACCGATCCCCGACAAGGGCCGGGTGCTCACCGCCATGTCGGCGTTCTGGTTCGAGCAGTTCGCCGGCATCGTCGGGAGCCACCTGCTCTCCACGAAACTCGCCGACGTCCCCGCCGCCGGCCAGCGCCCCGAGTGGGAGGGCCGCGTGATGTTGTGTCGCCGGGCCGAGATGCTGCCGATCGAATGCATCGTGCGCGGTTATCTCACGGGCTCGGCCTGGAAGGAATACCGCACGTCGGGAACCATGCACGGGCAGGAACTCCCTGCCGGTCTCCTCGAGTCGGCGCAGCTGCCCGAACCGGTCTTCACCCCGTCGACCAAGGCCGCCGAGGGCCACGACGAGAACATCTCGTTCGAAGCGGCTGTCGATCTCATCGGCTCCGACCTCGCCGAGCGGGCACGGTCGGTCTCGATCGAGCTGTACTCCCGCGGTGCGAAGTGGGCGGCCGAGCGGGGCATTCTGATCGCTGACACCAAGTTTGAACTCGGCGTCATCGATGGGGAACTGGTTCTGGCCGATGAGGTCCTGACACCGGATTCGTCCCGATTCTGGGCCGCCGATCAGTGGAAGCCCGGAAGCACGCCTCCGTCGTTCGACAAGCAACCGGTGCGCGACTTCCTCGACAGCCTTGACTGGGACAAGCAACCCCCGCCCCCGCCGTTGCCCTCCGAGGTCGTCGACACCACCAGTTCCCGGTACATCGACGCCTACGAGCGGATCACCGGGCGCTCGTTCGCCGACTGGCACGGTTGATTTCAGTACGGCTTTTGGCGTGCCCCGGGGCACCGGCGATCGTGCGAGACTGAGGGCATGATTTTCTCGGTCCACGTCGAAGTTCGCCTTCGCCCCGGTATCGCTGATCCGCAGGGCTCCACCATCGAGAAGGCGCTGCCCACTCTCGGATTTGATGGCGTGAAGGGCGTTCGCGTGGGCAAAAGCATCCGATTCGACATCGATGCGGCCGACGAATCTGCGGCCCGTGCCGAAGCCGATGATCTCTGTCGTCGCTTCCTGACCAATCCGGTCATCGAAGACGCCGTCATCCACGTCGAGGCGGGCGCTGCAGCCGGGGCAACTTCGTGAGCCTACGGGTCGGGGTCGTTGTCTTCCCCGGTTCGAATTGCGAGCAGGACATGCTCGAAGCGATGGCGCTCGTGGGTGCCGAAGGCGAATTGCTGTGGCACGGCGACGAGACCACGAACGGTGTCGATGCGGTCATCATCCCCGGTGGATTCGCCCACGGTGACTATCTGCGCCCCGGTGCAATCGCCCGGTTCTCCCCGGTCATGGCCGCAGTTGCGGAATTCGCCGCTTCCGGCGGCCCGGTCGTCGGCATCTGCAACGGTTTCCAGGTTCTCACCGAGGCCGGCCTGCTGCCGGGTGCGTTGCAGAAGAACCGGGGCCTCAAGTTCCTGTGTGCTCCGGCCGAGTTGCGGGTCGAGTCCACCGATTCGATCCTCACCCGCTCGGCGGAAGCCGGCTCGGTCCTGCAGGTTCCGATCAATCATTTCGAAGGCAATTACACGTGCGATGCCGAGACGTTGGCGCAGCTGCGCGACGAGGACCGCATCGTGTTGCGTTATGTCGACAATCCCAACGGTTCCGTCGACGACATCGCCGGGGTGTGCAATGCCGGCCGCAATGTCGTGGGGCTGATGCCTCATCCGGAGCGGGCCACCAGCGAACTGCTCGGCAGTACCGACGGGCTCGCGCTACTGCGTTCCATCGTCGCTTGACGCGTCACCAGTCATCACCGATTGTCACTGTCGGTTCTGCTCTTTCCCGAGCATCACGAGAAGTAGGTTGAACGAAATGGACGACGCGATCCACCGCTCGCTCGGTCTGACCGACGAGGAATACGGCGACATCTGCCGCATCATCGGACGCGATCCGAATCACCTCGAGCTCGCCATGTACGCCGTGATGTGGTCCGAGCACTGCTCGTACAAGTCGTCGCGCATCCATCTAAAGCGACTGCCGACCGAGGCCCCGTGGGTGCTCGTCGGTCCCGGCGAGAACGCCGGTGTCGTCGATGTTGGCGACGGCATCGCCGCCGCACTGCGCATCGAGAGCCACAACCACCCGTCGGCGATCGAGCCCTACCAAGGCGCGGCCACCGGAGTTGGCGGCATCCTCCGCGACATCTTCACGATGGGTGCGCGACCGATCGCGATCATGGATCCGCTCCGGTTCGGGCCGCTCGACGACCCGCGCAGCCGCTGGATCGCCGAAGGCGTCGTGAGCGGCGTTTCCGGTTACGGCAACTCGGTCGGCGTCCCGACCATCGGTGGCGAAACCGTTTTCGACGAGACCTACAAGGGAAACCCGCTGGTCAACGTGCTGTGCCTCGGTCTGCTGCCCACCGAACGACTCGTGCTCGGTCAGGCGACCGGCGTGGGCAACCTCGCCGTGCTTCTAGGTTCGAGCACCGGCCGCGACGGCATCGGTGGCGTGAGCGTTCTCGCTTCCGCGGGTTTCTCGGACGAGGAATCCGATGCCGAGAAGCGCCCGTCGGTGCAGGTCGGCGATCCGTTCGAGGAGAAGCGACTGATCGAAGCGTGTCTCGAATTGCTCGACGCCCGCCTTGTCGTCGGCATCCAGGATCTCGGCGGTGCCGGTCTCGCCTGCGCCACCAGTGAAACCGCGAGCCGCGGCGGCATGGGCATGGACGTCGACGTCAATGCCATCCCGCGCCGCGAGCAGGGCATGGAGCCTTTCGAGGTCATGACGTCCGAAAGTCAGGAGCGGATGCTCGCGATCGTCGAGCCCGCCGATCTCGAACGCGTCCTCGCCATCTGCGAGCGTTGGGAAGTCCGTGCCGCGATGATCGGCATCGTCACTCCCGGTCCCGCAACCGGTGACGCCGACGGTGGTCGCCTTCGCATTCTCGACGGCTTCGATGGCGATGTGCTGTGCGACATCCCGGCTGCATCGCTGCACGAAGACGCACCCCTCTACAACCGTCCCTGCATCGCGCCGGCTGGTTTCGATGAAGCCACACGGACTCTCGACACCGAGCCGATGCCGGCAAGCACGGATGTCGCGGCCGAACTCCTCGAACTTCTGGCCGACAATCGTTGGGTTTTCTCGCAGTACGACCACCAGTTGTTCTTGAACACGGTCGAAGGCCCGGGTGGCGACGCCGCCGTCCTGCGTCTCAAGCATCCGGTGACGGGAGTCGACACCGGCCGGGGCATGGCGCTCACCACGGACGGCAACCATCGCTGGTGCGCCGTCGATCCCCGTCAGGGCACCGCACTCACCGTGGCCGAATCCCTGCTCAATCTCGCGTGCGTCGGAGCCCGACCGCTGGCCGTCGTGAACTGCCTGAACTTCGGCAACCCGGAACATCCCGAAGTGATGTGGCAACTCTCCGAAGCGATCGACGGCATGGCCGAAGCCTGCATCGCATTCGATTCGCCGGTGATCGGTGGCAACGTCAGCCTCTACAACGAATCGCTCGGCTCCGACATCGATCCGACGCCGGTTGTCGGCATGTTCGGACTCATCGATTCGCTTGAACGTCGGCCTCCCGGTGTCGGTCTGGTCAACGGCGGTCGCCTGCTGCTCCTCGGAACGACGCAACCCGAACTCGGCGGTTCGCGCTGGGCCCGGGCCCGCGGCCATCGCGGGGGCCGATTGCCGTCCATCGATTTCGCCGAGCATCTCCGCGTCGCCGGTGTGACGAGGTCGCTCGTCGCCAGCGGATTGCTCGCCGGTGTGCACGATGTCTCCAACGGCGGTCTCGCCGTCGCCCTCACCGAGATGGCCGTTCGCTCGAACCTCGGCATCTCCGCCGCCCGCATCGCCAACGTCGCCGAACTCTTCTCCGAGAGTCCGTCGCGGGTGATCGTGTGCGTTCCCCCGGAGAACATCACGGCCGTCGAGAACGTGTGTTCCGGAGCGGGCGTTCCCGTGAGCCGGATCGGCGTGGCCGGCGGTGACCGGATCTCGGTCAAGGGTCTCCTCGACATCGCACTGGCCGACGCGGTCTCTGCGTGGACCGATCGCATCCCGTCGGCCCTTGGCGCCGGCACGGCCCAGGACTGACCGGGAATCGGAAACCATCACCTTGCACCGTTACGATGACTCTGTGACCGACCCGGGCTCAGGCCGCCGTCTCACTGTGCATGCCGAACCAGTTTCATCCGATGTCGGTTTCACACCCGATGCCGGTGCCGACGACGACACCCCGAAAGAGGCCTGCGGCGTCTTCGGTGTGTATGCCCCGGGGCAACCGGCGTCGCATCTGACCTATCTCGGCCTCTATGCCCTGCAGCACCGCGGTCAGGAAGCTGCCGGCATGGCGGTCAGCGACGGATCGATGATCACCGTCGTGAAGGAAACGGGTCTCGTCTCCAACGCGTTCGACGATCGCACGCTCGTTGCCCTCAACGGCCATCTCGCTATCGGGCACACCCGCTATTCGACGACCGGTTCGAGTGTCTGGCACAACGCACAGCCCGTCTACCGCGACGTCGGCGCCCACACGATCGCGATCGCCCACAACGGCAATCTGGTCAACACCGAAGAACTCGCCGAAGAACTCGGGATGCTTCCGGGCACGGTGAGTTCCGACAGCGACGTCATGGCCGAACTCATCGCATCGGAACTGGCCAAGTCGCCCGAGGAAAGCTCCGATCGTCGTGCTCTCGAGCGGGCGATGCT
>WLFD01000145.1 GCA_009703925.1 Actinomycetota bacterium | reverse complement strand
GATGTCGTGGCGGTCATACCGACGCTCGGCGTGAACATCGCTCGTTTGCACGAGAGCGTGTCGTCATTGGTGCGGACCGACACGACCTGTCGTCTGGCACTGATCATCGTCTGGAACGATCCTCGTCAACCGGTGCCCAAGTTCGACGAGGTGACCGTGCTCGAGCCGGGGATGAATCTGGGATTCCCGGGAGCACTGAATCATGCCCGGCGCCGCATTGACGCGGAATTCCTGTGGGTCATGCAGGACGATGTCCGCGTTGCGCCCGACTGTCTCGACAATCTGCTGCGCAGGATGTCAGCACCTGATCGTCCGGCGTTGGTCGCGCCCGTCTACCTCGATCCCGATGGTCTGATTCCGGGACAGAGTCGGGGTGGAATTGTGGGTCCCGACGGAAAGATGGAATCCCGGATTCCGGCGGAGTCGATTGCGCCGGAATACTTCGATCGGCGTCAGCGGATGGACTGGGTCGCATCAAGTGGCTCACTGGCCCGCTTGTCGGCCTGGGATTCGGTCGGGGGCTGGGATCCGGATTTCTATCCGGTGATCTGGTCGGACGTGGACTTCGGATTCCGGCTGACTCGTGCGGGATTCGTGGTCGCCCTCGAACCCGACGCTCGAATCGAGCACGACATCAACGGCTCCACTCCGAGCCTGTTGGCCCACCACCTGTTCGCCCGGAACGGTGAACGGTTCCGGTTCAAGAACTTTCCGGCTGAAACCGCCGGCGATTCCCTGCCGACAGACGGTGACCGACCGGACGCGAACATCGGCGTCGACGATGCCCAGGCGAGACAGGTGGCGCGTGCCGCCGGCCTCGCCCTTCTGGATTTCGCGGCGTACGCATCGGCGGCTTGGCAGCATCAGGAACGGAAGATCCGATCGATGGGCGTCAACGCACCGGTCGACGAGGGGCAATGATGCTTCCGTGACCAACGCCGAGCACCTCGACATCGCCATCTCGACCGAAACCATCCGTCTGGGGCAGCTGCTCAAGCTGGCCAACGTGATCGACAGTGGTTCGGACGCCAAGATGCTCCTCGCCGAAGGGGGAGTTTCGGTGAATGGCGAGCCGGAGACCCGCCGGGGCCGTCAGTTGCGGGCCGGCGACGTGATGCAACTCGACGACATCGTCATTACGGTGACCAACGCGGAGTAGCTGCATTGGGTGGTTGCATCATGATACCCCGGGGGGTATCATGTCGGTACGTCCGGAGTGCATCCGGAGGGCATTGCAGGTTGATGCCGGTAGGCCCGTTATCTCGAACCCCCAGAGGTGTCCCCATGTTCTTTCGTCAGTACGACCTCGCTTGTCTGTCTCTCTACAGCTACATGATCGGTGATGAGTCCACGGGCCGCGCCGTCGTGATCGATCCGCAGCGCGACATTTCCGGCTATCTCGCCGATGCCGAAGCCAATGGACTCGCGATCGACATGGTTCTGGAAACTCATTTCCATGCGGATTTCCTCTCCGGTCACCTCGAACTCGCCGAAGCCACGGGCGCAACCATCGCCTACGGCAGCGATGCTGTGGCCGAGTTCCCGATCCGGCGACTGGCCGACCGCGAGCGGATCAGCCTCGGAGATGTCGTCCTCGAAATTCGTCACACGCCCGGGCACACGCCCGAATCGATCTCGATCGTGGTGTTCGAGCACGAGACCGATGTCGAACCCTGGGCGGTGTTCACCGGTGACACATTGTTCGTCGGCGATGTCGGACGACCGGACCTTCTGGCCTCGGTCGGTCGCACGGCCGATGAACTGGCCCGTCATCTTTTTCGGTCGCTGAACGACCAACTGATGACGTTGCCCGATTCCACCCTCGTCTATCCCGCCCACGGTGCCGGATCGGCCTGTGGAAAGTCCATGCTCGACGCCGTGTCGACCAGCATCGGCGAGCAGCGCAAGAGCAACTACGCGCTCAAGCCAATGACCGAGGAACAGTTCGTCGAAGCGGTGACGCAGGGTCAATCGGTGGCTCCGCTCTATTTCGCCTTCACGGCTGACTCCAATCGTCGAGCCCGAGAGTTGTTCGATGACAGCGAAGCGCCGAGGGTGCTCGAGCTTGACGAGGCTCTCCGTCTTCAGGCCGATGGAGCGGTCATCATCGATGGTCGCTCGCCGGAATCTTTTGCGTCGGGGCACCTCGTTGGTGCGGTCAATGTCGGGCTTGACGGCCGCTTTGCCGAGTATGCCGGTGACATCGTGCGACCCGGTGAATCCATCATCCTGATCACCGATCCGGGTCGCGAAACCGAGGCTCGGGTGCGTCTGGCCCGCATCGGGTTCGATCGGGTGGTTGGCGCGCTTCACAACGTCGAACAACTTCTTGCTGAACAACCGTCGACATCGGCCCTCGCTCAGCGGGCCAACCGGGTCTCCGCTGACGACTTCGGCTCGTGGTGCACCGATCCGGATCTCCAGATCGTCGATCTCCGCAACCCGGGCGAGCAGGAGGACGGGATCGTTTCCGGCGCCCAGCGCATACCTCTCGCACAACTCCTCGACCGTCAGGTCGAACTCGACCGCTCGCGGTGCACGGTTCTCTACTGCGCCGGCGGCTATCGCTCGTCGATCGGTGCGTCGCTGTTGCGCTCACTCGGATTCACCCACGTCGCCGACGTCGTGGGTGGGTTTGCAGCCTGCGAATCCGCCGGGGTTCCCATCGACAGCACTCCGGTGGGTGCACGATGAGCTCCCCGGGTTCGAACCCGCGCGAACCGGGCGCCCTTCCGGCCGTCGACGTGTTGGCCGCGTCCGAGATGCCGGCTGGCGCTGTCCTCCTCGATGTCCGCGAACCCGACGAGTGGGATGACGGACACGCGCCGGATGCCATCTCGGTACCGATGAGTTCGATCGCGATCGAGGACATCCCTGCCGGTCGGCCGGTCTACGTGATCTGCCGGAGCGGCAATCGCTCCGGGCGGGTCGTCGAAGCGTTGCTGGCCAACGACATCGAGTGCTTCAACGTCACCGGCGGAATGATCGCTTGGGCCGACGCCGGTCTTCCTGTGATTCGTTGACATGAACTACCGGGCGTTGTTGGCGTCCCCGTTGGGGTTCCTCATCGGACTTTCGCTCGGCACTCTCGGCGGCGGCGGCTCGATCCTCGCTGTTCCCGTGCTTGTCTACGCTGCCGGACAGGATCCGAAGGCGGCGACGGCCTCGAGCCTGCTGTTGGTCGGCGTTGCGGCCTTTGTCGGGATCTGGCCCCATCTCCGCAATGGTCGGGTGCGCGTGAAGTTGGGTGTGATGTTCGGCGTGGCCGGCATCCCGGGATCGCTGATTGGAAGCTCGATCAACAAACACGTTGATCCGAATGTCCTGTTGGTGGGATTCTCGATCCTGATCCTCGTCGCCGCCTGGCGGATGGTGACCGGCTGTCCGTCCTGCACGAAGATCGGCGAGGAACGGGTGATGGCCGAAGGGTCAGCGTCCGGAACTCACGCCGAAAAACTGGACGCCAAATCGGCACTCGCCATTGTTGGTGCTGGAACCGCGGTGGGATTTCTCACCGGACTCTTCGGTGTCGGCGGCGGGTTCATCATCGTTCCTGCCCTGACGCTGCTGCTCGCGATACCGATGCCGGTCGCCATCGGCACATCACTACTCATCATCACGATCAACTCCGCAGTTGCTCTTGCGACGCGCATGGCCACCACCACCATCCAGTGGGGTGTGACGCTTCCGTTCACGATTGCTGCCGTGTTCGGCGTGCTGACTGGCGGAAAGATCGCCAACACGCTCGATCCGAAGAAGTCCCTTCGCTGGTTCGCGGCTCTGCTGGTCTGCGTCGCGATCTACACGGCGATCGATGCCATCACCGGACTGGTGGCCTGAGCCGTCAGCTGTCCCTAGGCGCTGGGCGGAACCGGTGGGTCGATGCCGAGCAGATTCGCCGTGATCGTGGCGACCGGGTTGTAGATCGCCATCGCACCGATCGCGGGGTCGCCCGATTCGATGACGTACATCTCGGCGAGCTTGCACATGACCAGGCAGAACTGGAATCCGGCGAGGATTTCGTAGAAGTCGACGTTCGTTGCCGGCCGATTCATCAACTCTTCCCACAGCGTGATCGTCGCGGCGCGATCGAGCATGCCCGGCAGGATGGAGACGCCGCTGCTCTCGAGGCTGAAACGCTGCAGGAACAGCCACCAGCCGAGGTCGCTCTCCGAATTGCCGAGCGAGACCATTTCCCAGTCGAAGACACCGATGACCTCGGTATTGTCGGCGCCGCCGTACATCTGATTGCCCGGGCGAGCATCGCCCCAGCACAGTTCGATGAACTGACCGTCGTCGGGCCAGTTGGCGACGAGCCAGTCCCAGGCCGGATCGATGACCGGATGGGGCTGGTCCTTCATGGCCCAGTTCTTGTAGTTCTCGAAATAGCCGCGGCGCTGTTCCGGGCCGAGCTCTCCGTGGTGCGTCTGATCGAGATGCTGGAATCCGGCGGCGCGCCAGTCGACCCGACTCACGCGGGTGAGCGCCTCGACGCCGTTGTACGCCCAGCGGGCCCGCTCTTCGGCGGTCATCTCGACGACGAAACCCTCCTGTGTGTACGCAGGGGCATCACCGGGAACGAGGCCATCGAGGCGATCCATCATGAAGAACGGTCCGCCGATGATGGACTCATCGCGCTCGGCCCAACGGGTGGCGGGCACCGGCACGTTCGAGTGCTCTCCGAGGAGCTTCATCGACAGGTACTGCTGGGTGACGAGGTCGATCTCGGGGAACAGCAGGCTCATGACCGGCTGGCTACGCAGGACGAGCTCGGCCTCGACGGTCTCACCGTTCTCCTTCCAGCGTGCATCGAGCAGGAACGTCTCGTTCGAGAAGCCGCTCGTCTGGGGGACGACGAGGTTCGTGATCTCGACATCGGTGGCCTCGGGCATCTGCCCGGCCATCCACTGCTCGAGGACATCTTTGATCGCGTTCGGATCGCGCTGACCTGAAACCGGCATCGTTGTTTCCCCCTGAATTGGAACTCGTGAGTTGGTGCCCGGGCCGAGACTGCCGGCAACCGGACTGAGCGAGCACGGCGATGATACGCCCCCGACCGGTAGCGTCGTCCCCGATCGGAGCAACTGGGGGAATGGGGTTCGATGGGATCGAAGAGTTCAGGTAAATCGGGCGGCAAGCAGTCGTCTCCCGCAGCCGCGGGCGAAAAGAAGCGCAAGCGGTTCGGTAAGTCGGTCCCGGCCCCGCTCCCACTCGAGGGACGGGTGGCATTCATCACCGGCGGATCCCGGGGGCAGGGTCGTTCACATGCCGTGGCCCTGGCCTCGGAGGGTGCCGACATCATCATCTGTGACATCGCCGCCGACATCGACACGGTTCCGTACCCCCTCGGCACGAAAGCCGAACTGAGGGAAACGGCAGTCCTTGTCGAAGCGACGGGCCGTTCGTGTGTGGCCATGGTCGCCGATGTCCGAGATACCGAAGCACTCGCGACCGTTGTTTCCGCCGGCCTCGACAAATTCGGTCACATCGACATCTGTGTCGCCAACGCCGGGATCACGGGGTTCTCGAAGTTCCAGGATCTCGATGACCAGACCTGGCAGGACATGATCGACGTCGATCTCACGGGCGTGTTCAAGACGATCCGCGCGGTGCTGCCTCACATGCTCGAGCAAAGGTACGGACGCATTGTGGCCGTCTCGTCGATGGCGGGCCGCATGGGCAATCCCAACCTCGCCCACTATGTCGCGGCGAAGTGGGGAGTCATCGGCCTCGTGAAAACCCTCGCCATGGAAACTGCGAACAAGGGAATCACCGTGAATGCTGTCTGTCCCGCGGCGGTCGACACGCCGATGCTGCACAACCCGGCCATGTATTCGTTGTTCTGTCCTGAACTCGCCGAGCCCACACGGGACGACGTCGCTCCCCGCTACGCCTCGATGAACCGCATGGGTGTGCCCTGGCTCGCCCCCGAGGAGATCTCGCGGGCCGTCTCGTTCCTGTGCGCGGATGCCGCGAGAGGTACGACCGGTCAGGTCATCGAAGTGAGCCTCGGCTCGAGCGCGGGCCAGCACTGAAAACTCACCACTGACAACTCACCACTGACAGCCGGGCACCTCCGGGAGAGTGCTGACCGCCCCGCACCGGGGGACGCGGTGGGTGGACTGGTCAGGGACCGCGGTCCGGAGTCCTTGACCTTCGAGGGGGAAGGAATGCCCGCTTTCCCGAGCCGGGACCTAGCGACCAGTTCTCGCGGGTTTTCAGTGCGTGGTGATGATGGCAGAGCAGATCGAGTTCACCGAGTGTGGTGTGACGGGTTCGGGCCCAGTCGATCCGATGATCGATCTCGAG
>WLFD01000144.1 GCA_009703925.1 Actinomycetota bacterium | reverse complement strand
TCGCGTTCGAAGGTCGTCGCCGCGGCGACATCGCACAGGCCGGCAACATCCACGACGCGATTGAGTGAAACCTTGAAGTACTCGACGGTCTTCGCCGAGAGTTCGTCGGCGTTCTCCTGGAAGCCGAAGGGCGTATCGAGAAAGACAGCCGGAACCGGAGTATCGGCGATGGGTGCCGACGCCGAGAGTTGCTCGAATACCTCGCGATGAGGCTTCACCATCGTCGGCGACGTTTCACCGCTTCCCATGATCGAAAGTAGACGGGTCATCCGGGTACAGCCTCCTCGGCAAATTCCGCAAGCACTTCGGCCAACCGCACCGGATGCTGCGCATGAATATCGTGATGGGCCGGCGCGAACCAGTGCGCCCGACCGTTCGGAAGAAGGGCGATCGCCGTATCCACGGCAACGCGCTTGTCGGCGGTCCAGGCGACGTCACCACTGTCGGCCGGCACCAGCAGGGTGGGCACGGTGATGAGTGCATACCGCGTTGACGGTTGATGGCCGTAGAGCGCCTCGAGAATCGCCAGGTGCCGATCGAGCGTCAACCAGGGAGCGATCGTGCCGTCCGACCGGATCTCGAAATTGGCCATCGCCCCCGCGATGCCCGTTTCGGGCCAATCGGCATTGCCTTCGCGCATCCAGCGTTCCATCGATGTTGCCGGCGTGCCGACGAGACGCGGCGGCGTGAGCATCGCCCTGCACGCATCCCAGTCGTCGAAGCGGCTGGCCAGTTCGATGAACCCGCCGTCGACTGCGACCACCGCGCCAGGGATGTCCGGGTGGGTCGCCGCGAGTTCGAGAACGACATTTCCGCCCCACGACTGGCCGACGACAACCGGTCGGATGAATCCGAGTTCGCCGATCAGGACGACGAGATCATTCACGATCGTGGCGAAGTCGTAACCATCGTCGGGTTTGCCCGATTGACCATGCCCGCGCTGATCGATCGACACGACCGGATGACCGGCCGCGGCCAGTTCCGCCGCAACCCCGTCCCACATGCGCGCATTCGAGGCCAGACCATGGACAAGTACGAACGGTGTTCCCGGCTGATCGAGACCGCTTGCCAGCGCCCGCAGTTCGAGACCGGGCGCAACCGTGATCCGCAGTTCTTCGGTTGTCATTTCGTCTCCCGGCCGGCATCGGCGATCGACTCGCACAGGCCGATGGTCGACAGGACATCGTCGCTCGACCGAGTCCACGGTTTCGATCCGCGGACGGACTCGACGAAGGCCCCGATCATGAGGGCGTAACAGTTCGCTCCTTCGATCCGATACTCGTCGCGACTTCCATCCGGTCGCGTGATCCCGAAGATCGACCCGTCGGTCCCCGGGGTGAACGGGCGGTCGACCCGAAGTGATCCGGCCGTCCCGTCGATCTGGAGCGCCTGATTCTCGGGGAGTTCGAACGACGTCAACACCGAGGCCGTGATTCCGGAGGAATTGCGAAGCCACGCCGAGGTGGTCAGATCGATTCCCGTTTCGGCGGAAACAACCTGCGCCTCGATCCGCAGTTCATCCGAACCGAGGATCCTCTGGACAGGATCGAGACAGTAGATACCGACGTCGAGAAGGGCCCCACCGCCCTGCTCGGTGAGCCAGCGATAGTTGATCTCCGTCCCGGCCTCGGGGAGCGCGAGAGGAAAAGTGAACTGCGAGGCGACATGGCGGATCTCACCGAGATCACCGGAGTCGATGACCGCCGCAAGCGCGATCGAGAGGGGATGGAACGGCGTCATGTACGCCTCGGCAAGCAGGACCCCGGCGGCATCACAGGCCGCGAACATCCGGCGCGCATCACCCGACGAAATTGCGAGCGGCTTCTCGCACAGGACGTGCTTGCCCGCCTCCGCCGCCCGTTCCACCCACTCGAGATGTTCGCCGTTGGCGAGGGCTATGTACACCGCATCTACATCGGGATCGGACAGCACATCGGGGTATCCGATCGGTCCCGATCGGGCGCCACTCGCGCCGAGCGTGGCGTTGGGGCATTCGTTGATCGCCGGGATGACCGCTGCGTTCGCGATCCACGAGTTGGCCCCGAGGATCCCGATGGTCAGTGGTTCACCCACAGGTGAGCTCCACGCCGCCGTCGGCACCGGATGCGTGGGCGGCTTCGAGGACGGCGACAACATCGCGGGATTCTTCCGGAGGAACCGGGATCGCTTCGCCGAGCAGAAGATGATCGGCCAGTGCCCGATGGAAGGGCCAGCCCACCCGTGCAACCGGCGGCAACACCATGTCGACGGTTCCGTATCCGGGTTCATAGCGACTCAACCGGAGATCGGTTGGGACCTCGGCATGGTGCCATTCGTGGGCGACATGGCCGCGACCATCGACGAGTTGATCGATCGTCACCGGCGCGTAATCGGCCGCCGCGGTGCCCGCCGTGCCCTGCACATAGAACTTCGGCTTGCGGATTCCCGCCACGTCACTCTGAATGAATCGCGCTTCGCGCCCGTCGTCCCAGCGCATGTGGACGTCGATCTGATCGGCATTCGTGACGTCGCGCCAGACACGCTTGTGCGAGATGGCCCGAACCCGTTGCGGTCGGCTCCCGAAGATCCGGAGGATCCAGTCGATGTGATGCGATCCCCAGTCGTAGACCGCGCCGCCCGAGAACGTCTCGTCGCTGTGCCACCAGCGACAGGGGTGTTCGAAGGATCCGACGAATGTCTCCATGTTGAAGACGTCCCCGAGCAGTCCCGTATCGATGGCCCGACGGAGAGCGAGGAAGTCGCCGTCCCAGCGCCGGTTCTGGTGAACCGTGATCGTCCTGCCGACTTCGGCGGAAACGGCCAGGAGTTCGTCGGCGTCGGCGACGGTGAGGCACATGGGCTTCTCGACGACGACATGCTTTCCGGCCCGCAGGAGTTCGAGAGCGATCGGAGCGTGGAACAGCGGTGGTGTCGCGACGATGACGACGTCGACGTCGTCGGCCCTGCTCAACGAGGCGAGATCCACGTGACCCTGCACCGTCGGGAAGTCGACCATCGCCGCCATGCGACGTTCGTCGTTCGAATCGCAGACGCCCACGAACGCGAGACCATCGGTTTCCGTTGCGGCGAGACCATGGGTGTATCCCATTCCGCCGAACGGTCCGTAGCCCACGATTCCGACGCCGATTGTCCGTGGAGTCGCAGAGACCCCGGCAGCCAGACGGTCGAGATAGCGCCCGATCTCGGGGGCTGTCGCCAAGCGTTCGGGAGCGATCGCGCACACCAGGATTCGGCCGGCGGAGGTCTGACATTCGATGATCGACGGAACGTCGTTGAAGTGGATGCTCGTGGTGGCCACGATCGTGTTGAGAGTCGGGTCCGTCACCACGAGCGTCTCGAAGGCGCCCACGACCGGAGTCTCCCGTCGCATGCGCGCCGCTTCGGGCCTCGTTGCGTCCGGCCGCACGAACCACTCGCCAACCGGAAGAATCTGACCGGCTTCGAGGCCCAGACCAGCCAGTTCTTGGGCACTCAGATCGGAAGCGAGGGCAACTCTTGCTGTTGAAGACACGTGTCAAGGCTAGCGGCTGGGTTTGTCCACACCCTGTTCGGGATCACATGTCACCCGACTTCGGAAGAGCCGTGGCTCAGATCCGGACCGGCACTTTCGGGACACAGCCCATCGCCTCGGCCGTCAGCTCGAGCGACCGCAACCGGCCGGCGATCGTCGGCGACTGGTGGCAGACCATGAGTTCGTCCGCGTCGGCGAAGGTCGCGAAATCCCCGAGTTGCGCGCGGACTGCGTCAGGCGTGCCGACAGCTGTGTGTTTCATCATGTGGTCGATCTGGGCACCCTGGGGTGACGCGAGTATGCGATCCACCTCCGCATCGGAGACGACGGCACCGGGTTGCAGCATGAAACGTCGCAGACGCGCCCGGCGGGTCACGAGAAACTGTTCCTGCGCATCGTCGTCGGTGTCCGCCGCGATGACGTTCACGCCAGCGAGTACCCACGGCTGCGCGAGTTGTTCCGACGGCCGGAACTTCGCCCGATAGAGACGCACCGCTTCCTGCAGTTGCTGGGGAGCGAAATGGGAGGCGAATCCGAACGGAAGGCCGAAGATACCCGCCAGTTCCGCTCCGAAGAGCGACGAGCCGAGGATGTAGATCGGCACATGCGTGCCGCTTCCGGGGTTCGCATTCACTCCGGGAATCCGGGTCTCGTCGCTCAGATAGCCCTGCAGTTCGAGCACATCCTGCGGGAAGGACTCGGCGGCTCGGGGATCGCGCCGCAACGCCTGCATCGTTCGTTGATCGGTGCCGGGGGCGCGTCCCAATCCGAGATCGATCCGCCCCGGGTGGAGCGTTGCCAGGGTTCCGAATTGTTCGGCAATCGTCAGTGGCGAGTGGTTCGGCAGCATGATCCCGCCGGAGCCCAGCCGGATGTGGCTGGTGTTCGCCGCAACGTGGGCAATCAGTACCGCCGGCGCCGATGACGCTATCGCCGACATGTTGTGATGCTCGGCGTACCAGACGCGGTCGTAACCACACCTCTCCGCCTGCTGCGCCGTGAGGACACAGGCATTCAGCCCGTCGGCGGGAGTTTCGTCGGCTCCGACGATCGCAAGATCGAGAATGGAAAGAGGAATTGTCGGCACATCCGATCCTCTCATTGCGGATCGCGCAATTCCAATGTGTCCGGTTGAACCGTGTCCGGGACCGATTCGGGCACCGGTTCCGACCGCGGGGCCCAGAAACGGAGAAATGCGCTCCAGATCAGCAGGAACCAACCGCCGGCAAGCAGCCACGCACCGAGCACATCGGTGATCCAGTGACGGGCGAGTATCAGTCGGCTCGGTCCGTTCAGGACGCCGATCACGATGAGCGCCACGCCGAGGATCGTCGACCACGGGCGCGGGAACAGATAGAGGGCAATGATCCCCATGGCGATCCACGCCGTGATTCCCGCGAATGTGTGGCCGGACGGAAACGAGGTACCGGTCTGGGTCGGGTCGAAGATTCCCCACGGGGGTCGATCGCGTGCGACCAGATCCTTCAGCGTGTGCGATATGACGAGGCCGGCTTGCGACGAGATCAACAGGAAGAGGCCCCAACGCCACTGCTTGATAACCACGAGGAAAACAACGACGAACAGCACGACAGGGACGGTCTGCGCTCCGGCGCCGATCCACGAGATTCCCTCGGCGAACGAGGTAAGCAACGCACTCGACAGTCCAAGATCCCGGAACCATTCATTGACCGGCAGGTCGTGCGAGTTCATGGTCGTCTCCATGGTCGCCACGAAGAATGCAAGTACCGATCCGACAGCCAGGCTCGCGAGGCCGGCGAGTGCGAACCGGCCTGCAGATGAACGGGCCGGCAATTGTCGCCAGCGGTTCATGCGCGCAACGTCACCCGATCCGATGACGTCGTCGTGCGGTGCTCCGGTCGTTGTCACGCGATGATCAGCGGGACGAGAACGAGTCGATGATCGCATCGACACCTTTGCGGAATGCGGCTTCCGTCAGGGACGAAACCCCTTTTGCGCTCCGAGCCACATGAGTGAATTCCTTGACGCCGAGTGATTGATACCGCTGACGCCTGATCTCCATGTTGTCGGGCGTTCCGGACATGTCGAACACGCAGGAACCCATCGTGTAACTCTCGACCGTCTGGTAGCAGCGGACGAGTTCGTCGCCTTCGAGGCCCATGGAGCGCAGCAGCCCGATGGCGTTGAGAGTCAGTTGATGGGCCGACGGAAGATCACCACTGCTCACCACCAATGTGGCTGCGAGGTGAGGGTGTTTCAGGAATGCCCGACGGACGGCGAGCGTCTGATCGACGATGCCGTCACGAGGAGAGGCTGGAGGTGACTCGAGGGAGTCGAGCGCCGCCGCAAGCATGGCGTCGACCATGGCCGACAGGAGTTCATCCTTGCTCGTGAAGTGGCGGTAGCAGGCCGTGGCATCGACACCGAGTTTCTCGCCGAGCGCCCGCATCGTCAGGGCCGACAGTCCGTGCTCGTCCACGAATTCCGTGCCGGCCCGTATGAAAGCCTGCTGATCGAGGTTTCCTGTTCGTGGCGTCATCGCCTGCCCGCTTCCGTGAGACCGGACACAAACAGTCCGACTGGCAGTCCGACTGGCAGTGCTGTCAACATAGTTGACAATCCAGTCCGGGATATCTGTTTCCCCTGCTGCACGATACGCCCCGGTCGTACCCCGGCCGGTCATTACGATTCCCGGCATCGACTATCGAGGAGCATTCGCATGACCCAAGTTCGATCGCCAGGCCGATCGGGTTTGGCCGCCATCGCCGCAGTGGCACTCCTCTGCTCGCTGACGGTCGGGTGTTCGGACTCGGGTTCGACCTCCTCCAACAGTCTGAAGATTCCCGTGCTCTGG
>WLFD01000143.1 GCA_009703925.1 Actinomycetota bacterium | reverse complement strand
GAATTCGAGGAGCGGCTCAAGGCCGTGCTCAAGGAGATCACCGATTCCGAAGGCGAAGTGATCACGTTCATCGACGAGATGCACACCGTCGTCGGCGCCGGTGCGGCCGAGGGATCGATGGATGCCGGCAACATGCTCAAGCCGCTGCTGGCCCGCGGTCAGCTCCGCATGATCGGCGCCACGACCCTCACGGAATTCCGGAAGTACATCGAGAAGGACGCCGCACTCGAACGCCGGTTCCAGCAGGTGTTCGTGGATCAACCGTCGGTCGAGGACACGATCGCGATCCTGCGCGGACTCAAGGAGCGATACGAGGTCCACCACGGCGTTCGCATTCAGGACGCGGCGCTTGTTGCAGCTGCGGTTCTTTCCGATCGCTATCTCACCGGGCGATTCCTCCCCGACAAGGCCATCGATCTGGTCGACGAATCCGCGTCCAAGCTCCGTATCGAGATCGATTCGATGCCGACCGAGATCGATGTGGTCGAGCGCCGCATCCGGCAGTTCGAGATCGAGCGGGTCGCACTGGCCAAGGAGACCGATCTTCCGTCGCAGGAACGACTGGCCGCCCTCGACGAGGAACTCGCCAACCTGCGCGAGCAGATCGACGGAATGAAGGCCCATTGGCAGGGCGAGAAGGACGCGATCGACCGGATCCGGGGTCTCAAGGAGCAGCTGGAGACGAAGCGCAACGAGCTCGAGCGCGAAACCGATCTCGAGAAGGCGTCCGAGATCCGCTACGGCCAGCTTCCGGAAATCGAGCGGCAGGTCGTGGAGGCCTCGAAGGCACTCGACGATCTGCAATCCGGGCAGAAGATGCTGAAAGAAGAGGTCGACGAGGAGGACATCGCCGAAGTTGTCAGCAAATGGACCGGCGTTCCCGTGAGTCGACTCATGGAGGGCGAGATGGCGAAACTCGTCCGGCTCGAAGAGGTTCTGCATCAGCGGGTTGTGGGCCAGGAGGAGGCCGTCGTGGCCGTCGCCAACGCGATCCGTCGCAGTCGGGCCGGCCTGTCGGATCCCAACCGGCCCATCGGCTCGTTCCTGTTCCTCGGCCCGACCGGTGTGGGCAAGACCGAACTGGCCCGATCGCTTGCGGACTTCCTGTTCGACGACGAGCGGGCAATGGTCCGCATCGACATGAGCGAGTACATGGAGAAGCATTCAGTGTCCCGTCTGATCGGCGCTCCTCCCGGTTACGTCGGCTACGACGAAGGCGGACAACTCACCGAGCTGGTTCGTCGGCGCCCGTATGCGGTGGTTCTGCTCGACGAGATCGAGAAGGCCCATCCCGACGTGTTCAACGTCCTTCTCCAGTTGCTCGATGACGGCCGACTCACCGACGGTCAGGGTCGCACTGTCGATTTCACCAACGTGGTGCTGATCATGACGTCGAACCTCCCCGGCGACCCGCGGGAGTTCTTCAAGCCCGAGTTCGTCAACCGGATCGACGACATCGTCCGGTTCCGTTCGCTCACCGAGGCCGATCTCGAGCGCATCGTGGACATCCAGTTGCAGGGGCTGACCGGGCGTCTGGCCAACCGCCGCATCGCCCTCGTCGTCACGCCGGCGGGCAAGCACGCGCTCGCCGGCGAGGGATACGACCCCGCCTATGGGGCCCGTCCGTTGAAGCGGGTCATCCAGCGCGAGATCGCGGACAAACTCGCCCTGGCCCTACTTGAAGGCACCTACGGCGAGGGCGACACGGTCACCGTGGATGCCGATGCTGACGGAATCCTGAACATTCGCTGACCCGCGTGGGGCCCGGAACTCCGAATCGACGGGAATGGCACGGGGACGACCGGGTAGTGTTCTCCGGTTCGCGAGCAGTACCCAGCCAAGGAGTCAGCCGTGCCAGCCACCGTCGTCGTCGGAACCCAATGGGGTGACGAAGGGAAGGGCAAATTCACGGATCTCTTTGCCCGTGATCAGCACCTTGTCGTTCGTTACCAGGGTGGTCACAACGCCGGACACACCCTCGTCGTCGACGGTGAGAGCTTCAAGCTGCAGCTGGTCCCGAGCGGCATCCTGTACCCCCACATCGTTCCCGTTATCGGCAACGGTGTCGTCGTCGATCCCCGCGTGCTGATCGCCGAACTGGACATGCTCGAGTCCAAGGGTGTCGACACGAGCAAGCTGAAGATCAGCGGTAATGCGCATCTGATTTTCCCGTATCACCAGGAACTCGACAAGCTCACCGAGCGTCGTCTGGGCAAGAACAAGGTCGGCACCACCAAGCGGGGTATCGGTCCGGCGTATGCCGACAAGGCGGCCCGCGTCGGTCTGCGAGTGCAGGACCTCCTCGATCCCAAGATCTTCCGCGAGAAGCTCGATGCGGTTCTCAAAGAGAAGAACGCAATCTTCGCGAAGGTCTTCAATCAGCTGCCCCTCGACGCCGACGCGATCGCCGAGGAGTACCTCGGTGTCTGTGCGCCTCGCCTCGCTCCGATGATCACCGATTCGGTCAACCTCATTCACGAATCGCTCGAAGCTGGCGAGAACGTCCTCCTCGAAGGTGCCCAGGCGACCTTCCTCGATCTCGATCACGGCACCTACCCGTTCGTGACCTCGTCGAATCCGGTCGCCGGTGGCGCCTGCACCGGTGCGGGTATCGGCCCCCGCTACATCGACCGCGTGATCGGTATCGCCAAGGCGTACACGACCCGCGTCGGCACCGGGCCGTTCCCCACGGAACTTCTCGATGAAACCGGTGATCGTCTGATCGACATCGGCCACGAATACGGCACCAACACCGGTCGTCGTCGCCGCACGGGCTGGTTCGACGCCGTGATGTTGCGCCACGCCGTCCGACTCAACTCCCTGTCGGAACTCGCGGTCACCAAACTCGATGTCTTCGACACGTTCGATTCGGTGAAGATCTGTGTCGCCTACGAACTCGACGGCGAAGTGTTCACTCACATGCCCTATCACCAGTCGGTTCTGCACAAGGTCACGCCGATCTACGAAGAGTTCCCCGGTTGGAACTCCGACATCACGTCGGCGACGACCCGGGCGGAACTGCCGGCCGAGGCGCTCGCGTACCTGACCTTCCTCGAAGCGCAGGTCGGTGTCCCGATCGGCCTCGTCGGCGTCGGCCCCGGCCGCGATCAGTTCCTGCGCTTCGACGCATGAACCAGCAGACGCCGTCCCGGGAGTCGGGCCGGTGAAGATCTGTGTCGTAGGTTCCGGCGGCCGCGAACACGCGCTCGCCACGGTGCTGCGCCGTCAGCACGACGTTGTCGTCACGCCCGGCAATCCGGGAATTCCCGGGTCGGTGTCCACGCCGGCAACCGGGATCGACGCCGACCTGTACGTCATCGGCCCGGAAGCGCCGTTGGTCGCCGGCCTCGCCGACGAACTGCGCGCCGCCGGCCGACTCGTGTTCGGACCGGGTGCCGATGGTGCCCGACTCGAAGGTTCGAAAGCCTGGATGAAGGACGTGCTCGTCGAAGCCGGCGTGCCCACCGCGCGTCACGGCACCTTCACCGACGCCGATGCGGCCTTCGCATTCCTCGACACGCTCGACGGTCTGTACGTCGTGAAGACCGACGGACTCGCCGCCGGCAAGGGCGTGGTCGTCACCACGTCGATCGACGAGGCGCGGGAATCGGTGCGCGACTACCTCTCCGGTTCCGCGTTCGGCGATGCCGGGCGCACCTTGGTGATCGAGGAAGGCCTCACCGGTCCCGAGATCTCCGTGCTGGCGATCTGCGACGGACAGCGTGCCGTGGCTCTGGCTCCGGCGCAGGATTTCAAGCGCATCGGCAATGGCGACACCGGTCCCAATACCGGAGGCATGGGCGCGTACTCGCCGGTCCCGGTTGCGACCGACGACGTCATTGCGATGGTGATGAACGACGCCGTCGCTCCGACGCTGGCGACGCTGCGGGCGAAGGGCATCGACTATCGCGGCGTGTTGTACGCCGGCCTCATGCTCACGCCCACCGGGCCCAAGATGCTCGAGTACAACGTGCGCTTCGGCGATCCGGAGACGCAGGTCGTGCTACCCCGTGTCACGAGCGATCTCGGCGAACTCCTGGCCTCGGCCGCCGCCGGCGATCTCGGCGCGGCTCCGACGTTCGACGATGGCGCGGCCGTAACGGTCGTGTGCGCGTCGGAGGGTTACCCGCGCGATCTCCGACTCGGCGACCGTATCGAAGGCCTCGACGCCGCCGAATCGGTTCCCGGCGTCAGCATCTTCTGCGCCGGTGTCGACGCCGACGCGCGAGGTGAACTGATCACCTCCGGCGGCCGCGTGCTGGCCGTGACGGGTCAGGGTGCGACAATCTCCGAAGCCCGCGAACGGGCTTATGCCGCGGTCGCGCACATCAACTGGCCGGGGATGCAGTACCGATCCGACATCGCCTCGGCGGCTGTCACCCAAACCACGCAAGGAGAAGTTCGATGAAGGTTGCCGTGCTTATGGGATCACCCAACGACCGCGAGAAGATGAAGGGCGCATCCGACACGCTCGAAGCGTTCGGCATCGAGGCCGACGTCCGCGTGCTGTCCGCCCATCGCAATCCCGCTGAAGTCACGGCGCTGGCCAGCACCGCCCGCGAATCCGGTTACGTCGCCTTCATCTGTGGTGCCGGCATGGCTGCCCATCTCGCCGGTGTCGTCGCCGCACACACCACGCTTCCTGTCGTAGGCGTTCCCCTCTCGGGCGGTGCCATCAACGGCGTCGACGCGCTCTACGCCACCGTTCAAATGCCCCGGGGCATTCCGGTGGCCACGGTGGCAATCGACGGTTCGGTCAACGCCGCGCTTCTGGTCGTCGAGATGCTGGCGATCTCCGACACTGCTCTGGCCGACGCACTCGCAGCCGATCGCAAGCAACGCGCCGGCGCGTAGGAGAACTCATGGACTCGACGATCATTCCCAACGTTCTGGCTGCTCGTTATGCGAGTTCCGACATGGCCCGTCTCTGGTCGCCCGAGAACAAGATCGTCCTCGAACGCGAGCTGTGGTTGGCGGTGCTCGAAGCACAGAGCGATCTCGGCATCCCGGTACCTGCGGTGGCCATCGCCGATTACCGCGCCGTCATGGAGCAGGTCGATCTCGATTCGATCAACGAGCGCGAACGGATCACCCGCCACGACGTGAAGGCCCGGATCGACGAGTTCTGCGCCCTGGCCGGCCACGAGCACATCCACAAGGGAATGACCTCGCGCGATCTCACCGAGAACGTCGAACAACTTCAGGTTCGCCGTGCGCTGGTTCTCATCCGGGGTCGGATGCTTGCATCGCTCGCCCGTCTTGCCGAGCGCGCCGCCGAGTCGGCGGAACTCGTCATGACCGGTCGCAGTCACAACGTGCCGGCCCAGGCCACGACGCTCGGCAAGCGTTTCGCCAATGCCGGCGAGGAACTCCTTCAGGCCCTCTACCGGGTCGACGACCTTCTCAAGCGCTATCCGCTGCGCGGGATCAAGGGCCCGGTCGGGACCCAGCAGGACATGCTCGACCTCCTCGATGGCGACGCCGATCGCCTCGACCAACTCGAAGCGCGGATCGCCGCCCATCTCGGTTTCGATGCGACCCTCTCCAACGTCGGTCAGGTGTACCCGCGTTCGCTCGATCTCGACGTGGTCTCCGCGCTGGTTCAAGCCGCCGCCGGCCCCGCCGATCTCGCCATCACGATCCGACTCATGGCTGGTCAGGAACTCGCAACCGAGGGTTTCCGTCCCGGGCAGGTTGGTTCGTCGGCCATGCCGCACAAGATGAACAGTCGCAGCTGCGAACGCATCGGCGGTTTCCTTGCCATCCTGCGCGGTCATCTCACGATGGTTGCGTCGCTCGCCGGTGACCAGTGGAACGAAGGCGACGTGAGTTGCTCGGTCGTTCGTCGGGTGGCCCTGCCCGACGCGTTCTTCGCCATCGACGGACTCTTTGAGACCTTCCTCACCGTTCTCGACGACTTCGGTGCCTACCCGGCCGTGATCGAGCGCGAACTCGATCGGTACCTGCCGTTCCTGGCCACGACCAAGGTCCTTGTCGCTGCGGTCCGTCACGGCGTCGGACGCGAGCAGGCCCACGAAGCGATCAAGGAACACGCGGTGGCCGCCGCTCTGCGCCTGCGCGAACAGGGCGCCGAGGGCAACGATCTGCTCGAGCGTCTTGGGTCTGATCCCCGTCTCGGCCTCGCACCCGACGAACTCGCCGGCATCCTGGCCGAGCCACTCGATTTCGTCGGCACCGCCCCGCAGCAAGTCGCAGCGTTTGTCGCGACCGTTGCCGAACTCGTGGCCGCCGATCCCGTGGCCGCCGGATATCGTCCCGGCGACATCCTCTGAGAATCGAGTCCATCAGCGGAGTGTTCACCGGAGGGTGATCTATCGGCTCGTAGCGGCAATCGCTTCGATCAATCGGAGGGCGGTCACCTCGGTCACGGGTCGCAGCGGTTCACCTTCGGTTGGGGGGTACGTGTCTGAACCCGAAGCTGTATTCACCAACTGGAAGGTGTAGAGCTGTTCCTT
>WLFD01000142.1 GCA_009703925.1 Actinomycetota bacterium | reverse complement strand
GGGGGGCCTCTTCTCTGATCGGGGATGCCCGCGGCGCACGCGGAAAACTGTCACGAGCCTAGGGATCGCACCGAGACCCGAATTGGGTAAAGAGGACGATTCGGCCCTCTCCAACCCGGTTGCAACCGAAAAGGCCACAACCGGATGGAAGGCGATCAGGCCGGTGCGTTGCGGCGGGACTCGAGGATCGCGGTGACGGCCTTGCCGTCGGCCTGCCCCTTCGAGACCTTCATCACCTTGCCGACGAAGAACCCCTGCAACTTGGCCTGACGCTTCTCGTCGGCGTCGCGGAACGACGACCACTCGTCGGGGCTCTCGGCGATGATCGCATCGATCATGGCTTCGAGTTCCGAAGAATCCATGGCCTCGAATCCGAGTTCGGTGGCGATGGCCGCCGGTGACGATCCCGACGAGACCATTTCGGCGAGAACCGTCTTGGCCTGCGTGGCGGTCAATTGTCCCGCCAGCTCCAGACCGACCAGATCCGCAAGATGTTTCGGATCGAGCGTCTCCGCTCCGTCAACTGCGAGGTTGTGTTCGACATGGGTCAGGACCCGTCGGCCTTCGCCGCCTTGATCGATCGCGGCAAGTGCGAGTCCGTCGAGTCCGCGCTGAACCGCCATGACGACGCCCGACTCGGTCGCGCCCACTCCCGCCGCCTCGGCGAGGATCGTCCGGCGCTGTGCAGGAAGCACCGGAAGCGCGGCATCGATCGCTGCGACCCATTCGGCCGAGGGTTCCAGAGGAACGAGGTCCGGCTCCTGGAAATAGCGATAATCCTCGGCTTCTTCTTTCGAACGACCCGGACGAGTGCGGCCGGCCCCTTCATCCCAGTGCCGCGTCTCCTGGCGGATGGCGATCCCCTCTTCGAGAAGGTCGACCTGGCGGCGGGCCTCGTAATCGATCGCCCGTCCGAGGGATCGCAACGAGTTGAGGTTCTTGATCTCGCAACGCTTGCCGAGTTCGGGATCTCCGACACGACGAACGGACACGTTGGCGTCGACCCGGAGCGAACCCTCTTCCATCTTCGCGTCGGAGGCGCCGGTGGCGAGGAGGATCGCCCGCAGCTCGTCGATGTACATCTTCGCCTGCTCCGGATGACGGATGTGTGGCCGCCCGACGATCTCGACCAACGGAACGCCGGCCCGGTTGTAGTCCACGAGGGAGTAGTCGGCACCGTGGATGCGACCGCTGCCACCGGCATGCGTGTTCTTACCGGTGTCCTCTTCGATGTGGGCGCGTTCGATGCCGACACGGGTACCGTCGGGAAGATCGAGCCAACCGTCGACATTGATCGGCCGATCGAACTGGCTGACCTGATAATCCTTCGGCATGTCCGGGTAGAAGTAGTTCTTGCGGGCGAAGACCGACGGTTCGACCGAGCAATGCAGCGCTCGACCCAGACGCATCGCCAGTTCGACGACCTGATGATTGAGGACGGGCAACGAACCCGGGAGTCCGAGACAGACCGGGCACACGTTGGTGTTCGGTTCGTCACCGAACATGTTGGGACAACCACAGAACAATTTGGTCACGGTCGCCAGTTCGCAATGCACTTCGAGACCGACGACGATCTCCCACACATCGCCTGTGCTCTCGCTCGTGATCGTGAAATGTTCACCCTCGATGGGTTCATGCGTGAGGTTCAACGTCATTGGAATGCCTCCTCGAGCGGCGGTGCGGCGTGTTCGAGTACCGCAGCGGCCCGGAACATCGTGGGTTCGCAGAGCGCCGGAGCCATCAACTGCACTCCGACCGGCATGCCGTCGGAACCGGCGCCGAACGGAACGCTCATCGCCGGATGCCCGGCGAGGTTGGTGGGGATGGTGCAGATGTCGTTGAGATACATCGACAGCGGATCGCTGGTCTTCTCGCCGAAGCGGAACGCCGTGGTCGGCGATGTCGGTGTCAGGAGCAGATCGAAATCCTTGTATGCGGTTTCGAAGTCGCGCACGATCAGCGTGCGGACCTTGAGGGCCTTGCCGTAGTACGCGTCGTAGTAGCCGGCCGAAAGTGCATAGGTGCCGAGCATGATGCGACGCTTCACCTCTTCGCCGAAACCGGCAGTGCGCGTCTTCGCGTTCATCTCGGCAGTTGTTGCGGCGTCGACGCGCATCCCGTAGCGAACGCCGTCGTAACGGGCGAGGTTGCTCGAGGCTTCCGCCGGAGCGATGAGGTAATAGGCCGAGAGTCCGTAGCTGAGGGCCGGAATGGAGACCTCGCCGATCTCGGCGCCGGCGGCAGCGAGCGCCTCGGCAGCCTGACGAACCCGTGCCGCCACATCGGGAGCTATGCCTTCGCCCATGAGTTCGGTCACGAGACCGATGCGCAGTCCGGCGACTCCCTGATCGAGAACGTCGAGAAGTGACGGTGCCGCCGAATCGATCGACGTGGAATCGCGCGGATCATGTCCGGCGATCGCCTCGAGAAGAAGTGCCGAATCGGCGACGGTCGTCGAGAACGGACCGATCTGGTCGAGCGACGATGCGAAGGCCACCAGTCCGTAGCGACTCACCATTCCGTAGGTGGGCTTGACCCCGACGACACCGCAGAGTGCAGCCGGCTGGCGGATGGAACCACCCGTATCCGATCCGAGCGAGATGGGGGCGAAGCCGGCGGCGACAGCGGCGGCCGAACCACCCGACGAACCTCCGGGAACCCTGCTGATGTCGCGCGGGTTGCGGGTCGGCCCGAACGCCGAGTTCTCCGTCGACGAACCCATCGCGAATTCGTCGAGGTTGGTCTTGCCGATCGCTATCGCACCGGCCGCAGCTACGCGCTGCACGACCGTTGCGTCATAGGGCGGGCGCCATCCCTCGAGGATGCGACTCGAACAGGTCGTGGGAATCCCGTGTGTGCAGAGATTGTCCTTGAGTGCCAACGGCACTCCGGCCAGCACGCCGGGATCCTCACCGGCGGCGACTCGTTCGTCGATCGTCGTTGCGGCGGCGCGGGCCTCGTCGGCCAACACGAGGTTGAATGCATTGATCTCCGGTTCGCGTGCCGCAATCGCATCGAGATGCGATTCGAGGACCTCGCGGGCCGAGAGTTCGCCGGAACGCACGGCGGCAGCGATTTCGATTGCAGTTGTCGGGATGGAAGCCATGTTCAGGGTTCCTCTCCGAGAATCGCGGGGACACGGAACCTTCGGTCCTCGACCGACGGCGCCTGTGACAGCACCTCGTCGCGGTCGGCACCCGGCCTGATGACATCGTCGCGGAGCACGTTCACCAGGGGCAGCGGATGCGCTGTCGGGGGGATGTCGGCCAGATCGAGCGCGGCGACATCGGCAGCGTGGTCGATCACCGCGGCCAACTGACCGGTATAGGTATCGAGCTCGTCATCGGTGAGTTCGAGGCGGGCCAGAAGTGCAACTTTGGCGACATCATCACGCGTGAGTTGTGCAGACATAGAACACCATCGTAGGTGCCGACCGGCCATGCCACGCCCGGGGGCCGGTAGTGTCTCCCCCAATTCTTCATCTCACGCGCAGGAGACCCCGTGGCCGAGACCTACCAATTCCTCAGTCAGGCATGGATGGATGCCGCGAAGAAAATCCGCGACACCATGCCGCATCCCGAGGTTCCCTCGGTCGGACTCATGAAGATGAACCTGAACGTCACCGAGACCCCGTTCGATTCCGACGTTCGGGGCCATATCGACACCTCCGACGGCGAGATCCTCATCGAGGACGGCCATCTCGAGGGGCCCGATCTGACGGTCACCATCGAATACGAAACCGCACGGGCGATCTTCGTCAATCTGGATTTCACGGCCGCCATGCAGTCGTTCATGGCCGGCAAGATCCAGGTTCAGGGCGACATCACCAAACTGCTCGCCATGCAGACTCCCGGCGCCGAACCCGATCCACAGGCGGTCGCAATCGCCGAGGCGGTTCGGGCCATCACCGCCGACTGAGGGTCACACAACCGCATTTTCGGGAGTGTGCGCAGTGCGCCTCACGAACACCGATGCGATGAACGCACAGACGGCCGCCGCGGCACCAAGCAGGTATGCCGCCGAGTACGAGCCCGTTCCGTCGTTCCCCACCGCCATGACTGTCTGCACCGTCAGGAGCAACTGCATGCCGGCGACAACACCGATCTGACTGACCGTTTGCGAGGCCGCGCTCGCCACACCGAGATCGCCCCGGTCGACGGCGTTCGCAATGCTGGCGATCATCGCCGGAGCACATGCACCCATTCCGATCCCGGACAGGACCAGGGCGCCCTCTATCCACATCAGCCCCGTCGTTGCGGTCACCATCGCAAGGCCGATCATCGACAGAACCAGAACGGCCGAGCCGAACATGCCGATCGTCCGCTCGCCGAATCTGATGACGAGGTAACCGGCGATCGGACCCACGATCGAGAACGCCAACGGCCTCGCAATCGAGACGAGTCCGGTCTTGGTCGTGCTGTACCCCAGCACGTCATGGAGCAGCAGCGGCGTCAGGATGAAGCCGCCCATGTAGGTGAAGTTCGCGAAGAACTGATTCGTGATTGGAAACGTGAAGTTGCGCGAGCGGAAATAGCGCATCGGAAGCAACGGATGGCTCTGTCGATTCTCGACTCTCACGAACCAGGCGAGAAGTGCAGGACCGCCGATGAAACAGGCAACTACGAAAGGATTGCTCCATCCCATTTCCGGCCCGCGGTTGAGAGCCACGAGCAGTGATCCGACACCGAAGGCAAGCAACACCGAACCGGCGATGTCGAACGGATGACGATCTCCCCGCTTCGAATGCGGGAGCACGAGAAAACCGACGACGACGGAAGCAACGGCGATCGGCGTCTGCAGGATGAAGATCCAGCGCCAGCCGAATGCATCGACGAGCGGACCTCCGACGACGACTCCGATCACGGGGGCGCCGGCGCCGACCAACGACCAGTAGCCGAGGGCCTGGGCACGACGTTCCGGGGCGAAGCTCCGGTTGATCATCGCGAGCGCGGCCGGTCCTGCGGCCGCGCCCAATGCGGCGCCGAGGAAGCGGGCCGCGATCAGCGAGGGCGCATTCCAGGCGAGGACGGCAGCTCCCGAGAAGACGGCGACACCGGTGATGCTGATCAGGTAGACCTGCCGAGCTCCGTATCTGTCCGCGAGTTTTCCGCCGATCGGACCGAGGACGGCCATCGCCAGACTCGGGCCGGTCACGGCCCAGGTCAGGATGCTCTTGGTCGATCCGAGATCACCGGCGATCTCGCCGAGCGAAACGGTGAGCACGGTGATCGTGAAGCTCGCCGTGAACACGCCGAGGAGTGATGCGGCAAGGATGATCCACGCCCGGCGCGGACTGCGCTCGAGGCGTCCGGCCACCCGTCGCTGCAACAGAAGGCTCCAGGGAAGGAGCACGATCTCCTCGGCACCGACCGGATCGATCCCGATCTCGAGAGCGTCGACATCGACCTCGTCATCGACATCCGTGACCGGGCGCCGATCGCCCGGGGCACCGGAGCCGGGGGTATCTGCCGAAGTGGTCACGATGGGAAAGGGTATCGGCGTCGCTCCAACGGCCGATTTTCCGGGCTATCGCGTCGTGAGTTGCAAGGATGATCCCGGTTTCACCTGAGATCCGACGGCCGGCGTGGAGCCGGTCACCTTGCCGCTGGGAGGTCCGGTCACTCCGTTGACGACCAGACCGAGTGCCTTGAGTTCGGTCTCGGCCGCGGCGACGGTCTTGCCGATGATCGATTGCGGAATCGTCACCGGCTTCCGGCCCTTCGACGCGCTCAACGTGACCGTGCCACCCTTCGCGACAGTCGCTCCCGATGCCGGATTCACCGATATAACGACTCCCTCGGCCACCGTCTCGGAATACGCGTCGTCGCGGGCGACCTTGAGTCCGAGTGCAGTCAACTGGGCGGTGGCGGCATCGACAGGCGTGCCGACGAGGTCGGCGGGCACCGTCCGCGGTTTCGGACCGACGCTCACGACCAGATTCACTGCGGAACCCTTCGGGGCTTCGGCACCGGTTCCCTCGGCGAGCGAGAGCACGATTCCTTTGGCGACGTTCTCGTCGAATGCGTCGATGAGTGTCCCCATCTTCAATCCGGCGGCGGCGAGTGCCACCGTGGCCTGATCGACCGTCTTGCCGACGAGATCGGTCGGTACCGGAACCGGCGGTGGACCGAGCGACACTGTCAGCGACACCGTCTTCCCCTCGGCCAACGACACTCCGGACAGGGGATCCTGGTTGATGACAGTTCCGGCCGGAACGATCTCGTCGTAGTTCCCCGTCTCGGCGATCTCGAATCCCTTCGAGGAGAGTTCGCTCCGTGCATCCTCGATCGTCATCGACACGTAGTCACCGAGCACATGCGTCGGCGTGCGCAGCAACAGGAAGGCCGCCCCGCCCCCGACAAGGAGGATCGCGAGCAACGCCACCAACAGGCCGCGGAGGGAGAGGCGACGACGCCGATCGGATCCTTCGTCGGAACCCCGACCGCCCGAGCCGAAATCGTCGAGGGCCAGATCCAGATCGAATGCCGGTCTCTCGATGACGCGGGTGGCGGGCTGGTTGACGCCATCGGCGACGAACACCACGCCGGTGGCACCGACCGACTCGGGCAG
>WLFD01000141.1 GCA_009703925.1 Actinomycetota bacterium | reverse complement strand
GCGACCCGCGGGTCGGTCATCTCGAGGCCATGTCGGGCCCGAAATGACTCGATGAGTTTGTACTTCACGACCCAGTCGGCTTCACGGTCGAGGCCGAGGGGGTCCTTCTCGATCTGTGTGATCGCGTGCTCCCACATGTCGAGGGCCTTCTGTTCGAGCGGCGAGAAATCCCGTCGCTCGGCGTACCTCAGTGCCCGATTGAGGTACTCGCTCTGGATCTCGAGTGCCGTCGCCTCGCGTCCATTGGCGAGTCGGACCTTGCGGGTGCAGGTGATGTCGTGGCTGATCTCGCGGATGGCGCGGATCGGATTCTCGAGCGTCATGTCTCGCAGGACGACGTTGGGCTCTTCGAGCATGCGGAGAAGGATCGAGGTCGCTCCAACCTTGAGGAACGTCGCGTACTCGCTCATGTTGGAATCCCCGACGATCACGTGCAGCCGGCGATAGCGATCCGCGTCGGCGTGCGGTTCGTCGCGGGTGTTGATGATCGGGCGGCTTCGGGTCGTGGCGGACGACACTCCCTCCCAGACGTGCTCGGCCCGTTGGGAGATGCAGAACATCGCACCCCTTGCAGTCTGCAGAACTTTGCCGGCTCCGGCATAGATCTGGCGCGAGACGAGAAACGGGATCAAGGCGTCGGAGTAATGCGAAAAATCATGCTTGCGTCCGGCCAGATAGTTCTCGTGGCATCCGTAGGAATTGCCAGCCGAGTCCGTGTTGTTCTTGAACAGGTAGATGTCGCCGCGGATGCCCTCGTCGGAAAGGCGCTGCTCGGCGCTGACGAGCAGTTGCTCGAGGATCCGCTCCCCCGCCTTGTCGTGGACGACGAGTTCGTGGATCGAGTCGCATTCCGGCGTCGCATATTCGGGATGCGATCCGACGTCGAGATACAGGCGGGCTCCGTTGGCGAGGAAGACGTTCGAACTCCGACCCCAGGACACGACCCTTCGGAACAGATACCGGGCCACTTCGTCTGGGCTCAACCGGCGCTGGCCGCGCAGGGTGCAGGTCACGCCGTATTCGTTCTCGAGCCCGTAGATGCGCCGTTCCATCGGACGAGACGCTATCGGCGTCGGCCGGTCGATGGGCGATGCGGGGCGCTGATCAGGCCTCCGGAAGCAGATCGGGAAGGACGTTGCGCTCGATGCGCCGGAAGGCACGACGTTCGGCGGTTCGTTCGAGAACCGCCACTTCGAGGTCTGTGGCGGCCAGCGCTCGATCGGGACCGGACAAAGCACCGACTGCGGCAGCCAGGGCGCCGCGTAGATCCAGACCCTCGGACCACAGCTCCTCGAGCCTCGTGGCGATCGTCTCTGCTTCGCCCCCGAGGACGGTGAACTTCTCCTCGTCCATGACGGTTCCGTCGTAGAGGATGTGGAACAGCTGGTCATGAGCCGGAGATTGTCCGACTTCCGCCACGAGGATTTCGACCTCCATCGGCTTCATCTCGTGAGTGAACACCTGTCCGAGAATCTGCGCGTAATTGTTGGCGAGGCTCCGAGCGTCGACGTCTTCGCGGCTGTAGGCGAAACCCTTCAGGTCGGCGGCGCGGACACCGGCGATCCTCAACTGGTCGAACTCGTTGTATTTGCCGACACCGGCGAAGCCGATGCGGTCGTAGATCTCACTCACTTTGCGCAGAGTCGATGACGGGTTCTCGGCACAGATCAGGATGCCCTCGTCGTAAACGGCGGCGACGAGCGAGCGTCCCCGAGCGATGCCTTTGCGCGCGTAATCGGCGCGGTCCTTCATGACCTGTTCGGGAGCGACGTAGAACGGCATGCTCATCGCTGGTCACCTCCGGTCTCGGTCGAATTCTCGGGTAACCGCGTGATGCCGATCTCTCGTGATGCGAGAACATCGAGAAGTCCGGTGAAGCGATCGGCGATTTCGCCATCGGGGACCCGGGTGAAACCTTCAGCGGTGATGGTTGCGATGACCGGATAGATCCCCCGCACGAGATCCGGCCCACCGGTGGCCGAGTCCTCGTCGGCGGCCTGGAAGAGGGCAGATATGGCGAGATCGACGCTCTCGTTGCGCGTGAGCCCCTCCCGGAATCCGAGCTTGACGACGGTGCCCGCGTGCAGGCTTCCCGATCCACTCGATGCGTGATTGGACTCCTCGTAACGGCCGCCCGTGACGTCGTACTGGAACAGACGTCCGGTCTGCCGCCCGAGGTCGTAGCCGGCGAAGATCGGAACGACGGCCAACCCCTGCATTGCGGCCGGGAGGTTGGACCGCACCATCTGACCCAACTGGTTCGCTTTGCCCTCGAGGGAGAGCTGCGAGCCCTCGACCTTCTCGTAATGCTCGAGCTGCAACTGGAAGAGCTTCACCATCTCCATCGCCGGACCGGCTGCTCCAGCGATGGCCACACCCGAATAACGATCGGCGGGAAACACCTTTTCGATGGCCCGATGCGAGATCAGGTTCCCGGAAGTGGCCCGACGATCACCGGCGATGACGACTCCGTCGACGAACCGGATGGCAACGACAGTGGTCGCATGCGTGACCGCCAACCGCGCTCCCACATCGGATGACGGGGTCTCGGGCGAGAGTCCGAGCCTTCGCACGAGAGAGGAGAAACTGGGACCGGGATCGTCACCTGGCGTAAAGAAAGGCATGCTCACGAACCGGAAGGATACCGGTTTCCGGCCGATGGGGATGATGGGAACTACTGGCCGCCCTTTTGCACGAAACTCCGGACGAACTCTTCTGCATTGGTCTCGAGTACCTCGTCGATCTCGTCGAGGAGATCGTCGAGTTCGGCTTTGAGCTTTTCGCCTTGATCGGAGACACCAGGGGTCTCGTCGACTTCGACTGCGGGCGACTCCGTCGGAGTCTTTCTGATCTGCTCTCGTTCAGTCATGGCCCCTCGTTTTCGAATCCGTCCGTTTGCTTCGGCAGCATCGGATGCAGGAGATGTGGATTGCTGCGATCCCGGGATGCGGGACCGGACTACGCACCGAGCGACTCAAGCAATTCGGCCGCCGAAACGCTCGACTCGACAACGCTACCCACGTGCGCCTCGGTTCCGCGCAACGGTTCGAGCATCGGGACTCGCCTGAGACGCTTCTCCCCCGTGTCGAACACGAGAGAGTCCCAGTTGGCGGAGACGATCTCGTCCCCGAATTTCTTCAGACACATACCCCGGAAATAGGCCCTGGTATCGAGCGGCGGGTCGGACATCGCCGTTTCGATCTCCGTCTCGTTGCAGATCGTCTGCAGGCCGACCCGTCGCGAGAGCGACCGGTCGGGACGGAGATCGTGGTATTGCAGATCGAGGGCGTTCAACCGGGCGTTGGACCATTCGAGACCGTGTCGATCGCGATATCCCTCGATCAAGCGATATTTGGCCACCCAGTCGATCTGATCCGCAAGCGTCATGGGATCCGATTCGAGGCCAGTCAGGATCTCCTCCCACTTGGCGAGGATGTCCCGACCGACCTCATCGCCGACGCAGGCGAGTCCTGATCTCGCGGCGAAGAGTGTCGCCCGTTCGAACAACTCCCACTGAACGGCGAGTGCTGTCGTGGTCGTCCCGTCGGAAAGGGCGAGTGGTTGACGCAGAGTCAGGTCATAGCTGACGGAACGCAATGCGCGGATCGGCTTCGCGAATGAAAACTTCGTGGGGAGGAAATCGTCTTCGATCATTGCGAGAACGATGGCGGTCGAGCCGACCTTGAGGAAGGTCGCGATTTCGGACATGTTCGCGTCGCCGATGATCACATGGAGGCGACGATATTTCTGCGGATCGGCATGCGGCTCGTCGCGCGTGTTGATGATCGGGCGCTTGAGCGTCGTTTCGAGTCCGACTTCTTCCTCGAAGAAGTCGGCGCGCTGACTGATCTGGAACGGAACCTCATCGGGACCGAGGCCAGCCTCGCACCCGACCTTCCCCGCTCCGCAGAAGATCTGGCGGGTGATGAAGTGGGGGGTCACGTCCGAAACGATCCGGCCGAAGGGGGTCTCCCTGTCCATCATGTAGTTCTCGTGGCAGCCGTACGAGTTCCCCTTGCCATCGGAGTTGTTCTTGTAGATGACGATTTCCTGGCCCGGAGGCAGGATTCGGTTCGCTGCATTCATTGACAGTTCGAGAATCCGCTCGGCCGCCCGGTCGAACACGACGACAGATCGGGCGTTGGAACACTCGGGGGTGGCCAGTTCCGGGTGGGCGTGGTCGACGTAGTACCGGGCACCGTTGGTCAGCACCGCATTGACGAGATGGGTCTCGATGTCGGGCGCCTGTGATCCGTGCGGAGTGAAACCGCGGGCATCGCGGTCGGGTTGCTCATCCTCGAAGTCCCAGCCGAGCAAGGGACCGTCGCCGGAGTTCGGTCCGCCGGCGGCGACCTCGTCGAGATAGGCGCTGATGAGAACCGACGACGCCGCGATCGGATTCTGATCCTCCACTCCGCGCGTGACGATCCCGTATTCGGTCTCGATGCCACAGACCTTCGTTATCGACACGGTTCTCCATCTTGTTGAACTGTCGGATCGCCCATTGGACGGGGCTCGACTACGGACATTGTTCTTCGGGACCGGGTTCTAGAGGTATTGGCCGGTGGCCACACGCTCGATGGAGCGACCCCCGCCGGTTCCCGAGTCGTGGTGCTTCACGAGCGTCCGGATGTACACGATGCGCTCACCCTTCTTGCCCGAGATCTTCGCCCAGTCGTCGGGGTTGGTGGTGTTCGGAAGGTCCTCGTGCTCCTTGTACTCCTGATGGATCGATTCGATCAGATCGTCGAGGCGGATGCCGCGCTCACCGGAGGCGATGACCCGCTTGATCGCGAGTTTCTTGGCCCGCCGCACGATGTTCTCGATCATGGCTCCGGACGAGAAGTCCTTGAAGTACATGATCTCCTTGTCGCCGTTCTGGTACGTGACCTCGAGGAACTGATTCGCCTCGTCGTCGCGGTACATCTCGGCCACGGTTGCTTCGATCATGACCCGAACCGTCTTCTCCGGATCGCCTCCACCGAGGGACTGGACCTCTCCGGCATCCAACGGAAGGTCGGCGGTGAGATAGCGACCGAAGATCTGTGCCGCCGAAGATTCGTCGGGTCGCTCGATCTTGATCTTCACGTCGAGCCGACCCGGCCGAAGGATTGCGGGATCGATCAGATCCTCCCGGTTCGATGCCCCGATGACGATCACGTTCTTGAGCGTTTCGACGCCGTCGATTTCCGCAAGCAACTGGGGAACGATTGTCGACTCCATGTCCGAGCTGATTCCGGTACCCCGCGTGCGGAACAGTGAATCCATCTCGTCGAAGAAGACAATGACGGGCCAGCCCTCTTCACTCTTCTCTCGTGCGCGTTCGAATACGAGGCGGATCTGCCGCTCGGTCTCGCCGACGTACTTGTTGAGCAGTTCGGGACCCTTGATGTTCAGGAAGTAACTCCGGGCTTCCTTGTCACCCGAGACCTCGGCGACCTTCTTTGCCAGCGAGTTCGCAACGGCCTTTGCGATCAGGGTCTTGCCACAGCCCGGAGGGCCGTACAGAAGAATCCCCTTGGGAGCTGGCAGCTTGTGCTCGGCGAAGAGTTTCTGGTGGAGGAACGGCAGCTCGACGGCGTCCATGATCTGATCGATCTGGGAGTCGAGACCACCGACGTCTCCATAAGAGATGTCGGGTACTTCCTCGAGAATCAACTGCTCCACCTGGGGGCGGGGAAGCTTCTCGATGAGCAACTGTGCCCTCGGGTCGAGCAATACCGAATCTCCGGCCCGGAGTTTGATGCCGAGCATCTCGTCGCTCAGTTCGACAACCTTCTCCTCGTCGGCTCGTCCGACGATCATCGCCCGGCGCCCGTCATCTAGGAGATCCTTGAAGGTCACCACCTCGCCGGTCCGTTCAGGAGCACGGCAGAGGATGACATTCAGCGATTCGTTGAGAACGACCTCCGTGCCCCTGGTGAGCTCCGAGGTGCTGATGTCGGGATGGAGGGAGACCCGGACCTTGCGCCCTCCCGAGAAGACGTCGACGGTGCCGTCGTCGTTGTTCCCGAGAAAGGTTCCGTAGGCCCCGGGTGGCTGGGTGAGTTTTTCGACTTCGGCTCGCAATGCCGCGATGTGATCGCGGGCTTCGCGCAACGTGTCGGTGAGTTTCTCGTTCTGACCGGCGATCTGGGAGAGATGGCCCTTGGTCTCGAGCACCCGTTCCTCGAGCATCCGTACCCGCTTGGGGGCATCCTGCAATCGGCGGCGGAGCGAGGCGATCTCGTCCTCGAGGATCCGGATCTGGAAGCCGACAGCATCAGCTTCGGGACCATCGGGAAACTGGCTGCCATCGTCGTCATGTGCGCTCACGCTGTGACCTCCCTGTCGATGGGCCGACCCTACCGTGGGCCCCGCAGAGATGGTGACGTGGAACGGGATCCCATTTGTCTCCCTGAGGCAAACCGGTACGCCCGGGCGCACTATGGTTGGTGGTGGACATCTTGTGTGTCCGAAGCTTCCAATCCCCCTCACAGGTACTAACGAAGAGGTGTTAAGGCACATGAAGGTCTGGATCGATCAGGATCTCTGCACCGGCGACGGACTCTGCGAGGAGATTGCGCCCGACGTATTCACCCTTCTCGACGATGGCCTGGCCTACGTCAAAGAGGG
>WLFD01000140.1 GCA_009703925.1 Actinomycetota bacterium | reverse complement strand
TCGAGACCACTGCGAGCGCATCGAGAGCACCATATGCATCGAGCAGGCCACTCCCCACCGCTTCGATCGTTCCTCCGTTGGCCACCGCAACCGATGTCGCGCGAAGGCGGGCGAGGATCTCCGCCGGCGTGAACAAGGGGCGATACTGGGCGAGAAGTGCAGCTATCGCAGCGGCATGGGGAGCCGATTGCGACGTTCCGTAGAACCGCCAGACGTTCCCCGACAACTGCCCGAAGAAACTCGTCGCCGCTCCGTCGGTGGCAGCGAAGTCCGGTTTGTTCACGACCAGAGGTGAACCCAACCGTTGCGCCGGTGTGGACCCGAGCACTGGGCCGAACTCCAACACGATCGGCCCGCGCGACGAGAAGTACTCGGGACGCGTGCTGTCGTCGTAGCGGACGGCACCGACGCTTCCGGCGGTGGCGGCACCGTTGTGACCGAAGATCGTGGGTCCGACAGTATCGATGGCATTCGACACGTCGTATTCGATGTTGGAGAGTCCGTTCGCCGTCATCAGGATCATCTTGAGGCGGGGTGTTCCCGTGCCCGAGTATCGGGCGATGACGATTTTGAGATCTCGGGCACTTCCTCCCCAGGAATAGTTGAAGAATTCGAACGGAATCTGGGTGCCCGTGAGATTCGCATCCTCACTGCTGGCCAGGACCTCGTCCGTTGTCGCATCGAGCAGGAATATGTCGAGATCGGTGGTGACACCGGACCACGGCTCGGCGTACTGGAAGTTGACTCCGATGGCGCCGTTCTGCGCCATGGTGAATCCCCAACCGGTATCGGTGCCGACTCCCGAGTCGAAATCGTGACACTTGTCGTAGAAGGCCGATTCGGCCACCACCGTCGCCGGACATGACGTCGACCGCAATGATGGCGATTCGAACGAGGCAATTTCTCTTCCGCCAACCACCTCGTTGCTGTTGCCCGCCGACGAGAAGTACGTGACCCCGGTTGCCGTCACATCATTGACCGCGACACTTATCGGCCCGTCCTGAAAGAAGGGTTCGTTGAAGTAACTGATGTCGTCGACGATGACATCAGCACCCCAGTCGCGCAGCGCCCGAATCTGTGCCGCGAAGTCGTACACGCCGACGAAAGCGCTGGCGAACGCCAGTTGTGCCCCCGGGGCCAGATCGTGGACAGACTGCAACATTCCCCGACCCTCATCGGAGCCGTTCGGATAATCGGTCAGGACCGTCACCGGGGTTGCGTGTCCACACGGGTTGCCCGGTCCCGGCAGGTCGCCGGCCGCGACATCGGCAGCAGCATCGGTTGCGGCGGTGATATCGGTGTCGTAGGAGTCCGACAACACCCCGATCTTGATCCCGGTACCGTCGACGCCGAACGTGCTGCGAGCTAGCGCGGCGCGCAGTTGGGTGTCGGCCTCGGAAACCACTCCCGTTGCACATGTCGTCTGCACGCTGTTTCCAGTATCGACAACGGACTCGGCCGCAATGCTCGGTGCCAGAACTTCATCAATCGCCAAAACACCGTCGACGCCACCCGCCTCCACCAGACGATCCTTCGGCAACTCGGCGGTTATCACCGCATAGTCGTCGGCGACATTCACGATCACTCCGCCCAAAGCCGCGATCTCGGCACCGACCCGGACGTCGACGGGGTTGGCTTCCGCAACGCGGACGTAGACCAACACGCGCCCGTCGCGGATGACGAGGCTTCCGGGGCCTGTTGCCGGAAGGTCGAGTCGTGCCGCCTGCTCGATCGGCGCAAGAGCCTGCGTGTCAGGTTGCGAAAGTTCCGCAAGGCGAACCGAGAGGGATTCTGGTCGGTTCTCTCCGTCCGCCGATTTCACGTCTGTCGGCATCGGTCCCGATCGGTCGGGCTCGCCATCCACTGATGGGGCCGGAGTCGATTCGAAACCGGCGGATGCTTCGAGAGATCCGTCCGCGGGAATCGCCCCCATCGACTCACCGGACATCCGTCCGATCACAACGGAAGACGCAATTCCTGCAACGACGACGAGGGCCGCTACCGCCAGGATCTTCAACCTTGAGCCGGAGGTTTTCTGCATCGCTGACACCCGTTTCCCGACCGAGACGGGCAGTCCAGCCAAGGGCCTGCCGCCCACTTCCAGTCGGATCGGTCAACCCTCCTGCAGTCCGAAACTACCGCAATCGGGCGATCGTCAAAAGGCGGGTCCGGGGCTCGGCGGAGCCCGTTCAGGGCTTTCCCGGCGTCGTCATCGAAAGTGGGTCCTTCGCCGGTCCCGTTGTCCTAGATTCCGTTCCCCGGAACGGATCCGGTCGGAAACCCCGGAAAACCCGGTTTCATCCCTGCAGGCCCAACAAGGGCGAGGAAAGGCCCGAACCATGTTCGATCTGAACGGGAGAACTGCACTCGTGACCGGAGCCGGCCGAGGCGTTGGCCTCGGCATTGCGCAGACCCTCATCGAGGCCGGCGCCCGGGTGTACGTCAACGATCTCGACCCGGACCGGGCAAACGACGCGGCCACACAATTGGGAGCGAACGCTGTTGCCCTGCCCTTCGACGTCGCCGATGGTGACGCTGTCGAGAGCGCCGTCGCCGGCGTCGGTCCCATCGACATCCTCGTCAACAACGCCGGCATCCCTCCGTCGATGCGTCCGGTGAAGTTCCGCGATCTCCCGCGCTCCGAGTGGGCTCCCTACATCGACGTCAATCTCTATGGGGTCCTGAACTGCGTCAAGGCGGTCATCGACGGAATGTGCGAACGACGATGGGGACGAATCATCACCATCTCCTCCGGAGCGGGAACCCAGGGCCTGAACATCGGCGTCTCGATCTACGGCGCGGGCAAGGGAGCCGGCATCGGATTCATGCGCCATCTCGCCATGGAGTGCGCCGGTGACGGTGTCACCGCAAACACGCTCGCACTCGGATTGATGGCCCGAGAAGCCTCACCCGAAGCCGAGGAATCGCGGACCGTCACCGAGAAGATGGCGCGCCTCGTTCCCGTCGGACGCCTCGGTACCGGAGCCGACATCGGCCACGCCTGCGTCTACCTCGCCTCCGAAGAAGCTTCGTGGGTCACCGGGCAGACCATCTCGATCAACGGCGGTTCCGTCACGACCTGATCGGCCCGCTTTCCCCCACCGCTAGGGTCCGGGGGCGGGCTGATCGAGTGGCCCGTCCAGAGGAAACGAGCGTCCGTGAGCTTCTCCCGTCGTGTGATCGGTATTCCGGTCGTTATTTCGCTGCTGCTCGTGCTCGGCGCCTCGTGCTCCTCCGGAGACGATTCCTCCGGCAAATCCCCCGACACCACTTCCCCATCCGTGTCCGTCGCCGACACCCGCGCCGAGGCCCGGATCCTGAGTGCCGTCTGGGGACTGAACGACGCCAACAAGTGCCCCACCGGCGAAACCGGCCTCGACAACATCCCGGTCACGTTCAACTGGTTCATCGAACTGTCGACGATCGCCGTGACGGATTTCCTCATCACCCGCGACGACGGAACGACAGCCATCCCCACGTGTGCCCTGCAGTTTCCGCCTGACGAGGCCAACGAAGCCCAGACCGTGAACCTGATCGGTGCGTTCGGCGATCCTGCCGCGGCCCGACCGGTGACGGTGACAGTCGTCGGCGACCTCGACGGCCATCCGCCCCTCGAACAGGACTGGCGAGCAATCGCCCCCGGACTTTCCAGCCCGATTGTCCAGATCGAGGCGGGCCCGGGCATTTCCGATGCCTGGCTGCTCACCCCATCCATGCTCGAGGGTGACGCCAACGCGTGCACGGTCGGCAGCACCTTCGTGCGGGTCGCGTGGTCGAACGGCATGACTGCGTACCCGACGGGAGCCGAGATCGGCGATGCGGTCGTCCAGTCCTATCTCGTCGTCTTCACCCTGCCGTCCGGTGAGCGCATCGATGTTCGCCCGCTGGCCGTTGCCGATCTCGCCGATCACAGCACGGATGCCATGGACGACAACATGCAGGACCTGTGTCTGCCCGACGTGCCGACCGGTGCAGTGCTCAGCGAGATCGATATCGACGCCGACCTGCTTCAGGATCCCAACGGCGATCCGAATCCGGCCCAGCATTTCGTGGTGCATTCCGGCAACTGATTCGAGGTCGCTACGACTGGCCCGTCGAACGCGATTCGGGCCGATAGGCGTCGAGTCGTCAGTTCCGTGTGGATCCGGGTCAGCGCCCGGATCGGGATGCAAACCTCCGACAGCCCTTGCGGGCTGGATTTTCGCCCGTATCGAGCGTCAGATCAGAACTGCACCCGAGACCCCATGGCCGTTCGTCAAATACCCATGGGGGTATGTGACGAATGGCCCTATCGACCCACCCCCGTCAACCGGATACTTGGAACATCCAAACGACTCAGGGAGTATCGATGCACGCAGGAACAGCTCGAAATCACTCGGCAACACGACGTCTGGCGGTGGCCGCGACGATTGTTGCTGTTGCCGGTTTCGGGCTTGTCTCATGCTCCGGCGACGACGGAGCAACTTTCGCCACCACGGCCACCACAAACAGCCCCGCAACCAGTTCCATGGACAATTCGACTTCGATGGTGCCGTCGACTTCCGTCGCGTCCGGCTCGTCACTCGAGGCATCCGATGTGGAGGGGCTGCTCTACATGCGCGAAGAGGAAAAGCTCGCTCGCGATGTCTACGAATTTCTCGGTGCGAAATGGAACCTGGCGATCTTCGGGAGCATCGCAGCGTCCGAGCAGACCCACACGGACTCGATCGCGACGCTTCTCACGCGGTACGGGATTCCGGACCCGGCCGTCAACACCGCCAGAGGCGAATTCACCATTCCCGCAATTCAGGCGCTCTATGACCAACTCGTTGCGCTTGGCAGCACATCGGTCGTCGACGCCCTCACGGTCGGAGCGATGATCGAGGATCTTGACATCGTCGATCTCCAGAATCGCGCCACCTCCGTACCTGACATTCAGGTCGTCTACGAGAACCTCGAAAAGGGTTCGCGCAACCACCTTCGGTCATTCGTTACCCAACTTGCGCAGAACGGGGCCACGTACACCCCCCAGTACCTCACGCAAGCCGAATTCGACGAGATCGTTTCGAGTCCGACAGAACGAGGTAACGCCAACTAGTCGACAATTTGCAATCTGAATTTGAACCCGAGGTTCTGACGCGACGAACACCCGATCAATCAATGAAAAATCCAGCGCCGAACCGCTGCGAATAGTGTTGCCTTATGAAATCCGTTGTGATTCTGATTGCGATGCAAGCGGAAGCACAGCCGCTGCTTTCCGCGCTGGGAGCAGTGCCGGTGACGACTGCATCAAAAATTCCGATCGAGGTCTTTCAAACCACCGCTCACGGATTTCTCGTGACGGTGGTCGTCAACGGGGTCCACCCCCGTCATGGTGTTGACATGATCGGAACTGATGCAGCGTCGCTGGCGGCGGCATTCGCAATCGACAATTTCCAACCGGAACTTGTCGTAACGGCAGGAACAGCGGGCGGTCGACGTTCGAACGGAACAAGGATCGGAGATGTGATTCTTGCCCGCGAACGATTCGTGTATCACGACCGAAGAATCCCGTTGTCAGGGTTCCAGGAACTTGGAATCGGGTCATTTCCTGCTTCAGGCCTTGGTGGCCTCGCGGAATCCCTCGGTTTTATGACAGGCGTCATCTCCACAGGTAATTCGTTTGGCGAAACGATTGAGGATCTGAAGATGCTCGATGCGAGCGGCGCACTCGCGATCGATATGGAATCAGCTGCGGTCGCTTCGGTCTGTGAACTTCATGAGGTGCCTTGCGCGGGAATTCGCATCATCGCGAACATGATCGACGATTCAGAGCAGTCCGTTGCCGGGTTTGAGCAGGAACTTGAAACCGCAGCCGCACGCCTCTGTGCCGCACTGCTGGCGGTTCTTGCCGCGCTGGCAACGGCTACCACGATCAGCGGCAGCGACCGTGGTAGCCCGGCCTAGTACTTCGCAGAGAACCCACACCGCCGGCATCCGCTTGCGAAGCTGTCGGCAGCGACCCGACAGCGGAGGGATTGCCGTCAGCCGGTGAAGGCCGGAACAACCGTTTCGCCGGTGGCGATCGTTGTATCCGTCGGTTCGGTTGTGGTCGGCGTCGGGCCTTCGGTTGTTGTCGTGGTCGGGTCTTGCGTCGTAGTGGTTGTGGTCGGCGTCGGGTCGGGCTGCACTTCGTACGCACCGATGTCAACGAGACCGTTGTAAACGCGAACCCACGGGGTACCGCGCTGATCGAAACCGTTACCGGCAAACGTGGCCACCGAATCCGGACCGGCATCGATCGCTACCGAATTGGCCAGCAACGCCATCGTCAACGTCGCCCCACCGTTGTCAGCCAACGGTGAAAGACCCGGCGTGTCTGAGGTGATGTTGCCACCAAGATCGATCACGACAACCCCGTCAGTGACATCACCCAAAAGTGAATGATCCGACGAGAATGAATCCCCTGCAGTCCAAACCAATGAGATATCGGTGCCATCAGGATTCGTCGTCGCAGTGTTCGCCGACACGATCGAACCAGACAGCACCACTGTCGCCGCTGCAGTTCCTCCACTGGCGGCCGTTAGAAAGATGCCGCCACCGGCGATCGCCGCATCGTTCTCGGTGATCGTGCTCTGATTGATCGTGAGCGACCCGCCC
>WLFD01000014.1 GCA_009703925.1 Actinomycetota bacterium | reverse complement strand
GCGGGACTCGCAACCGTGTGCATCAACTGCGCAACCAGCGAGATCTGCCCGAAGCGGACCTGGGTGAGCGGCTCGCGACGAATTTCACCATTTTCTGCAGTGATTTCACGGGTCTTCACGCCCGGCGAGTTCACGAGGTAATCGCCGACCGTCGGAGCATCCAGCGTCGTGATTCCGAGATCGGCTGCTTCCTGATTGCTCACGGTGTTGTCGATGAGCGGAGCGAGACGTTTCATGTCGAGCCCGGCGATGAGCGGCTCGCCGGCGTTGCCGAGTCGCGTTCCCGGGGCCATGCCGACCTGTGCGGCTGCTCCGACGAACTGTGCGGCAGGTCCGGTCAGGTGCGAACCCGAGGGACCGACCCAGATGCCGACGGGGACGGTGGAACTCTGGATCTGACGAAGGAGGTCGATGAAGACCGCGTCACTCACAACGACACCCGTGGAGTTGACCTGCAGGACGAGCGAAAGTGCTCCCTCGTTCTCGGCCTTCACAATCGACGACGATATGAAATCGGCGAGCACGGGATCGATGAGTCCGCTCACCTTGACGATGGCGACGAAGCCGGCGTCGTCGGCAACTATCGGTGCATCCGAGGTCACCACATCATCCTGGGAAGGGGACTCCTGAGCCACCGCGCTTCCGGCCGAACCGACGATTCCGAGGACAACGAACACGAGCGCCAGAACGGCGAGCACCGCACTGGACTTCGACCGCTTGAGCAAGGCTCGCCTCCGGGGGATTGGGGTCCTGACCGAAACGGAACAGGATTGCTTCTTCTCATGGTGGCCGCACCAGCCTCCATCGGCAAAAGCGGAGCCCCGGAAGTATCGGAGGCTCAGACCCGCGACCCTTGCCGCAGTTGGGCAGCCTCGGGCCGAACCGGTAGCCTCGGTCTCGTGCCGAAAGTACTGCTGGCTACCGATGCCGACTGGATCCTCGACGAGGTCGACGCTGCATTGTCCGACGACGACACCACGGTGTTCCGCGTCCGACAGGGCATCGACGTCCTTCAGGCGATCGACCAACTCGAGCCCGATCTCGTGATTCTCGACGAGCAGATCGGCAACATGGGCGGCATCGCCACATGCATGGCGATCCGCAACGCCGAGGGCGTGGATCGCATCCCGATCACCGCAGTCATGCTGCTGCTCGATCGGGCCCACGACGTCTTCCTCGCCCGCCGCTGCGAGGCCGACGGTTTCGTCGTCAAGCCCATCAACTCACTGCGCCTTCGTCGGGCTGCCACCGCCCTGCTCGCCGGCGACGGTTACGAAGACCCGCTCGACCAGATCACCGGTCAACCCGCACCGACTCTCTGAGCAGTCGGTTCGCCGAGCCCGACCGCCCCGAGGGTCCGGCTGTCTTGCGGTGAGCCTGCCCATTGGCGGTCGTGTCATTTCGTGAGGACCGGAGGCGTCCGGTAGTGTCTCCCCTTTACGGGCTGTAGCGCAGCTTGGTAGCGCGCTTCGTTCGGGACGAAGAGGTCGTGGGTTCGAATCCCGCCAGCCCGACCACCAACTGAAAGGGCCCCGACCATCGGTCGGGGCCCTTTCAGTTCTTTGCCTGCGCCCTCAGGAATTGAAGCGGGAGGTGAACCCGTCCTTCAGATAAAAGTTTCCTGAACTTCGTACCGAGCCCGGGGCGAAATAGTTCGAGCCCTCACCCAGTCCGTCGAGCATGCTTCCGCTCATGGACAGCGATCGAGTCTCGGAAACCTCGACCTGCTTGATCAGCGACTTCGTCGACGAACTCAACCGGCTCTGGCGGACGAAATTCGGAATCTGAACCTCGTCGCTGACCCGCAACGAAGCGCGTTGCGGATTGACAGCGCCATTCGCTTCCATCCAATCAAACATCTTCGCCATCCTTGCGCTGAACCGGCCCGTCCAACCGCTGTTGTAACTCGAGCTTCCACTCGAGCTGGACAGGGAACTGACCGATGACACATCGTCAGCGGCACCTCCGGCGGCTCCATTCAGGTTGCCACCGGCCCGGTTCTGGGCGTTGGCCCATTTCACCCGGCCGGCGATGCCGCCGCCGAGAGCACCGGCCAGAATCGAGATGCCCAAGCGGGCGGCGGAGAAATCAGTCTGACCCGTGACGGCATATTCGATCGCGTGCGACAAGCCCGCCACGGCTGCACCCGCAATGGCCCCGGCGAGCACACCGACGAGCGCCCCACGAGCGGGGGCGACCAGCGCTCCAATACCGAATGCAGCAAGTCCGGTCAGTCCGTTGATGAGCCAGTTCTCCGACTCGTTGCCGGTCGGATCCGAGAAGTTGATCGGATCCTGATTGACATAGTCGTAGCCGTTGGCCGAACCGCCGACCTTGGGATCGAGTTGGGCGAATCGTCCCAACCCGGGGACGTACACGCGTGCTCCCATGAGTTGGTACGGCGTCTTCAGGGCTTCGGACTCGTTGCCCGTGGCCGCTTCCCATGTGGTGTTGGGAAGTCCCACCATCGGAGCATTCGGCGTCGTGAGCACCTGACCGTATGGATCGAAAGCTTGCGCCGTGCCTTGCAGCGCACCAACATCGTCGGTTTCGAAGAACAGGTCGCCACTGAGAGACGTGAACTGCCAACGGCCCTGAGAGCCGGCAACAAGCGGCTTGGTGACGCTCACGGCGCCGGGAAGCGAGTACTGCAGCGCATACGGCTTCGACTCTGCGTCGAGCAGGACCCCGCTCGAAGAGTAGCGAATGGTTCCGGCGTCGGTGCCACCGGTAGTGGTCTTCGTGATGACCGCACCGGCGAAGCTCCGCTCGTAGTTGACGGTGAGGGTGCCGTCCGTGGCGGAAACCACGTTGTTGGCGTTGTCGTACGTGAACCTGTCGGGACCCAACTTCGTGGCATTCCCGCGATCGTCATACGTGATGCCGGCCGAAGCCGATGGGTCCGTCGTGGACGTCAACTGCGATGCCTTGTTGTAGACGTAGGTGTAGTCAGTGTCGGCAGCACCGGCGGTCGTCGCCTTCTGCGTCAGACGATTCGATGCGTCGTCGAACGACCAGGCCCAAGTCTTTGCCACCGGAACCAGACCGGCGGACACCGTCGCTGCCGACAATCGACCGTTGCCATCGTGGGTGTAGGCGAACGTTGACGAACCCGCCGGAGCAGTGAGCGTCTCGCCCGAAATGTTGCCGCCAGCCGAGATCTCGCGCGAGTTGGAGAACGCTCCCGAGGGAGTTGTCCACGAGTTCGCCACCAAGCGATTCGAATCGTTGAACGTGTTGGAAACGGTCACCCCGTTGCCGTAGGCGATGGTCCTGACCGTTGCGTCCGGGTTGTAGGAAAGCGTGACCTGGTTCTTGCCGTCGACATCACTTGACGTCAGCCATCCTCTCGCGTCGAACGTGTTCGTCGTCACGATCGGCGCAGTCCCCGGAGCCGTGAGTGTCGTCGATGCAGCGGCACCGGTGCGCAGGTCATAGGTGTAGCGGGTTTCGATTCCGTAGCGATCGACCGAGCGAACCGTGCGCCCGGAAAGATCGATCTCGACCCGCGTGGTCGTCGTTGTCGTGCCGACCGTTTCGGTAGCCTCCATCAGGAGGGGGTTTCCGTCCACCGCGAAATTGTTCGTCGTCTTGTAAGTGGTCCCCATGCCGATCAGCTCGACAGACATCGTCTGACCAGCGGGGCCAAAGGTGCTGCAGGTCAGCACACCACCCGGAAGTTGCGCAGCGACAACATCGCCGGCCGCACCAAACCACTGGGTCGTGGTCGGGCCCTCGCCACCGTCGGCTCCGGGAGCCATCGTGGACTTCGCACCGCCGCCCTGATTCGCCGCCTTGGCTCCGGGACACGGCGATTTCGCCGATTCCGTGTCACCCCAGTAGGTGTAACTGTACGACGCCCCCGTGGCGCTGGTGACCGCCGTCTGGCGATTCCAACCACCCTTGCCGGCGCTGCCACCTTCGTAGGCAAAGCTCATCCGCGAACCGGCCTGATTCACACGCGACGAGACGCGACCCGTGGCCGGCTCGAGGTACGAGGACTTCGAGATGTTCTCGGCGACGGCATTGACCGCGTTCGGGTCGTTGACCTTCGTCGTGGTCGCGTAGCCGTAGCCGGGCCGCAGCGCATCGGTGGGAATCGCTTTCAAGGAGCCACCGGTGTCGGGACCTGCCCACGACAGATCCATCGATGCTGTCGATCCGGTCGCGGCGATGTCGATACGGATCTGATTCGCGCCCTTGCCGAGCGGCAGCGCATCACAGGCTCCATCCACGCACAACACATTGTTGATCCGGACCTTCGCAATGTCGTTGCCCGACGTGATTTTGTAGCTACCTGCCGTCGCGACCTCGAGAGTTCCGGTCATGAGACCCGACCATCCACCGTTGTTGCCCGCCGGCGACTTGTCCCAGTTGACGAGCAACGAGGAGGCGAGGGTTCCGTTCAGAATCGGGCCGAGTTCCTGGACGCCGTTAACGCCCGTTTCATCAGTGTTCGGCCAATACGTGACGTCGAGACCCTTCATGGCCACACCGTCAGGTGCGCCCTCGAACGACTGGTCGTACTCGCGCACTGTCGACTGGGCCTCGTTGGGTGAACCCTTCGAGGGACCCCATGACTGCACGAGATTGCCGCCCTCGTAGCGATTGATGCTTGTCAGCCCCGAGTAATCGGTTGACGAAAGGAGTTGACCGGAGGCGTAATCCCAGTTGTTCTGCGTCTGCAACCCTGACGAGTTCGTGGCCGATACCGTGAAAAAGGTGGTTGGGTCGAAAAGCACCGACATGATCTGACCGCCGAAACACGAATCCGACACCGTGGTCGAACTCGGGCTCGCGTATTCATAGGACCGCACGCAACGCTTCGCACCCGCCTCGGTAGCCGGCTCGGTCATCGTCGAGACTTTGCCTTCGGGCGTGTAGGCGACCTCGGACCAGAACTGCGGATCGTCGGCACCGATCAGGTTCGACGCGGCCGCCGATGCCAACAGCGGCGAGCGGGTCCGGGCCACGCGCCCGGCCCCGTCATAGGCGACGTCGAAGACGCTGGCCCCGTCGCCCTTGGCTTCAGGGAAATCCACGAGGCGACCGATGGAGGGATCTTGACCGGGGACGTCGACGTAATAGATCGCCGAGGTCGAACCGTCCCAGAACTTCACCTGGCACAACATGCCCGTCGGTGCCGCGACGAAACCGGTTACCGGCTTCGGGCACACCCCGCCGCCGTACACGAATGCGACCTCGCGGCCCGACACGGGATCGGACACCGACTGGATGCGGCCACCGGACCATTTCTGGCCCAACATCGGATTGTCATTGCCGGAGATACTCGAAAGATAGGCAACGCCGGTTTCACCCTCGAGGGCGAACACCGCTGTGGCGCTCTTGGTCGTCACCGAGAACGTTCCGTCGTTGTTCTTGATCAGGACCGGCGCCAAACCGTTGACATTGACATCGCCGGAACCGAGCTGCACCGGATTGAACGACCCGCCCGCACCTTCGCGGTAGTTCGCCACAGAACCATTGGTGCCGATCAGTCCGACGCTGCCGTCAGGCCAGACAGTCAGCCGCTGATACGGAAAGCTCGATGCGGCCTGCAGGCTCCAGCCTGAAGGCATTCCGATCTCGTCGGGGTTGGACGGCTGATGCTGCAGACCGAAACCCACCGCGCCTGGAAGCGCTCCCATCGAATGCGATGACCATGCGATCGATGCTTCGCCTGATGAGAGGGCGACGTTGACGCCGCCGACCGAATCGAGCTGCTGCACTTCGGACATCTGCACATCAACCGTGAACGAACCTCCGACCGCGTTCTGGCCGGAACTCTCGGCCCGCCAGGTGTAGACGTTGCCCTGTTGCAGTCCCGCGCCGAGCGGCACCGTCGTGGTGCTGCCGGTCTCGGCGTAGGTCTTCGTTCCGAAGGCCGATTTGCCGTCGCTCAGATCGCTGAGCGTGAACGTCCACGCCCCCAAACCACCGGGAACCGACAATGTCGGAGACAGCGATGTCGAGACCCACGATGTCGGGGTGACGACCGAGCCGAAGTACATCGGAACGCGCGTCCCCGTCGCCAAGCCGGCCGGGAGGGCAGCCAATGATGTCGGGTCACCGGCCGACCCCGCCGCTGAGCGATTCGACGACGAGCCGGAACATCCGGTGGCGATGAGGGCGATCGAGACTGTCAGCGCGACAGCGGAAAGGGTCAATGAACGACGCATGAAAGGGAAACTAGCAGAAAGTCCACAGCGTGGACTTCACCTCTCCCCTACGTTCAGCCGACTGCGCCGATGCCTTTGAAGGCGTAGTTCCAGTAGAGGCTGTCGACACCCTTCCAACTGCGCACGAACGACGATTGCTGGCCGATCTTGTAGGTCGACTTCTCGAACAACTTGGTGACCGCATCAAGTCGGGCTTTTGTGGCGAATGTCTTGTCTGCAGCTTTCAGAATCGTCTCGCCGGCCACCGAACCTTCGACCGTGCCCGCCTTCAACAGCGCAGCCGCACTGTTGAGACTCTTCGCGTTCTTCGCGATGAACATCGTCGACAACTTGCCGGCATCGTCGGCAGCACCGAGTGCCTTGGCCGACTTGAGCGCCTTCGTCCATTGTGTGCGACCACCGATTCCGCCAAGGATGCCGCTCTGGAGCGCCGATATTCCCATCTGCTTGAGCGAGAACTCGGTGTCCTTCTTGAGTCCGTACTTCTCCCATGCATAGATGGCCGCGTATGACGCCGCGCCGATCACCGCGTTGATCGCGGCCGCGACCATGAAGCCCGCCACCGGAGTGGCGAAGATGGACACGGCCATCGACACGATCCCCACGACGATTGTCGGCAACCAGTCCATGAACGACTCGCCCGACGGATCGGTGATGTTGACCGGATCCTGGTTGGCATAGTCGTATCCGTTCGCTCCGCCACCGACCTTGGGATCGAGTTGGGTGAAACGTCCGAGCGCCGGCACATAGACGCGGGCGCCCATCATCACGTAGGTCGTCTTGAGTGCCTGACTCTCGTTGCCGGTCACTCCCTGCCATCCGAGATCCGGCGATGCCGCATCGGTCGCCGCCGGTTCGGTCAGGAGTTGGCCGAACGGGTCGTAGATCTGGACAGCACCGATCTGGGTTCCGCCGTCGTCGGTGGCGAAGAAGCGATCGCCATCGATGCTCGAGAATTCCCACCGCGTGGTTCCTGCCCCGCCCAGCATCCTGGTGAACACCGCTCCGCCGGGGAGACCCTGTACTTGCGACAGGGCCCGGCCATCGGCGTCGAGCATCATCCCGTTCAGTCCGTAACGGATCGTGCCGGCGTTCGGTCCCCCCGTCGTGGTCTTCGCAACGATCGCACCGGAGATATCGCGTTGGTAGGCGATGCTGACGACTCCGTCGGTCGCCCCGGACAGTCGATCGAATGCGTCGTAGGTGAACGAATCAGGTCCGACCTTGGTGGCGTTGCCGCGGGCGTCGTACTCGAGTCCGGCGGAAGCCGACGGATCGGTGGTGGCGACGAGTCGATCGGCTTTGTCGTAGTTGTAGGTGTAATCGGCGGTGGCGGCACCCGACTCGGTGACTGTCTGCGTAAGACGGTTCGAGTTCGCGTCGAACGAATAGGCCCATTCCTTTGCCGTGGGCACCAGACCCGCCGACACGGTGGCTTTCGAAAGATGGTTGCCGACGTCGTGGGTGAACACGAAGGAGGAGCTCTTTCCTCCGGCGGTGAAGGAGGTGCCCGAGACGTTGTTGGCCGACGAGATCTGCAGGGTATTGGCCCAGGCCTGACCACCGGAACCGGCCCATGACACGGAGTTCAGACGATTCGACGGGTCGTAGCCGTTCGTGGCGCTCACGCCATTGCCGTAGGCGATCGATGCTGCGGTTCCGTCGTAGTTCATGACGGGTGATGCCACGGTTCGACCGTCGACAGCCACTGAACGCAACCAGCCGCGTTGGTCGTAGGTGTTCGAGACAACGGTCGGGGCCGAACCCGGAGCGATGGTCGTGATCGTCGCCGCTTCTCCGGTGCGAGCGTCGTACGTGGTCAGCGATTCGATTCCGAAGCGATCGATGGCCCGCACCGCACGCCCCAGGAGGTCCACTTCGACGCGGGTCGTTGAAACGTCGGATCCAACGGTCGAGGTCTGCATGGTGACGAGCGGATTGCCATCAACCGCATAGTCGGTGGTCTCGACCATCGGCTGACCCATGCCGAGCAACTCGACCTTCACGGCGCGACCGGCGCTGTCGTAGGACGTGCACATCGTGCCGCCGTCACTCAGTGAAAGCGCTGCCGTTCGACCTGCATTGTCGATCCACTGTGTCGTCGACGGACCCGCGCCACCGTCGGGACCGGGACTGGTCGTGGTCTTCGCGGCGCCACCCTGATTCGCCGATGCCGCACCCGGACACGAGGGTTTCGCCGATTCCCTGTCGCCCCAGTAGGTGTAGGTGTAACTGTTTCCACCGGGCGAGATCGACGAGACCTGACGTCCCCATCCGCCCTTTCCGTTCTTGCCGGCCTCGTAGGTAAGCGTGGTCTTCGCCCCCGCCTGCGTGGTGCGCGAACTCACCAGACCGGTGGCCGGATTGTCATAGGAGGTGTTCGAGATGCTCTCGACGTTCGCATTCTGAACCGTCGGGTCGATGACCTTCGTGGTCGAGGCGTAACCGTATTGAGGACGGAGGCGATCCACGGGGATTGCCCTTTCGCCGGCTCCGGCGTCGGGACCGGACCACACCAGGTCCATCGATGCCTGGGCAGACTCCGTGGCCACGTCGATGCGGATCGCCTGAGAGCCGGGTTCGAGTCGCAGATCCAGGCATCCGCCATCGGCGCAGAGGATGTTGTTCACGCGCAGCCGCGCCGTCGAGTTGTTCGACTTGAACGAATAGGTACCGGCCGTGTCGATCTGCAGGCCACCGGTCATGACCGCGGCCCACGCGCCATCGTTGCCCGCTGGCGAACTATCCCAGTTCACGGTGAGTGCGCCGACCGCCTGGCCATCAAGTCGCGGCCCGAGTTCCTGGACACCGTTCACGCCAAGATCGGATGTCGATGGCCAGTAGGTGATGTCGAGGCCCTTCATGTCGACACCTTCAGGTGCAGACGCGAAGGACTTGTCATACTGGCGGATCGAGGCCTGCGATTCGGCGATCGAGCCCTTTGTCGGACCCCGCGTCTCGACCAGCTGGCCGCCTTCGTAACGGCGGGTCGTGAGCAGGCCGTTGTAATCCTGTTCCTGCAACAGCTGACCCGACGGAAGATCCCAGACCCTCCGAGCCTCCTGGCCTGCCGAGTTCGTCGTGACCAACGGGAAGAACGTCGTCGGATCGAACAGCACCGATGCGACCTGCGCGCCGAAACAGGAATCGGACGCCGTGGTGTAGGTGTAGCTCTCGTAGGAGTAGGAGCGGGTACAGCGGACGTCTCCCGCCGATGCCGCCGATTCGGTGACCGACACGACCTTGCCCTCGGCGTCGTACTTCACTGCGGTCCAGAACTGCGCGTCATCAGCTCCGACCACGTTCGACGCCGCAGCCGAAGCCACGAGCGGTGACCGAAGTGCCGCGATGTGGCCGACGTCGTCATAGGCGAAATCGGTGACGAGTGCCCCGGATCCACCCGCTTCCGGGAAGTCGGCGATCCGTCCGATGCTCGGCTTTCCCGATGCGGTCTGCACGTACGACACCGCCGATGTCGATCCGTCCCAGAACTTCGCGCCGCAGATCATGTCCTTCGGCGCAGCAACGAATCCGGTCGCCGCCTTCGGGCAGCTGCCCCCGCCGTAAATCAGTTCCACCTTGCGACCCGAAACAGGATCGGAGATGGAGGTGACCCGACCGTTGGTCGATTCCTGGGCAAGGACCGGCTTGTCGCCCGCGTTCACACTGACGAGTTCCGCGTACTTCCCGTCGGCTGACGGTTTGAACACCGACGTCGAGTCCTTCGTGGTCACCGTGTAGTTGCCTTGGCCATCGCGGATGAGAACCGGCGAAAGGCCGTTGGTGTTCAAGGTCCCACCCGAGAGTTGCACCGGGACGAAGGATCCCGCGACACCTTCGCGATACGTCGAGATCAGCCCATTGTCGGCCACCAGGCTCAGGCTCTTGTCGCCGTTGAACCGAATGCGCTGGTACTGGCTCGACGATGCGACCTGCAGACTCCAGCCCGCAGGCACACCCGGATCTTCGGTGTTCGACCCCTGGTAGGCGAGGCCGAAGCCGACCTTGCCGGCGACTGCACTCATCGCGTGGGACGACCATGAATACGACGCTTCGCCCGACGACAGGTTCACCGTCAGGCCACCGACGGAATCGGTCTCCTGAGAATCACCCATCTGCACGTCGACCATGAAGGTGCCGCCGACCTGTTGCCGGTCGCCACCGGTCGCCGTCCACACATACGTGCGTCCCTGCAGGAGTCCGGCCGCAACGGGGATGCGCGAACTCGATCCGGTCTCGGTGTAGCTGCGGGACGGGAAGTCGCCCGTTCCCCCGCTCAGGTCGTCGAGCGTGAATGTCCAGGCTCCCGTTCCCCCGGGGACCACGAGCGTGGGCGACAACGAGGTCGAGACCCATGTCGATGGGGTGATCTCCGTGCCGTAGTAGGCGGGAACGAGTTGGCCGCCGCCACTCGATGCCGGCAACGGTCCGAGCGCGGTCGGGTCACCGGCGGAACCCGCAGCGGAGCGGTCCGCCGATGGCGTGGACGAACACGCGCCCGCAAGCAGGGCGATACTCAGGCCGACAGCGGTGAACAGAAGGGCGGAACGGCGCATCATGAAGGGACGTGGTGCCCGATCAGAAGTTCTTGATGTTGACGGTCACGATGCGATCCGAATCAGAATCGTTCATGGTCGGCACATCGCACTTGTAGGTCACCGCAGCCGAACGGGATTGAGGATTGCACTGCGACTGATTGACCCACTTGCCATCGACATTGGCCACCTTGATGGTGATGTCGACCGGGACACAGACCGCATCGGCCGTGGAACCGGTCGGCTTGTAGTTGATGCAGTAAGAAGCCGTCCACGATTGTTCATCGGGCGAGTTCGTCGAGCGATAGCCACCGACGAATGCCCGTGAACCCGTCGGAATCGACTCGACATTCTGCAATGCGACCGGATCGAGAAGGAACCCTCGGCCAGTCGACGGTGTCGATGCCAACGACATCGGCATGCCCGTGTTGTTGTTGATCGTGATCCTCATCGGTTTCGTGAAGAACGTGAAGCGAGGTCGCTGTTCCGTTCCGTCCCGCTGCCACGAACCGCTGTCGATCGAACAGCCGATGAATGATCCCTGCGTGTCGCAGTTGCCGCCGTTCGTGCCCGAGGAAGGATTGTCGAACTCGGGCTGCGCTGCGGTCTGCTGCAGATTGAACGGCGCCGATGCGCTGTTGACAAACAGGCGATTGCGCGTTCCCTGCCAGATCTTGTTGGGCATGAACTGGATCGCACCGACATTGGTGAAGGGATCCGGGGTCAACGAGCGCCATCCGTACTGAGTGCCCAAACCCTCGGTACGCAGGTCGCCGTAGTAGCCGGTCTCGTTCACACACGGGAAGCGGTTGTTGCTGCAGAAGGCCTTCGTGACCGTGAGCGGAACCTTGCCGTCAAGCGTGTTTGGTGCCGAGAAGCTTCGAGCCTGATCCGTCAACACGAAACAGGTGACGATGTTGCGCACGTACTCGAAGCCGGAAGCTCCCGAGCTATCGCGTGGCGGAGCACAGAACTCGTCGAGGTTCGGGGCAGTTTCACTCGAGCCGCCGGCAGCGTTGCGATTGGCAGTTGATGATCCGCAGCCTGCGAACATCAGGGCGCAGGCCGTGAGAACGGCCAGGACCGCGAACCGTCTCCGAAGGCGGCCGGAATCTGTTGTGATGCGCTTGGTGTTCACGGTCAAAGTCGACACGAGTTGCCCTTTCATGTTCCTGCTCAGAAGTTCTTGATGTTGACGGTGACGATGCGATCCGAATCGGAATCGTTCATGGTCGGCACATCACATTTGTATGTGACTGCTGCCGAACGGGATTGAGGATTGCACTGCGACTGGTTGACCCACTTGCCGTCAACCAGAGCAACCTTGACTGTGATGTCGACCGGCACGCAGACCGGCGCGGCTGTCGAACCATTCGGCTTGTAATCGATGCAATACGAAGCAGTCCATGACTGCTCATCGGGGGAGTTCGTCGAGCGATAGCCCCCGACAAAGGCGCGCGAGCCGGTGGGAATCGACTCGACGTTCTGCATCGCAACCGGATCGAGAAGGAACCCGCGGCCAGTCGACGGTGTCGACGCCAGAGACATCGACATACCGGTGTTGTTGTTGATCGTGATCCTCATCGGCTTCGTGAAGAACGTGTACCGGGGGCGCATCTCCTTGCCGTCCGTCTGCCAGGAACCGGCGTCCAGGGAACAACCGATGAACGATCCCTGCGTGTTGCAGTTTCCGCTGTTGGCGGCCGAGTAGGGATTGGAGAATTCGGGCTGGGCCGCGGTCTGCTCCAGGTTGAACGGGGAGGAATCGCTCTCGACCCACAGGCGGTTGGTCGTGCCCTGCCAGATCTTGGTCGGCTGGAATTGCATCGCACCCATGTCGGTGAACGGATCGGGGGTCAGGGTCCGGACTCCGTAGGTGGTCCCCTGACCTTCGCTGCGCATCTCGCCGTAGTAGCCCGTCATGCTCTGGCATGGATACTTGTTGATACTGCAAGCGGCTTTGTTGATCGTGAGCGGAACCCTCGACCCGAGAGCATTCGGGCCGGAGAAGCGCTCAGCCTTGTTGATCAACACGAAACAGGTGACGATGTTGCCGACATTCTGGAAACCCGACGCGCCACTTTCATCTTTCGGAGCGGCACAGAATTCGTTGAGATCGAGACCCATCGTCTTCTGGTAGTTGAGCCAGTTCTGCCATTCCGTGGTGTAGTCGGACTGGTTCGTGTAGTCGGCTGCGTTTCGGTCGGCAGATCCCGATGACGATCCGCATCCGGCGAACAGCAGGGCCGAGGCCACAACTACGGCGACGAGCGCAACCCCCGACGTGCCGAACAGATTGCCGATTCCATGTAAACGCTGTTGACCTGACATGACCAAACCATAGCCCCGTAGGAGACCACCGTTGCATTCAGGTTGCGATCAACCCCGACGGGCCAGCAATTCCTCGGCGATCTGCACGGCGTTGAGTGCGGCGCCCTTGCGCAGATTGTCTCCCGAAAGGAACAACGAAAGACCATGGTCAAGGGTCGAGTCCCGGCGAATACGCCCGACGAAGGTCGGATCGACTCCGGCAGCCATCAACGGCGTCGGGATGTCGGCGAGTTCGACGCCCGGAGCCTTGATGAGCAACCTGCGGGCGTCCTCGGGTGAGATCGGTTTGGAGAAGCCGGCCGAGATCGAGAGCGAATGACCGGTGTAGACGGGAACGCGGACACACGTGGCCGTGACCTTGAGATCCGGCAACTCGAGGATCTTGCGGGCCTCGTTGCGAAGCTTCTGCTCCTCGTCGGTTTCGCCTCGACCATCGTCGACAAGGCTGCCCGCGAACGGAATGACGTTGTAAGCGATCGTCGTCGGGAACTTCTTTGCCGGAGGAAACTCCACCGCCGTTCCGGTGATGGCGAGGGCCGGGGCGCTGTCGCCCACTTTGCGGACCTGCTCGTCGAGTTCGCCGGTTCCGGCAAGGCCGGCGCCCGAGACGGCCTGGAAGGTCGTGACCGTGAGCGTCAACAATCCGGCCTCGGAGTCGAGCGGCTTCAGGACCGGCATTGCGACCATGGTCGTGCAGTTCGGGTTGGCGACGATGTTCTTCGGGATCGAGTCGAGCGCGTGGGCGTTGACCTCCGCAACCACCAGCGGAACATCCGGATCCATGCGCCAGGCCGACGAATTGTCGACCACGATCGCGCCGGATTCGGCCACCCGCGGGGCGAGGCTCACCGAGGTGCTGCCGCCGGCCGAGAACAGGACGATGTCGAGCCCGCGATAGTCGGCGGTCTCCGCATCTTCGACCTCGATGTCACCATCGGCCCAGGAAAGACGGCGTCCTGCCGAGCGCGACGACGCGAAGAGGCGGAGCTGCGCCACGGGGAACTGACGGTCGGCGAGGATGGCGCGCATGACGCCGCCGACCTGCCCTGTTGCTCCAACGATCCCGATACGCATAGGGGACAAAACTTAGGGCCGGGGACGCCCCGACCGCCAACGGGTATCCGTCAGTCGACGTAAACCGGGCCGTCGGCAAGACCGAAGGCATCGTGAAGGGCGATGACGGCCCGCTCGACCTCGGACTCGGCGACCACGCAGCTCACCCGGATCGCCGATGTGGCGATCATCTCGATGTTGATGTTGTTGGCGGCGAGTGTCTCGAAGACCGTCGCAGCAACACCGGGATGCGATTTCATTCCCGCTCCCACAACGCTCACCCGGGCGATGGCCGACTCGCCGCTGACGCGGCTGGCCCCGAGCTCACCGGCGTGGTCGTTGCAGATGGCCAGAGCTGGTTCGAGTTCGCTGTGGGGAACCGTGAACGAGATATCCGTCACCCCGTGGTCGGACGTGTTCTGCACGATGAGATCCACGTTGATGTCGGAATCGGCGAGGGCGCGGAACATGCGCGCGGCGATACCAGGGCGATCGGCGACTCCCCCGATCGTGACCTTCGCTTCGTCGGCGTCGTGCACCACTGCCGAGACAATTGCCTGTTCCATCGTGTTGTCCTCCTTGGTGACGATCGTGCCGTGCTCCCAGGTGAAAGCCGAGCGCACATGAAGTTCGACGTCGTAATTGCGGGCGAACTCCACGGAACGCATGGCCGGCTTCGGGCAGCCATTGGCGGTCATCTCGAGTAGTTCGTCGAAACTGATGCGATCCATACGCCGAGCATCCTCGACGACGCGCGGATCGCTGGTGAACACGCCGGTCACGTCGGTGTAGAGCTCGCAGGACTGCGCGCCGAGCGCGTGGGCGAGAGCCACCGCAGTCGTATCGGATCCGCCACGGCCGAGGAATGTGACGTTGCGTTCCGGCGATACGCCCTGGGCGCCGCCCACGACCGCAACTCTCCCTGCAGCCAGAGCCTCCACGATGCGGTGGGGCTTCACGTCGATGATCTTGGCGTTGCGATGGGTCGAATCGGTGAGGAACCCGGCTTGTGAACCCGTGAAGGATTCGGCCTCGATCCCGAGATCGGCGATGGCCATACACAGCAGGGCTGTGGCCTTGCGCTCACCGGCGGTCACGAGCATGTCCATCTCGCGTCCGGGCCGGGTATCGGAGACTTCGCTGGCCAGGCGCAGCAGCTCGTCGGTTTCCTTGCCCATCGCCGAAATCACGACGACGACCTGGTTTCCCTTGCGGACGGTGCGCGCTACATGATCGGCCACGGCGCGCATGCGCTCGGGATCGCCCACGGAGGTACCACCGAATTTCTGGACAAGGAGTGCCACGGGGCGAAACGCTACCGGCCGTCAGGCCATCAGCCCGAATCACTTGTAGGTTCTCGACTGATGGCTACAACTTCGAACCGCAGAAAACGCGAGCAGGCCCGCGACCGCGCCAGCAAGGCCAAGGCCTCCAAGCAGGCCCAGACCAAACGGCGCCAGCGCCTCGTGGCACTGGCGATCGTCCTCGTCGTCGTGCTGTCCACGTTCGGAGCGTTCTTCGGGGCCACGCAGTCGGACTCGTCCAAATCATCGACGACCTCGACGACTGCCGCTTCATCAGTGACCACGGTCGCCAGAACGGGCATCACACCGACCGCGGTCCAACCCGGAGCTTCGATCTCGGGACCGACCCCCTGCCCGGCCGAGGACGGTTCCTCGGCGCGGACCACGATGTTCGCCGAGGCCCCTCCCACCTGCATCGACCCCGCCTTCTTCTACATCGCCACCATCGAGACCACCGAGGGTCCCCTCACGATCCAGCTCAACCCGGCGACTGCTCCGGTGACGGTGAACGCATTCGTCGTTCTCGCCCGCTACCACTATTACGACGGGCAGCCGATCACTTCGATCCTTCCCCGCCAGTCGTTCGGATTCGGCAACGACTTCACGGGCCCGACGAAGGACACGGCACCCGGATTCACGATTCCCGACGAGCCGAGTGCGCAGGGTCGGGTTTCGTCGCCGGGAGCGATTGCCATGACCGGAAGCCCTGGAGCGAACCGGGGAAGCATCCTCATCGCCACCTTCGATCAGGCCCCTGCCATCGACCCGAACGTCGCGACTTTCGGATTGATGCTCGATGGCGACAACACCCTGAGTGCCATCAACGCGTTCGCCAGCGAGAGCGGCGAACCGACCTCAGTCGTCACCATCACCTCGATCAGCATCCGGAAGAGTTCACCCATTCCGGGATAGGCGATCGGGGCCGCGTTCGAACGCAGGGCCCAACCGTTGCTAGCGTCCCGCCCCGATGGGAACTTCAAAGCGCGAACGCCAGAAAATCGGACACAAGGCCCGCCTCACGGCCGAGCATGCGGCGCAGGCGCGCTACGAGCGGCGGCGAAAGATCGGCCTCGGAGCCGTTGTGGCCGCCGGCACCGTCGTCGTTGTCGGCCTGTTCGTGCTCCTGAGCGACAACACCTCGACCGACACCACGGCCGTCACCACCTCCACGACCTCCACGACCGACCCGTCCTCCACCGAGGTTCCGGTCGCCTCGGCCCTCGGCAAGGACTGCGTGGCTCTGGCCGATCCGCTTCCGGCCGGCGCACCCTCCGTTCCCGTTCCCGTCGGTCCGCCGCCCACCAGCCTCATCGTCGAGAACCTGGTCACCGGAACCGGGGCACCCGTCGTCGCCACCGACACCGTCACGGTCAACTACATCGGAGTCTCCTGCTCGACAGGCACCATCTTCGACTCGTCGTGGTCGCGCAACCAGCCCGCCACCTTCGGCCTCGATCAGGTCATCTCGGGCTGGACGCAGGGTCTGGTCGGCATGCAACCCGGAGGCAGCAGGCTTCTGGTGATCCCGCCGGCGCTCGGTTACGGCTCGAGCGGCCAGGGAAGCATCGCCCCCGACGAGACCCTCGTGTTCGTGGTCGACCTGATCTCGGCCACACCGTCGTCGGCGACGACGATCGCTCCCTGAACCCTCGCTAGAGCGACGGAAGGGGCAGGGACCCGATCGAACTGATCGACCCAGCGAGATGTACAACCGGCGTTCCGACTCCGGCACTTCGCCATGATCCTGCCGCAGGATCATCGAGGACTATCGCGGTGCGTTCCGGAAGCTCGACGACGAATACATCCTTCGACGCGAGGTCGATCGTGCGCCGCACCTTGTCCGGGGACCACTGATCCGAGCGGGCCACGACAGCGACACCCGAGAGCAGCCCCAACCCGACGGTGAACGCACCACCTCGGGTATCGACCATCGGATCACAGATGACGTCGGCGCCGGCGCCGCTTCCGACCAGCGCGGCGCCACCCGACCAGGCGGCTGTCAGCGCGTCGAGGAACGGGGTTCCGGCCAGAACCGACCGCATGTGCATCGGCGAGACACCGGTGAGGTAGATCAGTTTCGCCGAAGCGATCGCGTCGACGTTCTCCGACAGGAGAGCATCCGGGCGCGTGTACACAGGGACCTCCCGCGTCGCCACACCGAGTGATGCAAACCAGTCGGTGGCCTGCGCCACGGTCTTCGCCGGGTTCTCGTAGGCCCAACCCGTTGCCAAAATCGCCACTTCGGTCGCGCCCACTGCCGCCACCACTTCGGCGTCGAAATCACATCCTTCGGTGAATTCTCCGCCGCCAACCAACACCAATGGTCCGGTCATCTCGTTGCCTCCGTCACTTTGCTCGTCGATTCATCATTCACGGTTTCGTCCGCGGCCGGTGGGGAAACATCCTGCGTCCCGCGGCGAACCGCCCGGATGCTCACTGCGTGGCGGAGGGGATAGATCAGGGTGGGGATCGAGAATCGTTCGATCGTGTCGATGAGGAACGCGCCCGACCTGACGACTGCGGCGACGTCGCGCCCGAGGTGGAAGCCGCGTACCGGTCGGGTCCTCGACCAGACCGAGGTGGCGATCGTGGCCAGGAGATTGGGAGGGTCGATGGTCTCCACGATGAACGCGATGCCCCGGGGCCGAAGCAACCGTTCGATCCCGCCGACAGCAGAGGAGAGATCGGGGAAGCGGATCAGTTGGCCGACGGAGACGATCGCGTCGAACCGGGCCACCGTTCCCGGATCGGCCATCGCGGCGAGAAGAACCGCACGAGCGCCCGGATCATCCAGATCGAGGACGTCGCCGACGGAACCGGCCACCATCTGGCCGTGGCGACGGGCGAATTCGTTCTCGACCCTGACGGGGAACCGACGGGTCCTGTTGGTCATCGAAGGCGCCGGAAAAACCACGTTCCCACGCTACCCAAGGAGATCGGAGGCGCTGACCGGCGGGTGAGACCGGAGGCTTGGGACGATTCGGTGGAAACCTGAACCTACCGGGCGGTAACCTTGCCGCTTCCTGTCCGACCCGATGGAGTGTCGGCACATTTGAGAGGTCGCACCATGGCAATTTCACGAATCGGTATCGTCGGCTCCGGCATCATGGGATCCGGCATCGCGGAGGTCGCGGCCACAACCGGACACGAGGTAATCCTCCGGTCCCGTTCACTTGAAAGCGCTCAGGCCATGGTGGCCGGACTCGCAAAGTCGCTCGCCCGTCAGGTCGAGAAGGGGCGCCGGGAGCAGGCCGACGCCGATGCGGCCCTCGCACGGGTCACCGCCACCGCCGATCTCGCCGACCTGGCCGACTGTGATCTCGTTCTCGAATCTGTCGTCGAGGATCTCGACATCAAGCTCGCCCTGTTCCGCGAACTCGATGCGATTTGCGGACCGGACACCATCATCGCCACCAACACCTCGACCCTTCCGGTTGTCGAGATGGCCATGGTCACGAGCCGGCCCGGCAAGGTCTGCGGTGTCCACTTCTTCAATCCGGCGCCGGCCATGAGCCTCGTCGAGATCATTCGCCCGATCACCGCCGACGAGGAAACCATCACTTCGGTCAAGGCGTTTGCGGAAGCCTGCGGAAAGCAGGCCGTCGAGGTCGCCGACCGCGCCGGCTTCATCGTGAACGCGTTGCTGTTCCCTTATCTCAACAACGCCGTGCGCCTTCTCGAGAACGGTGTCGCCAGCCGCGACGACATCGACACCGCCATGAAGGGCGGCTGCAACTTCCCCATGGGGCCGCTCGCTCTGCTCGACCTCGTCGGTCTCGACACGTCGGTCTCGATCCTCGACGCGTTGTACGACGAGTTCCGCGATCCGAACTTCGCCCCGGTGCCGAGGCTGCGACGCATGGTCACCGCCGGGCACCTCGGCCGGAAATCCGGTCAGGGCTTCTACGACTACCGGAAGTAAGTCGGTACTTGCCGGACGTACCGATCGAACCAGAACCCACCGACTGGGAACTGCCGCATCCTGACAGCGCCGACGAGAACGGTCTGGTCGGTGTTGGCGCCGACCTCCTTCCCGGAACCCTGCTTCTCGCGTACCGATCGGGCCTGTTCCCGATGCCGGTGTCGGGTCACAGTCCGGTCGGTTGGTGGTCGCCCGACCCGCGTGGCGTGCTCCGACTCGATCGTCTGCGTCTGACCCGCTCGCTGCGCCGGTCGCTGAGCCGCTACGAGGTCCGCATCGACACCGCCTTCGAACAGGTCATGCGCGAGTGCGCCAGCCCGGATCGGGACGGCGGTTGGATCACCGAGGAGATCCACGCGGCCTATGCCGAACTGCATCGACTCGGTTGGGCCCACAGCGTCGAGGCCTGGAACATCGAGACCGGTGAACTTGTCGGCGGCCTCTACGGCGTCAACATCAACGGACTCTTCGCCGGGGAATCCATGTTCCACCGGGAGCCTGACGCTTCGAAGGTCGCTCTCGTAGGTCTGGTCCGGGAATTGCAGCGGATCGGGGCCGTCCTGCTCGACATCCAGTGGCTCACCACCCATCTCGGGACACTCGGCGCCGAGGAGATCCCGAGGCGGGAGTACCTGCAGGATCTGGAAAATGCGCTCTCCACGGACGTCAAAACCTTTGGGGAATCGGTGTCATCGTGACAGCGGATGCTCAAGTGAGGAACGATTGGTGACATGACCGCAGTCGGCGAACAAAGCGAAGCACCCCGCGAGCGCGATCGGCCGTGGATGATGCGCACCTACTCGGGGCATTCGACGGCCAAAGCCTCGAACGTCCTCTACCGGACGAACCTCGCCAAGGGGCAGACCGGGCTGTCCATCGCGTTCGACCTCCCGACGCAGACCGGATACGACTCCGACGATCCGCGTGCCCGCGGCGAAGTGGGCAAGGTCGGCGTCCCCGTCGCGAACATCGGCCACATGCACCAGTTGCTCGAGGGCATCGAAGTTGCCGGCATGAACACGTCGATGACAATCAACGCGACCGCGGCGTGGCTTCTTGCGCTCTATGTCGCCCACGCCGAGGACAAGGGCGTGGCTACAGCCGAACTGCGAGGAACCACGCAGAACGACATCGTGAAGGAGTACCTGTCGCGCGGCACGTACATCTTCCCTCCGGAGCCTTCGCGCCGATTGATCGTCGACATGGTCGCGTGGTGTTCCGAGAACATCCCGGCATGGAATCCGATGAACGTGTGCAGCTATCACCTGCAGGAAGCGGGGGCGACACCCGTTCAAGAAATCGCGTACTCGCTCGCAACAGCCATCGATGTTCTCGATGCTGTCCGCGATTCCGGTCAGGTCCCGGCCGAACGCATGCCCGCTGTTGTTGCATCCATCTCGTTCTTCGTGAACTCGGGAATCCGGTTCGTCGAAGAGGTTTGCAAGATGCGGGCGTTCACCCGACTCTGGGACGAGATCACGCTCGAGCGTTACGGCATCACCGATCCGAAGGCGCGTCGCTTCCGCTACGGCGTCCAGGTCAACTCGCTCGGACTCACCGAGGCACAACCCGAGAACAATGTGCAACGCATCGTTCTCGAGATGCTCGGCGTGACGCTCTCCAAAGACGCTCGGGCCCGCTCACTGCAGCTTCCGGCCTGGAACGAAGCTCTCGGGCTTCCCCGCCCGTGGGATCAGCAGTGGTCGCTACGCATGCAACAGGTTCTCGCCTACGAAAGCGACCTGCTCGAACACGATGACATCTTCGCCGGATCGCATGTCATCGAGGGACTGACCGACGAGATCGCGGCAGCCGCCCGGGCCGAACTCGACGACGTACTCGCCCACGGAGGAGCCTTCGCCGCCATCGACGAATTGAAGGGCCGCCTCGTCTCGTCCAACACCGAACGGGTGCGCAGGATCGAGTCGGGCGATCAGGTCGTCGTCGGCGTGAACCGATTCACCGAAACGGCGGAGTCACCGCTGGGCGGCGAGGAGAACATCCTCCGTGTCGATCCGGCGCTCGAAGCCGAAACGATCGCCGAGCTCGACGCATGGCGCGCCTCCCGCGACAACGGTGCCGTTGAAACCGCGCTCGTCGAACTGCGACGCGTCGCCGAATCTGGCGAGAACGTCATGCCCGCCACGATCGCCCTCGCCCATGCCGGCGGCACCACCGGCGAATGGGCCAACGCCCTGCGCGGATCATTCGGCGAATACCGGGCGCCAACCGGCGTCGGCGCCGCCATCGGAGTCGGAACCCTGCCCGAAGATCTGCGCGCTGTCGCTGAACGGGTGAAATCGCTTCCCGGAGGACCGCCTCGCCTGCTCGTCGGCAAACCCGGTCTCGACGGACATTCCAATGGCGCCGAGCAGATTGCCGTCGCCGCCCGAGATTCCGGCATGGAAGTCATCTATCAGGGCATTCGCCTCACCCCGGAACAGATTGCAGCCGTCGCCCGCGACGAAGACGTCGATGTCGTCGGGCTCTCGATCCTGTCGGGCAGCCATCTCGAACTCGTGCCCGATGTCGTCGACCGTCTGCGGGCCGAGGGAGTCACCTGCCCCGTGATCGTGGGCGGGATCATCCCCGAGGACGACCGACCCCGCCTTCTGGCCGCCGGCGTCGCCCGGGTCTACACGCCCAAGGATTTCGAACTCGGCCGGATCATGGCCGACATCGTCGACCTCGTCATCGCCACCCGCCCCTGACCCCAACTGCCCAGCCCCAACTGCCCCGCTGGCTCGATTTCGGTCGCCCCGGCGACCAGAAACGAGCCAGCAAGAGTTTTCGGGGGCCTAACGGGGATCGCGGGCCTGATGCTCGAGGTTCTCGAGTTCGTCGAGGATCTCCTCGGTGTCGGCGCCGAGCGGACGGGCCGCGAACCGCACGCCGCCCGGAGTCTGCGACAACCGGGCGACGACGTTCTGCATGGCGACGCCATCCACATCGACGATCGCTGACCGTTCGGCCAGATGTGGATCGGATACGACATCGGCCATCGAGTACACGGCCGCCACTGCGACTTCAGCCTGTTCAGCCTCGGCCAGAACCTGCTCGATCGTCCGCCGGGCCACCCATTCACCGACGAGGACGTCGATGAGTTCCCGGTTCGCGACCCGGGCATCGAACCCGGCGAAGCGCGGATCGTCAGGGTGACCAACCAGTGCCATCAGCCGCTGCGCAACGCTCTCCGCCGTGGTCGAGATCGCGACCCACTTTCCGTCGCTGCAGCGATAGGTGTTTCTCGGGACCGAATACGGAATCCCCGATCCCAGGCGAGGCTGCTCGTAACCGGTGAGCGCGAATGCCGAGACGAGTGGACCCATCAGGTGCAACATCGACTCGAGGAGATTGACATCGACCACCTGTCCGACCCCCGAGTGAACGGCGACCATCGTCGCGAAGGCCGCAACGATCGCCGTCACCTCATCCGTCAGCGCAATGGGCGGCAACAACGGAGCGCCGTCGGGTTCACCGTTCACGTTGGCGAATCCCGACATGGCCTCGGCCAGCGTGGCGAAGCCGGGTCGGGCCGCATACGGACCGGTCTGCCCGAATCCCGTGACCCTCGTGATCACCAGTTTCGGATTCGATGCGATGAGTTCGTCGGGATCCAGACCGAGCGCTTCGAGTTTGCCGGGCCGGAAGTTCTCCACGAGCACGTCGGCCGTGTCGATCAGTCGCCGCAGGGTTTCGAGTCCGGATTCGGTCTTGAGGTCGAGCGCGATGCTTCGTTTGCCGCGCCCTGCGAGTTTCCAGAACAGCGAGACGTCGTCGGACGGATCCCGCCAGCCCATCGATCGAGCGGTGTCGCCCGATCCGGGACGCTCGACCTTGATGACGTCGGCCCCGAAATCGGCAAGTTGTCGTGCACATCCAGGTCCGGCAAGGACGGTCGAGATGTCGATGACCCGCAGGTCAGCCAGCGGCGGTGGGGCCGAGGCCATGACGATGTGGCTCGGGTCTCAGGGACGCGAGCGTCGGGTCGGCACAGGGCGAGACCACCAGCGACCCGAGAAGCGCCAGCGCGACTCCGGGGTGTCTTCGACGAGCAGGACTGCCCGCGGCCGCGTGACTTCGATGGCTGCCGCGATGGCGACAGCCTCTTCCAGCGTCGGTTCCGGGGTGACCAGCACCTTCGGTGCTGCTTCGCTCACAGCGGGATGTTTCCGTGCTTGCGGTGCGGAAGTTCTTCGCGCTTCGACTTCAGCATCTCGAGACCGGCGATGACCTTGATGCGGGTCTCGGCCGGATCGATGACGTCGTCGATGAAACCGCGCTCGGCTGCAACGTAAGGATTCGCGAAACGCTCGGTGTAATCGTCGATGAGTTCGGCACGACGCGCAACCGGATCGGCCGCGTTCTGGAGTTCACGCTTGTACAGGATCTCGACTGCACCCTGCGGACCCATGACGGCGAGTTCGGCCGAGGGCCAGGCGAACGCGAGATCGGCGCCGATCGACTTGGAGTTCATGACGACATAGGCACCGCCGTAGGCCTTGCGCGTGATGACCTGGATGCGGGGAACGGTGGCTTCGCAGAAGGCGTAGAGCAACTTGGCACCGTGGCGGATGATGCCGCCGTATTCCTGATCGACGCCGGGAAGGAAACCCGGAACGTCGACGAATGTCACCAGCGGGATGTTGAACGCATCGCAGGTGCGCACGAAACGGGCGCCCTTTTCGGCCGACTCGATGTCGAGCACGCCGGCGAGGACCATCGGTTGGTTGCCCACGATGCCGACCGTCTCACCATTCATGCGGGCGAAGCCGCACACGATCGATCCGGCCCAACGCGGGAAGTATTCGAAGAAGTCGCCATCATCGACAACCGAGGCGATGACCTTCTTCATGTCATACGGGATGTTGGGGCTCGCCGGCATGATCTCGACGAGTTCCGGGCATCGACGCTGCGGATCGTCGTCGGTCGGCATGACCGGCGGCGTCTCGAGGTTGTTCGACGGCAGGAACGAGAACAGGTACTTGACGTCGTCGAGACAGGTCTTCTCGTCAGGCGACACGAAGGTTGCTACGCCGGACTTGCTGGCGTGGCTCTTGGCCCCGCCGAGTTCCTCGAGCGTCACCTCTTCACCGGTCACGGTCTTCACGACGTCGGGGCCGGTGATGAACATGTGCGAGGTTTCGTCGACCATGAAGATGAAGTCGGTCATCGCCGGGCTGTACACCGCGCCACCGGCGCATGGGCCGAGGATGACGGAGATCTGCGGGGTGACGCCGGAGGCAAGAACGTTGCGATGGAAGATGCCGCCGTAGCTTGCGAGCGACACGACGCCTTCCTGGATACGGGCGCCGGCGCCATCGTTGAGGCCGATCAGCGGCGCACCGACCGAAAGGGCAAGGTCCATGACCTTGTGGATCTTCTCGGCGAACACCTCGCCGAGGGCACCACCGAACACGGTGAAGTCCTGCGAGAACACGAAGACCTTGCGACCGTCGATGGTTCCCCACCCGGTGACAACACCGTCGGTGTACGGGCGCTCTTCGATACCGCTCTCGTGCGCACGGTGGCGGGCGAGCATGTCGAGTTCGTGGAACGACCCCTCGTCGAGCAGATAATCGATCCGCTCGCGGGCGAGAAGTTTGCCCTTCGAGTGCTGGCGTTCGACAGAACGCTCCGAACCGGCGTGGAGGGCTTCTTCTTTGCGCTGAGCCAGTTCGGCGAGGCGTTCAGTCATGGGATGTTCCGACATGGACCCAACACTACCGATATGCCGAAGGGGAGCCGGAACGCCGGTGGCGAGCCTTCTCCGGATCTTGGGCCTACCATTGTCCCAACAGTCCGCAGGCCTGCGGAATCGCTCTATCGATCTCAGGAGAACCCGCCATGAACGAATGGTTGATTGTCGGAATCATTGTCGCCCTCATCTTCGGCGGATCCCAGCTGCCCAAGCTTGCCCGCTCCCTCGGTTCAGCCAAGGGCGAGTTCGAGAAGGGCCTCAAGGAGGGCGAAGTCAAGTCCGGTAAGTCGGACAAGGCCGACAAGGCCGACGAGCCGAAGGCCGAATCCACCGAATCCTGAGCGCACCGCTCGCCAGATCGTCGAACTGACCGGCCCCGGGGTCGGTCAGTTCCGCGTCCGGGCCAGCTTCTCGACCCGTTCGACGAGACGCGGCGCATCGATCCGCTCAGCGAAGGCCGCCAACGAATCGGTCGGCCCCGTCCAGAGCAGTTCGTCGACATTGTCCATGGTCGGCGCCGCGTAGTCGATCGTGGCGACCCGCCGGAAGAGCATCGCCAGCTCGCGCTGCTCGGCAAGTGTTGTCGCCAGTTTCGCCGCGCCACGCACGGTGATATCCCAATCGGCGGCATCGTCGGGGATGTTCTCGATGTGCCCATAGCGGGCCAGAACGGTCGATGCCGACTTCGCCCCCCAGCCGGCAAGGCCGGGGAACCCGTCGGCGCTGTCGCCCATCAGACCCAGATAGTCCGGAATGGATTCGGGTGGAACCCCGAACTTCTCGATCACGCCATCGTGGTCGATCATGAGCCCCTTGCGACGATCGAACTGCACGACGCGGGTTCCGACGACGCACTGCCCGAGGTCCTTGTCCGGGGTGCAGATGATGACGCGCTCGACGCGCTCGTCCGCCGCTGCGATCACCGAGGCGGCCCCCATTGCGTCGTCAGCCTCGTGCTCGACCATCCGGAACACTTTGAATCCGACCGCTTCGAGCACGTCTTCGAGCAACCAGAACTGGTCGAGCAGCACGGGTTCGGTTCCCTCGCCCGTCTTGTAACCGTCGTAGAGATCGTTGCGGAAGGACTGGACCACATGATCGGTTGCTATCCCGACGTGGGTCGCGCCTTCCTCGAGCAAGCCGAGCATCGACATGACCACACCACGTGTCGCCGCCACCTCGAGCCCGTCGGAGTTGATGCGGGACGGCAGTGCGAAATGATGGCGGAAGAGTTCGTAGGTTCCGTCGACCAGATGGATCTGCATGACCAAGCCTCCCACTTCACCGGCTGCCGGACGGTAGTTCCAGTCGAGCAGGTCCGGGCTTCCTTGATAACCAAATGATTCCGTGGTGGACTCTCGGCAACCCGAGGAGACTTTCGATGCCCAATCCCGAAGCCCGCAACGATCTTGTAATCACCGAGCGCCCCGGTGGCGCAGGCACCGGCGTTCTCGTCTACGACCCGAAGACCGACACCGGCCATGTCCTCGACAGCACTGCGGCCCTCGTCCTCGCCGCCTGCGACGGGACCCGCGACCTTGCCCAACTTGCCGATCATGTCGAAGCCCGCTCCGAGAGTTTCTCCGACAAGCTCTCCGTCGATGTGGCACTCCAGCAATTGAACGATGCCGGGCTGCTCGCGGCACCGCTGCCGACTTCATCCGGCCTCTCGCGTCGCAAGATGATCCGCACCATGGCGATCGGGGCCGCCGGCATCGCCGCTCTTCCGCTCATCGAGTCGATCTCCAACGCCCGCCAGGCCGACGCCCAGCCGGCGCCCATCGTCATCGACCCGAAGACGGCTTCGACCACTCCCGGGGATGCGGTGGCCATCACCCTCACGGCCCAGAACGTCACCAGCCCGTCAGATCTCGTGTTCTGGCCCGTGGCCCAGCCCTCGAACGGCACGGTCACGATCGTCGGAGGCGTGGCGACCTACACGCCGAACACCGGCTTCATCGGGACGGACTCCTTCCCGTACACGGGCGGCGAGTGCGTCGGAGCCATCGGCAACATTCCGTACCCACCCCCATCCCTGATCTGTCCGATCGGCGAGTACGTCTACAACGGAGCCACTCCGGCTCTTGTCACCATTGAGGTTGCGGCAGCCCCCGAGACCACCACGACCTCGACAAGCACAACCACCGCCGCAGTCCAGCCGACGGCACCCACCTTCACCGGCTGATCGCCGTCACCTGATGGACGATGCCGATCGCGCCGCACTCGCAGAACTGGCGCGGGATCATCGCAACCGGTCTCTTGAACAGGCCGAGGTGTTGCCCTCTCCCTATGTGAAGGTCGACGGGTTCCTGCCACAAGCGGACCGAGACTCGCTGTTCGAAGCGATTGTCGAATCCGAAGCCGACTATGTCTCCAACGCCATGGACGGCCGGCGCGCTCTCGTGCTTTACCCCGCTCCTGCAATCGCAGAATTGTTCGCCGGCGAAATCCTGCAAGTGGCGGCGAGTCTTGTCGAACCACTCGGATTCGATCCGGCGGATCTTGTCGCGCCAACCGCACGCGACCTCGCCGTCACCGCCAGCGGACATGGCGATTTCTTCGGCCCCCACCGCGACGACATTGGTCCGTCAGGCACTCCCGAAACCCGGGCCCGCCGGGTCAGCCTGGCATTTCATCTCAACTCCGTGCCGAAACGGTTCGAAGGCGGCGAATTGCGCCTCTACGACTATCGGGTCTTCAACGGGGAATCGGTTCCGGCCAACACGTTCGTCGCCCTCGAACCCGAGGACAACACGCTCATCGCCTTCCTGTCGGGCACGCGTCACGACGTTGCGAGTGTGCGGTTCGAGGACAACGCCTTCGCGGGCCGGCGCTTTTCCATCACCGGAAGTTTCGCGATCCCGACCTGACAACCGGCGGCGAGGGGAAGAACCCGATCGGGGGTTCCCTGCAGGCTTAGGCTCGGGCCATGACCGATCAGGCGGCACGTCTCAAGAATCTGCGCAACTGGAACCTCGGAGTCGGGGTGTTGCACCTTGTCCAGGCCGTGGTGATCCTCGCGATCAGCACATCGTTCTCCATCGCCGTGGTGGCCACGGTGCAGACCGGACCTCCCGGAGCACCGGGTTCGCTCGACGGATTCCAGAAGTTCTTCGATTTCAGTTTCCCGATCGCGATCGCGCTGTTCCTGTTTCTCGCCGCCGCTGACCACTTGCTGATGACGGTTCCCGGCATCCGCAGCTGGTACGAGGCCAACCTGCTGCAGGGCCGGAACTACGCCCGATGGATCGAATACTCCGTGAGCGCATCGATCATGATGCTGCTCATCGGTCTGCTCACCGGCATAAACAACCTCTACGCGATGATCGGGATCTTCGGAGTCAATGCCGCGATGATCCTGTTCGGACTCGTCATGGAGCAGGTGAACCGCGACCGCGAGAACGTCAACTGGTGGCCCTTCATCCTCGGCTGTGTGGTC
>WLFD01000139.1 GCA_009703925.1 Actinomycetota bacterium | reverse complement strand
GTGATCATTCCTCGTCCGTGCGCGATCTCGACCGGGCGAAGAAGCAGGTCGAGGCGTACACGACGGAGACCGGACTTCCTGTCGCGTTCCGGATGCTGGTGCCACCCGATCCGACGATCGCCCGCGTCGCATCGCTCTGGAGGGTCCAGTTGGCCGCCGCCGGAATCGAGATGGAACTGGTACCCGTCGAGGCGGGCACGATCACGATCGACACATTGCTGGGTCGCTATCAGTCCGCAATCACCGTCGGGTTCGACAGTCTGCATCCGGATTCCTATCTGGCCCAGTTCGACGGCCTTCCCGCCGAACAACCGGTGATCAACAGGAACATCACCCGTTATGTGAACCCCACGGTGACAAAGGCGTTCACCGATGCCCGCCAGTCGTCCGACGTGCTTCGACAGGTCGACGATTACGCGATCGTGCAGGAACAGTTGTCGGTCGACATCCCCTGGCTTTTCCTCATCCAGATCCGGGAGGCGATCGTGGTCTCGCCGAAACTGCGCGACGTCACACAGTGGATGAGCGGGAGCGGTTCGTCGGCGCTCGGGCAGGACGATGCGACGGTGTCGCTGGCCCAGATCTGGATCGCTCCCTAGACGGAAACGATCACCGGCTCGGGATCAACCCGCGGCCGGTGTTCCCTGGAACGGTGAGGGATCGCCAACGCCCGGGATGATCGGCGTGGTCCAATCCATGCGGTTCGACAGATTTTCGGCGACCGCTTTCCATTCGGTGGGGACCCAACCTTCGGCTTTCGCCTCGACCTGATGATGCTGGTTGATGTGGACGAAGGCGGGAAGCGTCTCGAGGCCCATCGCGAGGGTTGCGGTGCGCTCGGGATCGGCGAAAACGAGGAACTCGGTGGCCAACGGACCCATGAACGTGCGGGTCTCGTCGATGGAAGCGGTGACGAGGAAGGCGATGCGGACATCGGCTTCGGCGTACTTGCGCAAGAGTCGGGCCGCCGTGTCGACGATCCATGAACTCTCGAGCGTGAACGGGTCGAGGACGACGATTGCGAGATGGAACGAGGTCGTCCACTCCGAGATCGACCGGGACTCGCCGGAGAGGGGGGTCAGCTTTACGTCGGCCTGCACGTCGGTGGTCACGATCAGAGAACGTAGCGCGGCTAGCTTGAGGGAAGCACACACGGGCCGTCGGCCCCTGTCCAGTCCTCAGGAGTCACCATGAGCGTTCTCGCCGCAGTGAATTCAACCGGTTACAAGTTCATGTTGCTGATCCACATCCTCGCCGTGGTCATCGGCTTCGCCCCGGCCTGGCTGACGCCGGTGCTCATGCGCCTCACCGCCGCCGGCGACAAGGCCGCCGCCGACGGTCTGGAAGCCTCGATCCTGCGTTTCTCGCTTCCCGGAATCGCCGTGGCCGGTCTGCTCGGTTTCGGCCTCGCCGGTATGAGCGAGAAGGTCTATTCGATGTCCCAGCCGTGGCTCAGCACCGCCGCCCTCCTCTGGCTGATCCTGTTGGCCGTCATCGCGTTCGTGGCCCGTCCCGCCATCAAGGCGTTCCGCGACGGTGACGAAGGTGCCCGCAAGATGGTCATGATGTCGACGGGAATCACCCATCTGATCCTCGTGGTCATGCTCGTCCTCATGATCTTCAAGCCCGGCGCCTGAGAAGTCGGCACCTTCTTGAACCTCGGGAACGCACGGCGGATTGACGTCTGATGCACCCGATCGAACGACTCCGGTATGTGGCCCGGGCCACCGGCTATCCACAGGGTGCCATCGTGGCCGAGGCGGCACGCGCCCTTGCGTCGTTCACCTCCGATCCGCAGGGTCTCGTCACCGCCTGTCGGCGTCTCGTTTCGCGCCATCCCGGTTCGGCGCCCCTGGTGTGGCTGTGCGCACGCGTTCTGTGCGCCGGTGACCCCCGTGCCGAGATCCGGGATGTGCTGGTCGAACTCGACGAAGACCGGACATCGCGCGAGCTCGCCCATTCGCTGCCCGAGGATGCAACGGTCGTGGTGCTCGGCTGGCCCGAACTGATCGGTGAGGCACTGCCTCGACGAGGCGATCTCGGCGTGCTCGTGATCGACGTGCTCTCGGAAGGATCCGGCCTTGTCCGCCGCCTCCTCGAAGATGATTGCGATGCCGACGACGTCCCGCTGGCCGGACTCGGTGCCGCGGTCGCCGATGCCGACATCGTCCTTCTCGAGGCCGGGGCGATCGGTCCCGCGGAGTTCCTGGGCGTGAGCGGTTCGCGTGCTGCCGCTGCCGTCGCCCGACATGCCGGCGTCCCCGTGTGGCTCGTGGCCGGCGTGGGTCGAACGTTGCCGGAACGGATGTGGCAACCGCTCCGCGACCGTGCGATCGGCGATGATCCGTGGGATTGCGACGACGAGGTCGTTCCCCTCGATCTGATCGATCGGGTGATCGGTCCCAAGGGTCCGCAGTCCGTGGCCGATGCTCTGCGCCGTACCGACTGTCCCGTCGCACCGGAGCTTTTCAAGGGCGACGTCCTCTGAGGCACCGGTAGGGTAAGGCCGATGAGCGCTGCTGCCGGATCCGATTCGCTGGTCGACCGCTATCTCGCTCTCGGGCTCCGGTTGGGTCGGCACATCGACGGTTTCGTCGACGCCTATTTCGGCCCTCCTGCACTTTCCGAACAGATCGGTGCCGAGCCTGTCGCCCCGGCGGACCGTCTGCGCGCCGATGCCGCCGAACTGCTTGTCGATCTCGACGCCGGAGTCGACAGCGCACAGGTCGACGCATCCCGCCGCCGCTGGCTGAGGGCACAGATCGTCGGACTGCACACGAGCGCCCGCAAACTTTCGGGCGAGCCGATCGCATACGCCGATGAAGTCGAATGGTGTTACGGGGTTCGACCCCGTTTCCGCGACGAGGAACTGTTCGAGGCGGCACATCGACGTCTCGACGAGGTGCTTCCCGGCGAGGGGCCGATGCGCAATCGCATCATCACCTGGCGCGAAGCGCACGCGATACCGGTCGACAAACTCGAGGCGGTACTGCGCTCACTCGCGGAAGACTTCAGGGAACGGACCGATCGAATGTTCGGTCTTCCGGAGGGCGAGCGCATCGACTGGGAACTGGCACACGATCAGCCCTGGTCGGGCTTCAACTACTACCTCGGCGATCTGCACAGCCGGGTTGCGATCAACACCGATCTTCCGGTGTTGTCCACGTCGATAGCGCATCTTGTGGCACATGAGGCCTACCCCGGCCACCACACCGAGCATTCGCGCAAGGAGGCCGGTCTCGTTCGCCAACGAGGATGGGCCGAGGAGACGATCTTCTGTGTCGGGACGCCGCAGTGCCTCATGGCCGAAGGTCTGGCCGACCTCGCCCTCGAGATCATCGCCGGCGGATCGCCGGAACAGGTCGTTGCGTCCCACCTGCGCCCTCTCGGCATCGACTTCGATCCGGATGTCGTCGCCGCTGTGCGCTTGGCGAGTGAATCGCTCGACGCCGTCAGGGCCAATGCCGCATGGTTGCTGCACACGGACAACGCACCGGTCGAGGATGTCGTGGCCTATCTCGAACGATGGGGGCCGTTGCCGAGAGTTCGTGCGGAAAAGGCCGTCGAGTTCCTCACCTCTCCCGTCTGGCGCGCGTACATCTCCTGCTACGTGGAGGGTCTTCCGCTTTGCCGCGCGTGGGTCGGTGGCGACACCGGGCGCTTCGGGCGTTTGCTTTCCGAGCAGTTCATCCCGGCCGACCTGGTGATGGTGCCGTGACCTTTCGCACGACGCTGCGAGGCGAGACGTTCGTGTTCGCCGACCTGCGCGAACTGTTCGGTCGAGCCAACGAGCCGAAGTCCGGCGACCAACTCGCCGGAGTTGCGGCACGCTCCGAACGCGAGCGGGTTGCGGCGAAAATCGTTCTTGCCGACGTGTCACTGGGCGAGATCCTCGACAATCCGATGATCGAGGATGACGTCACGGAGCTCATCGACCGCGACCGCGACGTCGAACTCGGTACAACGATCCGTGGCCTTACGGTCGGGGAATTGAGGGAGATGATCCTCGCTCCCGACTTTGTCGGGATGTGGGCCGACGGCATGTCGCGTGCGATCACCCCGGACATTGCTGCCGCGGTCACGAAGATCATGGGCGCCCGCGATCTGGTTTCCGCTTCCGCCCCGCTGCGCGTGACGACGTCGCTGCGCAACACCATGGGTGAGACAGGAACATTCGGTGTTCGCATCCAGCCGAATCATCCGACCGACGACATCGCGGGGGTGACGCTTTCGGTTCTCGACGGACTTCTCTTCGGCTGTGGTGACGCCATGATCGGTTTGAATCCGGCGAGCGATGACGTTGGAACGGTGATCGAGCTCCAGCACGCGTTGCGAGCTGTGGTCGACCGGGTGGGGGCACCCACCCAGACCTGCGTGTTGGCGCATTTCACGACGCAGTTGGCCGCTCTCGGAAGGGGCGCTCCGATCGACCTTCTCTTCCAGAGCATCGGTGGCACTGAGCAGACCAATCGCAGCTTCGGAGTCACCCTCGACGCGCTCGTCGAGGGACGGGAGCAAGTGCTCGAACATCATCGGACACGGGGAGATTTCCTCGGTGACAACGTCATGTACTTCGAGACCGGGCAGGGGAGTGCCCTGTCGGCCGAAGCCCACGGTGGCCTCGATCAACTCGCGTGCGAGGCACGCGCTTACGGGGTCGCCCGTTCCTTCGATCCCTTCCTGGTGAATTCGGTCGTGGGTTTCATCGGCCCGGAATATCTGGCCGACAGCCGCCAGATCATGCGAGCCGGTCTCGAGGATCACTTCATGGGGAAACTCCTCGGACTACCGATGGGTTGCGATGTCTGTTACACGAACCACGTCGACGCCGATCAGGACACGACCGACCAACTCCTGATCCTGTTGGCAGTGGCGGGATGCAATTTCGTGATGGGCGTGCCCGGTTCCGACGACGTGATGCTCAATTATCAATCGACGAGTTTCCACGACGCCGCCGGTGCAAGGGAGTTGCTCGGACTCCGGCCCGCACCCGAATTCGAGGCATGGCTCGAGTCGGTCGGGATCCTCTCGCATGGCCGCCTGACCGACGGGGCCGGATCGGGAACGACTTCGCTGCCGCTTCTGGGAGCGTTCCCGGAGCTCGGATCGTGACCGGGGAGAACGCCGGGGCTGAGCGGGGGAACCTTCCCGCCCCTCGCGACGGTGAGCAACTTCGTCTGCGCGAGGTGACCCCCGCGCGCGTGCTGCTCGGTCGTGCGGGTCTCGGTTATCGGACCGCAACACAGCTGCGCTTGCGCGCCGATCACGCTGCCGCCCGCGACGCATTGTCCGTTCGAATCGATCTCGACGATCCGGCTCTCGCTCCGCTGTCCCGGAGTCTCGACATCCTCGAGGTTGCAACCCGTGCCGATTCGTTGGCGACGCACCTTGCCCGTCCGGATCTCGGCCGACTTCTCTCCGACGAATCCGTCGAGCGCATCCGGAGCGGATGTGCCCCAGACATGGATCTGCAGATCCTCGTCGGCGACGGACTTTCTCCGCAGGCGGTGATCACCCAGGTTCCGCTCCTGCTGCCTTTGCTGATCGCCGGGGCGGAGGCACGCGGCCTTTCGGTGGGTCGGATCCTGTTCGTCAGACACTGTCGTGTCGGGGTGCTCAACGACATCGGCGAAGTGCTCGCTCCCCGGGCCGTGGTTCTGCTCGTGGGTGAGCGTCCGGGCCTCGCCACGGCCGAGAGTCTGTCCGCGTACCTCGCATGGCAGCCCCGTTCGGGCCACACCGATGCCGATCGAAACCTCATTTCGAACATCCATGTCGATGGAGTGGGGATCTCCGACGCGGTGACGAGGATTCTGGATTTCCTCGGCGAATTCCGACTCCGCGATCGGAGTGGCTTCACGATCAAGGAACCGGCCCGGCCCGGGACCGGCCGGACCGTTCAGGAAAGGTAGGTTTCCGGTATGCGCAATCCCAAGGATTTCTTCCGTCCGCTTGCCGTCGGTGCTCCCGAGCCGCTGCGGGAGATTCCGGTGAAGCCCTCCCGGATGATCCACTTCTTCCCGCCTTCCAACGAGAAGATGGTGGGCAAGCTTCCGTCGATCGTTCCGACAGTCGACGTGATTCTCGGCAACCTCGAGGACGGTGTCCCTGCGACCGACAAGGAAGCGGCCCGTGCCGGTTTGGTTCACGTCGGCAAGACCATCGACTTCGGCAAGACCCAGTTCTGGACACGCGTGAACTCGCTGGACTCGCCCTGGGGTCTCGACGACATCGTCACCGCCGTCACCGAGATCGGCGACAAGCTCGATGTCATCATGATCCCGAAGGTCGAAGGCCCGGAGGACATCCATTACGTGGATCGACTGCTGGCTCAACTCGAGGCGAAGGCCGGACTCGATCGTCCGATCCTCGTGCACGCCATCCTCGAAACCGCCCGGGGTGTTGCCAACGTCGAGGAGATCTGCTCGGCCAGTCCCCGAATGCAGGGATTGTCTCTGGGTCCGGCCGACCTCGCCGCCAATCGGCGCATGAAGACCACGAGGGTCGGTGGCGGCCATCCCGGCTATCTGGTCCGTCAGGATCCGATCGACGGAAACATCGAAGGCGATCGCGTCATCTACCAACAGGATCTGTGGCACTACACGATTGCCCGCATGGTGGATGCGTGCGCCGCCAACGGAATCCTTCCGTTCTACGG
>WLFD01000138.1 GCA_009703925.1 Actinomycetota bacterium | reverse complement strand
CGGGCGCTCGCCCGACTGCGACCGATCTCGACGGTGACTTCGACCTCCGTCCCTCGGCTGCGGAACTCGATCACGGTCGCCCGGTTCTCCTCGGCGATGTCCCGTGCCGCCCGTTCGCCGTCACGCGCACCGGCAAGGGCGGCGGCATCGGCGATTCCCCCGGCCCGGGCCCGATCACCGATCTGGTTGCCGAGCCCCACGAGCAGCAGGCCGACAATTGCGACCATGGCCGCAACTCCAGCGAGGAGCGGCGCAACCTGACCCGATTCACCGGAGGGACACCGATGATCTTCCGTCCAACCCACAGAACCCATCTCCGGTTCCTTCCACCCACGGCCGATGGCCGATCTTTGGCGAACCTCGGTCCGCGAAGGTGAAACCCGGGGAAGGGCCCCGCTTACTCCTCTTCTGTGCCGAGAACCGGCGCCACCGAAGCGACTGTCTGATCGTCGGCGAGGTTCATGATGCGCACGCCGGTGGCATCGCGACCCTGCGAGGAAATCTCGCGCACCGCCATGCGGATCACGGTTCCACCACTGTTGATCACGAAGATGTCGTCGTCGATCCCGACCATGAAGGCGGCAACAACAACGCCCTTCTTTGCCGTGATCTTGATGCCGCGGACACCCTGACCGCCACGGCCCTGTCGGTTGAACTTGTCGAGCTGGGTCCGCTTTCCGTAGCCACCATCGGTGACCAACAGGATCGCGGCGTCGTCGCGGGCGACATCACAGGACACGACTGCGTCGTCGGCCTTCATCTTCATGCCGCGCACGCCCGCCGCGGCGCGGCCCATGGCCCGCACCTCGTCCTCGGCGAAACGGATCGTCTGTCCGGCCTTGGAGACCATGAGGATGTCGTCGCCACCGTTGGTGGGAATGACGCGGACCAGTTCGTCGCCGTCCTTGAGGTTGATGGCGATGATGCCCGCTCGCAGCGACGAGTCGTACTCGGTGAACTTGGTCTTCTTCACATGACCATTTCGGGTCGCGAAGAACAGGAAGCGATTGGTTTCGTAGTCCCGGGTGTCGATGATCGCCCGGATCTGCTCGTTCGGCTGAAGCGGCAGGAGATTGACGATGGCGGTACCGCGAGCGGTGCGGTCCTTCATCGGGATCTCGTGGGCCTTCAGTCGATAGACGCGCCCTCTGGTCGAGAAGAAGAGCAAGTACGCGTGTGCCGTCGTGTGGATGATGTGGTTGACGTAGTCCTCATCCTTGATGCGGGCACCGGCCACGCCGCGTCCGCCGCGGGCCTGGACCCGGAACTCGTCCGCCGCGACAGTCTTGATGTAGCCCTTGGCCGACATGGTGACCACGAGGTCCTCGTCGTCGATGAGGTCCTCGATGTCGAGATCGCCGACGTCGTAGGTGATCTGGCTGCGACGCGGTTGCGCGAACGACTTCTTGACTTCGCCCATCTCGGAACTGATCAGTTCGCGCTTCTTGCCGTCATCCGAAAGGATCGATTCGAGTTCGCCGATGGTCTCGCGGAGCTTCGCCATCTCTTCTTCGAGCTGCGAACGACCGAGGCGTGTGAGACGCGACAACTGCATGTCGAGGATGTGCTCGGCCTGCTCCGACGAGAACTCGAACGGCGCAGCCATGAGTGCCTCGCGGGCCGCCGACTTGTCGGCACTGGCGCGGATCGCGGCGATGATCTCGTCGATGAGGTCGAGGGCCTTGAGGAGACCTTCGACGATGTGTGCGCGACGGAGCGCTTCATCGAGACGGTATTGCGAACGTCGGGTGATGACTTCGATCTGGTGGTCGATGTAGGCGACGAGCGCGTCGCGCAGATTGAGCGTGCGCGGGATTCCGTCGACAAGGGCAACGGCGTTCACCGAGAAATTGCTCTGCAACGGTGTGCGCTTGTAGAGGTTGTTGAGGATGACAAGCGCCGGCGCATCGCGCTTGAGGCGCAGCACCAGACGCATCTTGCCCTTCGCCGATTCATCGTTGAGTTCGGCGATTCCTTCGAGCTCGCGGTTGTCGACGAGTTCCTTGACCTTCACGATGAACTGGTTCGGGCTCACCTGATACGGCAGCTCGGTGATGATGATGTAGTCGGAGCGCTGGCCCTCTTCGATCTCCGCTTTGCCGCGGAGTTTGATCGAGCCGCGACCGGTCCGGTACGCATCGATGATTCCCTGGCGGCCCATGATGAGAGCGCCGGTCGGGAAGTCGGGACCCTTGACGAACTCCATGAGATCGTCGGGTGTGGCATCCGGATTGCGGAGGAGATGATCGGTTGCGTCGATGACTTCAGCGAGATTGTGCGGCGGAATGTTGGTGGCCATGCCGACGGCGATGCCCTGTGAACCGTTTACCAACAGGTTGGGGAAACGGCTGGGGAGAACTACCGGTTCCTGGAATTCACCGGAATAGTTGTCGATGAAATCGACGGTGTTCTCGTCGATGTCGGCGAGCATGTCGAGTGCCATCGGGGCCAGACGACATTCGGTGTATCGGGCGGCAGCCGGGGGCTCATCGAGCGAACCGAAGTTCCCCTTCGGGTGGACGAGCGGATGGCGAAGGCTGAAGGACTGGCCCATACGCACCAGCGCGTCGTAGATCGCCGAATCGCCATGGGGATGGTATTTACCCATGACTTCGCCGGTCACACGCGCGCACTTCATCGTCGGGCGATCGGGAAGGGCACGAAGGTCGTACATGCCCCAGAGGATGCGGCGATGCACCGGCTTGAGTCCGTCGCGCGCGTCGGGAAGGGCGCGGGAAACGATGACGGACATCGCGTAGTCGAGGAAGGATCGCTCCATCTCCTCCTGGATCTCGATCGGCTCGATGCCGCCGATCCGCACGTTCGACTGCTCGATTGTCTCTTCGCCGTCGTCCGGCGGTGTCGCGTCACTCATCGTGTGTCCTGGTTCCTAACGTTCGGCGGCTTCCTCTAGATGTCGAGGAAGCGCACGTCCTTGGCGTTCGTCTGGATGAAGTGCTTGCGGGATTCGACGTCGTCACCCATGAGCACCGAGAAGACCTCGTCGGCGATGGCGACCTGCTCGACCGCGATCTGCAGCAATGTGCGGCGATCGGCGTCCATGGTCGTTTCACCCAGTTCGTCGAAATCCATTTCGCCGAGTCCCTTGAGGCGCTGGAATTCCTTCTTGTGGTTCGGATGGCTCTCGAGGAACACGTTCTTCGCGTGGTCGTCCTTGAGATAGGTCTTCTCTTTGCCGACAACCGTCGAGTACAGCGGCGGTTGCGCGATGTACACGTGCTCGCCCTTGACGAGATCCGGCATGTATCGGAAGAAGAACGTGAGCAGCAGTGTGCGGATGTGCGAGCCGTCGACGTCGGCGTCACACATCAGGATCACCTTGTTGTACCGGATCTTCGTAACGTCGAATTCCTCGCCGACACCGGCACCGATGGCCGAGATGAGGGTTTGAACTTCGGTGTTCTTCAACATCCGGTCGAGGCGGGCACGCTCGACGTTGAGGATCTTTCCGCGGATCGGAAGGATGGCCTGCGTACGCGGATCGCGTGCGGCGACAGCAGAGCCACCGGCAGAGTCACCTTCGACGATGAACAGTTCACACTCGTCGGGATTGCGACTCGAGCAGTCCTTGAGTTTCTCGGGCATGCCCGCGCCTTCGAGCGCGGACTTGCGCCGGGTCGCGTCGCGGGCGCTGCGGGCCGCGAGGCGGGCACGGCAGGCGAGAAGGGCCTTCGAGACGATCTTGCGCCCTTCGGTCGGATTCTCCTCGAACCATTCGGCCAGGCGTTCGTTCGTCGCTTTTTCCACGAGCGAACGAATGCTCACGTTTCCGAGTTTGCCCTTTGTCTGGCCCTCGAACTGAGGCTCGCGCAGGCGCACGGAGATGATTGCGGTGAGACCCTCGCGGATGTCCTCACCCTGAAGGTTCTCTTCTTTTTCCTTCAGAAGCCCTTTGGCACGGGCGTATTTGTTGACCACGTTGGTGATCGACTTCTTGAAGCCTTCTTCGTGCATGCCGCCTTCGATGGTGGCGATGCCGTTGGCGAAACTGTGCATTCCGTCGGCGTTGAAGCCGGTGTTCCACTGGAACGCGATTTCGACTTCCTGATCCTCTTCGATCTGCTCGATGTAGCCGACCTTCTTGAACAGCGGCTCTTTCGAGGCGTTCAGATGGCTCACGAAATCGATGATGCCGCCCGCGTACTTGAACACGATCGGATCGGGACTTGTGGCTTCGGGGCGCTTGTCCTGGAACCGGATCTCGAGACCCTTGTTGAGGAAGGCCATCATCTGGAACCGCTCGAGGAGGGTCTGGGCGCGGAAGGTGATCTCGTCGAAGATGGTCGGATCGGGCCAGAACCGGACGGTGGTTCCTGTCCGGTTGTTGGGCGCCTTGCCGCGGATCTCGAGTTTGGTCTTGAGCTTTCCGCCGTTCTCGAAGTCCATGTAATGACGATCGCCATTGCGGTCGATCTCGACCTCGACGCGCTGCGAGAGTGCGTTCACGACCGAGATGCCCACGCCGTGGAGACCACCGGAGACCTTGTAGCCCGCGCCGCCGAACTTGCCGCCGGCGTGCAGGACGGTGAGCACGACCTCGGCTGCGGTCATGCCCTTCATCTTCGGATCGTTGTGGCGATCCACGGGAATGCCTCGACCGTCATCGACGACCTCGCAACTCCCGTCGGGCATCAGCGTGACCGAAATGTGGGTCGCGTGTCCCGCCATGGCTTCGTCGACGGAGTTGTCGACGACTTCGTACACGAGATGGTGCAGGCCCGCCGGGCCTGTGGATCCGATGTACATACCCGGTCGCTTGCGGACAGCTTCGAGTCCTTCGAGAACCTGAATGTCCTTGGCGCCGTACTCTTCGGTGGTCTTCGCCACGTCGCGGGCTTCCCCTCTCCGATGAATGGCTGACAGCGGAGATGCGTCGGCCTGACGAGGTGCGTTGCGCACGACGCAGGACCGCGACACGAATCCGGCACCGGTTCGACCGGTATGGACTCAATGACTGATCGCACGTTGTGGCAGCCACGCGGCCTGCATCACAAGGGGATCATCCTACCAGCGAAAAGGTGAATTTCGGGGATTGTCGGTGGGTGATTCGGCGCAATTCGAACGACAGTCGCAGGACCCGTCCGGATCAACCTTTCAGGTTGTTGCGGATCCGTTCGGGACGCACGCGAACCTCGATGACGGTGACGGTGTCCGCGCCCAACTCGGCCTGCAGGCGCTCGAGAAGTGTCGCTTCGAGAAAGCGCAACTGGGTCGCCCAGGCCGGATCGGAAACCGCAACGACCAACGTCCCGTCGCGCAGTGCGATCGGGCGACAGTTCGCGCCCACGTTCTCGCCCACCAGTTCGGGCCACCGGCGAAAAAGGCCCGAGGTCACCGAGGCCGATGGTGCACCGAGATGGCGCACGAGTCGATCGAGGCTCTCGTTCATCCGGGCCGGTTCGACGGATTTGTTTCCCGGCAGGGGCTCCCAAGGCATGCGACCGAGTGTACGGATGCCCGGTGACATCGGCGGCTCCACCGGTCGGGCCTGTCCCTCAGGCGGGGTGGACCGCTCCGTGCTCGACCCGAAGGACCAGTTCGGGGGAAGCCCCCGGCGGAAGACCGGCGGCACTCGACAGGATCGTCTGCCCGGTGGGGAGGTGCTCGAGCAGGGCGGCACTGCGATCCGGGTCGAGTTCCGAGAACACATCGTCGAGGAGGAGGATCGGCGCCGATCCTGTGGCCTCTGTGACGACGCGATGGGCCGAAAGACGCAGGGCCAGGGAAACCGACCGCTGTTCGCCCTGAGAGGCGTGTGTGCGGGCTGGGAGGCCGTTGAGGGTCAGCCTGAGATCGTCCCGGTGGGGTCCGACGAGGGAAACCCCTCTCCGGATCTCGTCGCGGCGGGCAGCGAGGAGTGCCTCGGCCAACCCGATTGACCGCCAGGGCGCGTCGTAGGCGGCATCGACTGTCGCCGGTGCCCCGGCCACCTGGTTGTAGGCCTCGGTGAGTGCGGGTGCCAGTTCGGCGACCAGATCGCTGCGGGCCGCCGCCAGCGCCTCACCGGCTTCGACCAGCTTCGAATCCCAGACCACCAGAGTCGTTTCGATCTCCGGAGTCAGTCTCCCGCCGGCCTGACGAAGGAGCGCGTTGCGTTGCTTGAGAACCCGTTCGAGATCGGTTCGCAACGCGTCGAAAGCCGGCCTCCGCGAAACCAGGGTGTCGTCGAGATACCGCCGTCGTTCCGCCGGTCCACCCTTGACCAACTCGAGATCGTCGGGTGCGAACACCGAGACGCGCAGGGCACCGAGTAGATCGCGGGCCCGGGTGAGTCGCTGCTTGTTGACCTGCACCCGGCCGCGACCGGTGGTCGTGATCTCGGCTTCGATCAGGAGACTGCGCCCTTCGCGTTCACCTTCGGCCCTGACGATCGCCATCGGCGCGCCGGCACGGACAAGCGCGTCGTTGGGTGCTCCCCGGAACGACGAAAGCGTCGCTAAATAGCCGACGGCTTCCATCACGTTGGTCTTTCCTTGCCCGTTCGCTCCAAGCAGCGCGGTCAATCCGGGAGCAAAGGTCAGTTCAGTGGATGGATAGGACCTGAAGTCCGTCAGCCAGAGTTGGCGCAGTTGCACGGGCGGGAATCACACCCGGATCGGCATGAGCAGGTACAGGAAGTCGGGGGTTTCGCTGCTGCGGAGCAACGCCGGTTTGAGCGCATCGATGGTT
>WLFD01000137.1 GCA_009703925.1 Actinomycetota bacterium | reverse complement strand
CAGTCCAGGGGCAGGCTTCGGTCAAGGTTCTCGTCGGCGCTCCCGGCGAGGATGGCACCGAACAACAGATCGTCTCCGACGGTTCCGGGTCTTGGGTGCCCCACAACGGCACGTACGACGTTCCCCTGCGTCAGACCATCACTCGTCTCACCATCGTGGGAACCGGCACAACCGCGAACCTGCTCGACGACGTGACCTTCGGAAGTTCCGCCTGTACCGAAACGTTCTCGAGAGTTGCTCCGACCGCTCCGGTCGCCGTCGAGGACGTGGTCACGCAAGCCGTCATCATCCGCAATGGTGGCGGCAGCCCCACCGCCGAGATGGTCGTGAGCGCAGTCATTCCCGAGGGACTCGAGTACGTCGAGGACTCGGCGGGTCCTGACGGCGTCTACGGGTTCCAACCGCGAATGCTTCTGATCAAGCCGGTCGGCGATGGAGCCGCTCCCGGCATCATCCTCCCCGGGGAGTCGGTCATCGTCTCCTGGCAGATGCGCGTTCGCCCGGAAGCGTCGAACCAGACGCTGCAGACGGCAGTGATTGTCCGCACCATCGATCTGCGCGGCATCTCCCATGAGACGAAGACGAATCAGGTCGCCGTCATCGTGAGGCCGTCGGCGGACATTCAGATCTCGCAGTTCTTCTCTCCGGCATTGGTAGCTCCGGGGGCAGCAACAACGCTCACGATGGTCGCCCGCAACGAAGGGCCTGCCTCGGCAAATGGCGTCACCGTCGTCGAACAGATCCCGGAGGGAGCAACTCTCACGGAGCCCGCGCCCGCCGGATGCAACGCGACGACTCGCACGGTCACCTGCGTCGTCGGCACCCTCGAAGCAAACGATTCCCGGGTTTGGGATCTGCAGATGAGTGCGCCATCAAGTTCTCCGGTTGCCGCGCGATCGACGCTGATCGTCCGCTCGACCACCTCGGATCCTTCCGCCGACAACAACCAGTCGAACGCAGTGCTCTCTGTCGGTGCACCCGCGGTACCCACTCTCGATCTTGTTCTCAACCAGACGCCGATCATCGCGACCGCCGGTGCGATCTCCACGATCGTCGCGAACGTCACCAATACCGGTTCGCAGCCGATCACGTCACCGGTCGTGGTCTCGGCTGCGGTTCCGGGCGAGTTCATGACGCTGTACATGCTCGGACGCGAGCCCGTCGGTGCCGCGACCGACGAGTGTGAACCCGCCACCGCAACGTGCACGTTCCCCGGCGGCCTCGCGCCGGGACAGTCGGCACAGATCGAGTGGCGAGGCGTGATCGTTCCTGAAGTGACCGATGGAACTGCAGTGATCGGAACCGTCACGGCGTCCGCAGCCGACGTCACGAGCACGATGAAGCCGATCGAGTTTGCGGTAAATGCGTTGACCACCCTCACCCTCGACGAACGAACCGTCGGTCCGACCAATGCGGCGGCGCCGATCACGAAGGTCGTCTCGGTTGCGAACTCGGGCCCCTCGCTCGCCCGCGAGGCGACGGTGTTCATGCCGCTACCGGCGGGGGCCACGGGGATCGCCGAATCCGAGGGCTGCGAACCGGCATTCGGCGGCTTCGTGTGCACACTCGGTGATCTTGCTGTCGGTCAGGTCTCCGGAACGCGGATCACGTTCGTGCTTCCAGCGTCGGGAGGAACCGTCGTCGACGGCGCTATTGCCTCCACGACAACACCAATGACCGCACCGGTCGCCGAGTCCTCGCCGGGATCTCTTGTCGTCGGCCCGGTCGCTGATCTTGTTGTCACGTTCAAGTCGCTCCCGAACGCGATCACGGTCGGATCGCGGTTGGCGTTCTCGGTGACTGTGGCAAACAGCGGTCCGGGTACGGCAACCGACATCGGCGTGGTTCTCGATGCGGCGAGAGCAGGCCTGCGCGTGGATAGTGCACTGGCGTCCGCGGGCAACTGGGACTCCACCGAGAATCGGTGGGCCATCGCGACACTCGATGCCGGGAAGCAGATCGAATTGGTCGTCGATGCAGTGGCCGAGGTCGAAGGCCTGCTCGCTCCAGCCGCTCTCGTGAGGGCTACGACCCCCGACAACAACGGGGTGAACAACACGGCGATCGGTTCGATCGCTGTTGTTGCTGCTGACAAACCTCTGCCGGCCGACGGCAGTTCGTGGTTGGTCCCCGGGCTTATCGCCTTCTTCCTGGTGCTTCTCGCCGGGTTGGGCAGTTGGTGGCTCTGGACCCGTCGCCGCAATCACTGACGAGGAGCCTGCGCCCAAACGCGGTTCTGGTGAATTGGGCCGTTACATCAACTCAAAGTCGGTGATGATGCCGGGAATGCGCGGTAGGTCGGCGGGCTTCGACGTCACGGTCGATGTCGTGATCGGCGCGCAAGTTGGCGTGATCTGCCACCCAGTTTTTCGTTTCGAGGCCCGATACTGGGTTCGCTCTTGAAAGGAGTCCAATGTCTTTCACAACAAAGTCGATCCCTCAATTGTCCGGCACAACATCGGTGATCACGGGGGCCAACAGCGGCCTCGGCTTGGCTACGGCAAAGGCATTGGCCTCGCACGGTTCGCATGTCGTGATGGCGGCACGGAACCTCGACAAGGCCCGCGCCGCAGCATCGCTCATAACCAGGGACGTTCCGGCTGCATCGCTCGAGATAGTGGAACTGGATCTCGGTTCACTCGAGTCGGTCGAACGAGCGGCGGGGAACATGATGTCGAACCATGAGCGAATCGACATCCTCATCAACAATGCCGGTCTGATGGCGATGCCCGAGGGGCGTACGTCCGATGGTTTCGAGACGCAGTTCGGGGTGAACCATCTCGGCCACTGGGCTCTCACCGCCCGGCTCCTTCCCGCCTTGGTTGATGCCCCTGCAGCACGCGTCGTGACTGTGACGAGCAGCGCTCACCATTTCGGCCGAGGCGTCGATCCGGCGAACCCGAATCTCGAAGGTTCTTACGGCCCCTGGAAGGCCTACGGGCATTCGAAGTTGGCCAACTATCACTTCGCCATCGGGCTGCAGTCGTACTTCGAGACGAATGGATTTCCCGTGGCCAGTTTCCTAGCCCACCCGGGGCTGTCAGACACCAACCTCCAGACGAGAACCGTCGAAGAAGGTGGCGGCGGCTTCGTCGGTTGGCTCTCGCTGAACTTGGCGAGGCGAACGGGAATGTCGGCGGAACGAGGTGCTCTCTGTCAGATCCGCGCAGCAACCGACCCTCGAGCCAGGGGTGGTCAGTTCTACGCCCCTCGCTATTTCACGTTCGGCCCTCCGGTCGTGCGCCCGATGTTGAGGCCAGGCAGGTCGAGAGCGATCAGCAATCTGTGGGCCGTGTCGGAGCATGCGACTGGGCTCCCGATGAAGGTGTGATCGGGATGGGGACTGGTTCCGACTACTGCATCACCCCGGGTCTGGGTCTGTTGTTGCACGATGCAGGGATAAGCCTCCGCAACGTGTTGGTTCGGGCCGGACTCCCTCACGACCTGATTGCCAGAGGACCGGTGCGGTTGCCGTCGGATGACTATTTCGGATTGTGGCAGGGGATCGAGGAGGAGGCTGCCGACCCGTTGCTCCCCATTCGTCTGGGCAATGCGTTCTCGGTCCAGGCATTCGACCCGCTGATCTTCGCCGCCTCGTGTAGTCGGAATTTCGAGATTGCCGCAGAGCGCGTCGCCTTGTTCAAGAAGCTGGTCGGGCCGATGCGACTGGTGGTGCAGTGCTCGGATGGGGAGACCACGTTGGAGTTCGAATGGCCTCCAGGTATCACCCCGCCGACGTCACTGGCGATCACCGAATTGGTCTTTGTCGTGGCATTGATTCGAGCGGCGACGAGGGTTCACGTGCAGCCGATCCGTGCTGCGGTGACGTCGACGCATTGTTTCGAGCCCGAGTTCCACGACTATTTCGGTATCTCGCTCGAGTCGGGCTCCGTGCATTCGATCACCATCGCCACAGCCGACGCGAAAAGGCCGTTCCTGACGGTGAACGAAGGCATGTGGGCAACCTTCGAGCCACAATTGCGGACTCGGCTTGCAGACCTGACTCGGGACTCGATCACCTCTGACCGGGTGCGGGCGACCCTGCTCGAGCTGCTACCTGCAGGAGATTCGTCGATTGGCACTGTCGCCCGAACAATGGCCATGAGCCCGCGGTCGATGCAGCGACAACTTCGCTCGGAGGGGACAACTTTTCAGGAGTTGCTGGGCGCAATTCGAGAACAGCTCGCTCGCCATTACCTCGGGAGAGCGGACTTGACGACTTCCGATGTCGCCTTTCTTCTTGGATACGAGGACCCGCGATCGTTCTTGCGAGCCTTCAGCGCACGCTCGGGTGAAACGCCCGGCGAATTTCGGCGCCGGACTTCTGTTGTCTCCGGTATCGCGACCCAGTCGAACGTGAGGTGAATGTTCACTCTTCACCGAACCTCTCGGCGCTCCATCTTCGGAATGCCGGGGGTGGTGTCGTTGATCGCCCAACTGATGATGACCTCGGGCGTGATCCGGAACCGGGGCGCGCCGTCGACTTCTTCGATCGCGGCTGATCCGATGACCTTGATGCCGCGCGGTGACCACGGATCGAAACTGGCGAGATCATCGACGACCGCCGTGGCGCGCGGATTGTTCCCGATGTTCCGATAGCGAACGGTGTGGGTGATGTCGAAGCCCGCGGTGATGATGTCGTCGCCGTCGATCTCGAAGATGACCGGCGCCACATCCGGACTCCCTGTCGGTGATGCCGTCGCGAAGCGCATCAGGGGTTGCGTGTTCAGGTAGTCGAGTTCCGCATCGGTGAAAGCGCTCATGATGTGGCTCCCGGACGTGCCGGTGCCGCGATCGGAAACACATCGAGGTCCCACCATTTCGCCATCGGCAGCGTTTCGATGGTCGCGGCGGCCTCGTCCGGGCTTTCGGCAAATGTCTTGATGAAGACAGTTCCCCGTGCCAGCGAGAGATCGATCGCGCCGACGCGACCCTCGTCTTCGAGAGCGGCGACCTGGGCCTGCTCTTCGGCGACGACGGCGAAGACCTCGTCCATGATCGTGTCGGGCTTGAAGGTGCAGATCACCATGAAGGTTTCCATCGGTTCGATTTCCTGTTCTTTTTTGGGCTGACAGGGACACCTTCACACCTCAACCTCTGTTGAGGTCAAGCACTAGCGTGATTCGATGCCCCGAGGTCACACGTCCTTTCACGAATGGTCCGTCGGCCAGGTCGCCGATCGCAGCGGGATCTCCATCTCCGCGCTGCACTTCTACGAGCGCGAGGGGTTGATCATCAGCATCCGGAACGACGGGAACCAGCGCCGTTACGGGCGGGACACCCTGCGCCGCCTCGCGTTCATTCGGGCGTCGCAACGGGTGGGGATTCCTCTCGCCGCCATCAGGGAAGCGCTTGACGAGCTGCCCCAACAGCGCACTCCCCGAGAGGACGACTGGGCGATCGTCGCGGTCCGGTGGAGGGAAGTGCTCGAAAGCCAGATCGAGGAACTGGTCCGACTCCGCGACGATCTCACGACCTGCATCGGCTGTGGTTGTCTGTCGTTCCAACGCTGCCTCCTCGTGAACCCGGCCGACTCGATGGCCAAGGAAGGGCCCGGAGCGCGGAGGCTCATGCCCGGCACCCCTCGACCGGAGTGAATGGAAACTGATTTCGAAACGCGGTGAGCGGTGGAAACCCGTAGCGTCGAAAGGGACAGGACCCCGACAGCATCCGTGAAGGAGTGCCGAAATGACTTCGATAAACAAGGGCCGCTTTGCCGCCGACACCGGTGCCGACGGCAAGGTGCTCTTCCTCATCGGGATGAGGTTCAACCAGTTGTGGCGTCCGTGGAAATGGCTGCCGGTGCTCGTGGCGATGCCTCGCATGCTCGTGGAACTGCAAAAGAATCCGAGCCTCGGTCTGGTGGGCAAGCCACGGACATTCCTTTCCGGCCGAACCATCCTTGTCTGGCAGTACTGGGCATCGTTCGAACAACTCGAGGCGTACTCGAAGTCGGGGGCGTCACAGCATCTGCCGGCATGGCGATCGTTCAACAAGCGCGTGCGCAACAACGGTTCGGTCGGGATCTATCACGAGACGATCCTGCTCAGTGATGCAACGGTCGAGACGGTGTACGGCAATATGCCGCTATTCGGACTGTCGGCGGTGACCGGTGCAGTGCCGGCGACGAAGCGGGGCCAGACAGCGCGCGCCCGCCTCACCGGCGACTCGACTGACCCTCCAGCTGTCGAGTCCTACTGATCCGGCCCGACGAGTGATTTCTTCATCGAGACGAGGTGGAGGTCGTCCCGCGTGGGGCGGCCGTATCGCTCGTCGCCGTAGGGGAACCGGTGGGTTTCGCCAGTTGGCTCGAAACCGCGGCGCCCGTACCAGTCGATGAGTTCGCTGCGCACATGTATCGTCACCAACTGCAGCGCAGTTGCGCCCCACTCGGCGACGACGGTCCGCTCCGCCTCCTCGAGAACGCTGCGACCGAGCCCGGCCGACTGGAGTCCGGGGCGCACCGCGAGCATCCCGAAATACGCCGTCGTGCTGTCATCGAGCATTGCAAGTTCACAGCACGCGACCAGGCCGCTGTCCTCGGCGAGCAGAATGATGGTGCGGGGTCGCGCCAACAATTCGCTCAGCATCGGTTCGTCGATGCGCTGGCCTTCGACCAAGTCCGCTTCGGTTGTCCAACCGGCCCGGCTCCGGTCGCCGCGATACGCGGACTGGACGAGATCCACGACCTCGGGAACATCGGCGGTAGTCGCATGGCGGAACACCGGTGTGGTCATTGACAGAAATCTACCGCTGTCGGCGAGCGAGGCTGCCGGCACGATCGGTGCTTGAT
>WLFD01000136.1 GCA_009703925.1 Actinomycetota bacterium | reverse complement strand
GGTCGGTTAGCGCATCCACCGGGACCGGCGCGGGAACACTGGGACTGAATCTGGATGTCGCGTCAGGAATCAAGAACGCGTCAGGAGTCGAACTGGCAACCGGCCTCACCGGTCCTGCGTACACCGTGCGATCCATGTACCCCACGTCGTTCATACTCGCCAACGGGAGTTCCAACAACCGGATCGCATCCGGCGATTCGGTGAGCGTCACGTTCTCCGCAGATGTCGGGCAGTCCTCGCTGTGCGCAGCCTGGACCGACAACGCTGTCGATCGTTCGCGTAGCGACGGTGTGGTCACCGTCATCGACGGTGGTGCCAACAACGACTCGCTCACGTTCAGCGCGTCCGGTTGTCCCACGCTGCGTTTCGGATCTGTTGTGCTCGGCTCGCGCTCGTATGTCACAGGCGGCAACGCAACATTCACGGCGACGATCGCCTACACGGTGGAGACTCGCACGATTCGTGTCGTCTTCGGCTCGAAGTCGGGATCGGGATCGATCGGCAGTGCGAGTGGCAGCCCCGTAGCCACGTTCACTCCGAATGCGGCGTTGACCTCCACCGCGGGTGCGGCCGTCTTCGGCACGATCACGTCGACGGGACGGTTCTGAGTTGATCGCCCTCATCGTCGTCGGCACCATTCTCTTTCTTGCGCTGGTACTGATCGCCATGGCGTTGCGGGTCGTGCGCGAATACGAGCGCGGCGTGCACTTCCGACTCGGCCGGATCATCGGCGTGAAGGAACCGGGTCTGCGCATCATCTGGCCGATCATCGATCGGCTGCAGATGGTGTCGCTGCGCATCGTGACCATGCCGATCCAGTCCCAGGGCATCATCACCCGGGACAACGTGAGCGTCGACATCTCGGCGGTCGCGTATTACCGGGTGATCGATGTCGTGCGATCGGTGGTGGCGATCGAGAACGTGGCCACTGCCATCAACCAGATCGCGCAGACCACCCTGCGCAACGTCGTGGGTCAACATGCGCTCGACGAGATCCTCTCCGAGACCGATCGCATCAATATCGGCATCCGGGAGATCCTCGAGCGCACGACCACCGAATGGGGCATCGAGGTCGTGCTGGTCGAACTGAAGGACATCCAGTTGCCGGACACGATGAAGCGGGCCATGGCCAAGCAGGCCGAGGCCGAACGCGAGAAGCGGGCCAAGATCATTGCCGCCGAGGGCGAGGCACTCGCGGCGGACGCGCTGGGTGCGGCGTCGGACGTGATGATGGAACATCCCCTCGCCCTGCAGCTGCGCAATCTTCAGACGCTCATCGAGATCGCGGTGGACAAGAACTCGACCGTGATCTTCCCTGCTCCCTTGATGAGCACGATCTCCGAACTCGGGTCGTTCATCGAGCACGAGACGAACGCAGCGCAGCGCAAACGGGCTCAGCTCGGGTTCTTCGAGGACGAACTCGAATCCTGACGCCGAGAATTCCGGGGCGGGCGTCGGAGATGCGAAACTCCCGAAATGCCCTCAGATGGTGACTCGGCACCCATTGCCCTGCTGAACGATCTGGCGCCGAGCGCCACGGCGAGCGATCTCGTGGTCCCGCTCGATGCCGGTTGGTCTCTCATGAATCCGACGATCGCGAGCGTCGAGGGTGGTTTCAAACTGATCGCCCGAAGCATCAACTGGGTGAACGATGGAGGCCATTACAGGGTCGTGGACAGCGACGGTGTGTTTCGGACCCGAAACTTTCTGCTTGATGCCGACGACCGGATGACGATTGTCGACAGCACGGAGATGTCGCCGATGATTCCGGTTGGCGCGCCGGTCTTCCCGAGTCATGTGGTGGGGCTCGAGGATTGTCGTCTCATCAGAATCGAAGACGCCTGGTACGCGGTGGGCGCAGTACGCGATCGGTCCCCCGATCGGACGACGCAGATGGCATTGGTGCGAATCGACGGCGCGAATTTCGGCGAGCTGATCACATTGCCCTCGCCCCGGCCCGGTCATTACGAAAAGAACTGGATGCCGTTCGAACACGAAGGGGCACTCCACTTCGTCTATTCGTGCGCCCCGACGGTGATCCTCCGTTGCGATCCGGTCACCGGGAGTCTGGTCACGATCTCCACCGAGCCGGGACCGGGGGATTCGACGAACCTCCGGATGCGCGGAGGATCACAGGGCGTCGACGTGGGGGACGGATGGTTGTTCGTGGTCCACGAACTGACCCATGTCGACAGCGCCCCGCGTTACGAGCATCGATTCATCCATCTGGACCGGTCGTTCGTCATCGATGCGGTCAGTCCTCCCTTCCATTTCGAGGAGCGAGCCATCGAGTTCTGTGCGGGACTCGCCCTGTCGGGAACCGATCTCCTGGTGACCTACGGCGTGGCCGATCGTCGGGCGGGAGCAATCAGGGTCGCTCTCGCCGAAGTGTTGGCGATGCTCGAACCGACCGGTCTGAAGGTGGTGAGGCCCACGGACGCCACGCCGGAGGAGATCGACCCACAACGCTTCTTCGAGTTGCTGAGACTCGTGGCCGAGCCGGAAGCGTTGGCTCGGGTGCCGGTCACCTTCGGCGCGCCGACGGCGGGACCGCCGCAGCCCCGACGCACGCTCACTGTTGCGATGGCGACCTACGACGATTTCGACGGCGTCTACTTCACCGTGCAGGCGTTGCGTCTCTTCCACGCTGACGTACTCGACCGGATTTCGATCCTCGTGCTGGACAACAATCCCTCGGGTCTGGCCGCACCGGCGCTCAAGTCGCTCGAGTCCAACTCGCCGGAGATGCGCTACGTGCCGTGTGGCGAGATCCGCGGAACATCGGTGCGCGATCTGCTCTTCAAGTACGCCACATCGGACTGGGTGATGGTGGTTGACTCGCACGTCCTGCTGCCGGCCGGCGTCCTGAGTCGTCTACTCGACTACATCGACGCCAATCCCGACAGTGATGATCTGCTTCAGGGCCCGGCGATGTGGGATTCACTGAATGGAAACGTTGCGACGCACTTCGAACCGGGATGGAGTGCCGGCATGTACGGGAGTTGGGCGAGCGACGAACGGGGAGTCGATCCCGACAGCGAGCCATTCGACATTCCGATGCAGGGCCTGGGGTGCTTCGTGGCCCGACGGGAATCGTGGCTGGGTTTCAATCCGCGCTTCACCGGGTTCGGTGGCGAGGAGGGATACATCCACGAGAAGTACCGAAACGCCGGACGCAGGACGCTCTGCCTTCCTTTCCTGCGATGGGTCCATCGTTTCGATCGGCCGCTCGGTACCCGGTACGTCAACCGCTGGGAGGATCGCATCGCCAACTACCTGCGCGGTTGGCGCGAGGTGGGCCTCGACGAGGACGAGATGCTCGAACACTTCCGCAGCCTCGTCGGCGCCACTCCGACAGACGGTGTCGTTGCCCGGCTCGCCGCGGAGGAACAGAGTCCGTTTGCACACTTCGACGCCATCTTCTGTATCAATCTCGATGAACGGACCGATCGCTGGAGTGCGATCCAGCGTCAGTTCGGGCTTCTCGGGATCACCGAACGGGTGCAACGGCTGTCCGCGGTGCGAACCGAGCACAACCATCACATCGGTTGCGCGCTGTCGCACCGCCGGGCGATCGAGTTGGCGCATCTTCAGGGTCTCGGGAATGTCCTCGTACTCGAGGACGACGTCCAGTTCCTCTACGACACTCAGCGATATCTGCCCGCATCCATCACGGAGTTGGCCGCGCAGGAATGGGACCTGCTCTATCTCGGCGGCCATCGCTGGGACACGCGTCGCGGAGCGACGAGCCCGCACGAGCACCTCGAAGTTCCCGAATCGATCACGACGACCCACGCCATCGCCTACAACTCGACAATGTTCGAGCGTCTGCTCGGGACGCTGCCGGAATCACTCGAGGAGATGCACATCTGGCAGGAGAAGTTCGGGGCAATCGATCAGTATCTGCTGGCAGAACTGCCGAATCTCCGCACTTTCGTGACGGTCCCCGCCGTTGCGACGCAGGGGTCGATCATCGCCCAGGAAGATCCCCTGTTCGCCGACCGATACATGCCCTGACCTGCGGGGACAGATGTCGGCTCCGGGTTTCTCACTGGACTACAGTTTCGAAAACTTTTACTGATCCTTTCGAGGGTCCCTGTCGAAAATTGGTCAACAGTCGTGGGATACCGAATTCGCACTCGCAATCTCCGGGTCCGTCGCAGCGATGACGGTGGAATCATCATCTATGACGAGGTCAGCGACACCGGTTACGTGCTGAATCCCTCGACTGCTGTCGTGTTCGACGCGTGTGACGGCTTCACCACGATCGAAGAGATGACCAAGCGGGTCGCGAAGCGATGCAACCTTCCCGAGGACGTCGACATCGTGCTCGTGGCGCTGGCCGATCTTCGCGACAAGGGATTGCTCGACAATGCCGATCCCACGACGCAGGCGCTGCGCGAGATCAAGCCCGGTCTCTCCCGCCGTCAGGTGCTCGGACGACTCGCGCTGGGCGCCGCGGCTCTGGCGCTGTTCCCGTCGATCGTTTCGATCAACAGTGCGTCGGTTCTCGCCGAACAGAGCGGGCTCGACATCTTTGCTGCCATCGCCGTGGCCGCATCCTCCAGCGGAGGGGTGGTCGAGGTTCAACTTGGCGCCGTCGGAGTTCCCGGCCCGGGCACTCTCGAATACGAGATTGTCAGCGCGCCGACACACGGCACGGCCCTCATCCGCGGGAACGTCCTCGTGTACACGCCGACACCTAAATTTGTCGGAAGTGACCAGATCACCTATCGGGCGTTGTTCTTCCCCGAAGGCACCCTCACGACCACCGGTTCGCCGACCACCACGCTGGCGGCAACAACCACCCCGGCGCCGACCACAACACCTGTACCGAACACAACACCGAGACCGACGACCCCGCCGCCCAACACCACCGCGGCATTGAATTCGGTGAACTCCTCCACGGCTCGCCTCAACAGCGCAGCGGCGGAAAGCACCCAGCAGGTCGCATCGACATCGGCGATCATCGCAATATCCGTCGGCACCGATGTGCTGCCGAGCTTCACCGGTTGAGCGCCGGCTGCACATTGCGATGACCGAGCAAGACCGCGGATCCTCCGGCGTGGATGCGAACGCGGTCGCCCGCCTGTTCGATCTGGCCGAGCCGTCCCGGCCATCGTCTGGCCCGAAGCCTGACGATTCCAAGAATTCCGGTCGGGTGATGATCATCGGGCTACCGCGCTCGGGTTCCACTTGGCTGGGACGAACCCTGAGCAACGCCGCCGCCGTCACGTACGTCCCGGAACCGGACAACATGGACCGGAATATTGCTGCGGGTGCGGCAATGCGATGGCGAGGTTCCTATCCGATGCTCGAACCACGGGAGCGTGCCCGGGGGATGAACCGGATGTATTCGGCCGCCTTTGAAGGCCGCGGGAATGGCGGGTCGATGCGCGATGCGCTGGCTGGTCGACTCGCCGACTCGGTGGCTTTCAAGGCACGGAAGTTGTTCGTCGATCCGGCTCGGCCCCATGTGCCGCTCAAACTCGCTGCGGCCTCCCGAATCGCGCGGCCGGCGATGCCCGAGACGACATCGGCGATCCGTCTCGTGAAGTCGGTCCATATGCCGTTGAGCATCGACTGGCTCCGGGAGTGGTTCGCGCCGCGCATCGTCGTGACCCGTCGTCATCCCCTGTCGGTTCTGGCCAGCTGGATCGAACTCTCCATCAACCCGATTTCGGCAGGCTGGCAGCGTCTGAGCGCGGGTGATTTCGACAGTCTGGCGGAACGACTCGGCATGCCACCGCGCCCGGCTGCCGATGTGCGCTCGGCGGCAAGCATCACCTGGGTGATCTGTTTCCTTCTCTCGGAACTGGACGACGCGGCTCGCCGACATCCCGAGATCGTGATCGCCGACCACGAGATCATCTGTCGGGACCCGCTTGGCGAGATGCGGTACATCGCCGGGCAAGTGGGTCTCACCTGGACCGATGAAGCCGATGAATTCGTGATCGGCTCGAACAGGACGGGCAAGGGCTACAAGACTCACCGGGTGGCCCGCCAAGTGGTGGGCAACTGGCGTGAGCGGCTCACCCCGGAACAACTTTTCGAGGCGCAGGCGGTGCTCGCAGGCTTCCCGATCAGCGCCCGCTACGAAGAACTTCCCGACTGAGCGGACGGTTCGGGATCGCGCCCGACCGCAGGTTCAGCCGGCGGGCGGAGCGGGCGGTGCCGGAGGAGGCGGAGGCGGCGCTGCCGAGCGGGAGATCGACAGATTGGCACCGCGGAAGATTCCGAATGCGCTTGCGCCGATGAGGACCAGCGCGGCAAGAAGCAGCCCGAGGTGCACAAAGAGGTCGCCCCACAACTGACCATTGGAGAAGTTGCTGTATCGGTCGGATTCGTCAGAACCGAACTCGGACAAGTTGGCGATTACGGCGAGGAACAGGCAGATCGTCATCACGAAACCGATGAACGCCGTGATCACATTCGTGATCGTGCTGCCGACTTTGGAGTTGTCTGCGGTCAGTGCCGCCGCGAGTAGCGCAACGAATCCGATGACGATCGGATACTGGTTGAGGGCGGCGATACGGAACTTGAGACCGAGATCGTTCCAGTCGCCGAGGAACGCGTAGATCAGTTGGCCGAACAGAACAACAAGCGCAGACACCCCGATCAACAGACCGGCCGCTGCCACGACCTTCTTCGAATTCTGATCCATGTCGTTGTTCTCCCCCGAGTAGTCGACCGGGCAACCCTAACTTTCTCCGGTTCGCCCCCGAACGATGGTCGGGCAGCACCGCGCTCAATAGCGGTACTGGAGAGTGTCGGGCTCGATGCCGGCGGCGATGTTCCGTTCCTCGGCGTCGGCCAGGGCGTCTTCGAGGGTGCCGATCACCTCGATGATCGTTTCCTGCTGGAAGCTGTGATCGAAATTGGTGAGGGCGACGGTGGCCCATCCCTGATCGGTGAGATCTGCGGTGAAGAAGAGCTGGTAG
>WLFD01000135.1 GCA_009703925.1 Actinomycetota bacterium | reverse complement strand
TGCCTTCGTCGGTCCGAGTCGGGCGACGTTCTCGATGGTCGATCGGGCGAGCTCGAGGAACGCGTCGAAGGGGATTCCCGCGCTCGACGCCACCCGTTCGACCTGGCCGAGAAGTGCAACGAGATGATTCGAGGCGATGACGGCCGCGGCGTGATACTCAGCCCGCCGATCGTCGGCGACGACGAACGAACGACCACCGAGAGCGGCCACGAGTTCCTCGACGAGCCCGATTGCTTCGCTGCCGTCCGCGGCCACGGCGAACCACGCATCCGATCGGAGCCGTAGCGAACCGGTCTCCCGGTCCGGGAGGGCGACAAGCGGATGGATGGCGGCGCGCCTCGGATGATCGCCCAACACCTCGAGTCCCAGAGATCCGGCCATGTGGGCGACGACGGTCGTCGGCACGGGTTCGATCTGCGACGCCACTTCGGCGATCGCCGCATCCGGCGTTGCGATGATCACGAGATCCACGCCGAACGCGGCACGGGAGACATCGTCACCTCGTCGGATCGGTTCCTGCACGTTCCATCCCGCGAGCGACAGCGCGTCGCCGAGCGAACCACCGGCCCGGCCCGGACCGATCACCCGGATCGCCCGTGGGGACTCCACTGTCAACCCGGTTGGGCGTCGAACGATCCGACGAGATCGACGTGGCCCTCGGCTCGTTCCTTCCAGTCCGAACCGGCGATCTCCGGAGCAAGATCGAAGAGCGGCGCCATCACGAATCGACGGGCCCGCATCCGCGGATGGGGAACCTCGAGATCGGGTTCATGCACCTCGACTCCATCGATCCAGATGATGTCGACATCGAGTGTGCGCGGACCCCATCGGACCGTGCGCACGCGGTTCGCCGCCGCTTCGAGGCGATGGCAGACACCGAGCAGCTCGCGGGCCGAGAGTTCCGTGTCGATCTCCACGATGATGTTCAGGAACGGATCCTGATCCGAGGGGCCACCGACCGGGTCGGTCCGGTACACGGGAGACACCGCGGTGACGGCGCCGAGCGAGGCGACCGCCTCGCGCATGAGCGCCCACGAGTCACCCATGTTCGAGCCGAGGCTCAGGAAAGCGCGTGCCATTCAGCGGTCCCGGGTGATGCACACGCCGGACGTGGCGAGGGCTTGCGGTACAGGTGGACGCAACTTGCGGACGGTCACGGTGACGGAGGTCGCGCGTGGATCGGCAAGCACGGCATCGGCGAGATTCTGTGCGAGATGCTCGAGAAGGAACGGCCTGCCGTTCAGGATGACGTCTTCCAGTGCAGCGGTGATCACGCCGTAATTGAGGGTGTCATCGAGTTCGTCGGATGCACCGGCGATCGAAAGATCGGCGACCACGTCGACATCGACCTCGAGGGGCTGGGCCCGCTCGCGTTCCTCGGGCAGCGCGCCGCAGATACCCGTCACGACAAGTCCCCGGAGTTCAATGCGATCGGTCGAAGCCATTGGTGTTCCCGTTCAGGCCGGCGGGTTCGGGAGCGACGCGGCGATGGCCACGAGTTCGCGACCGATGGGGCCGAGCTGACGTTGCGTGAGGCGTTCGATCACCGTGACCGTGCTGGGCGATGTCTCGATGAGACCGTTCCAGAGGAGGTAGCCGGCGATGAGTCCGCACACGCGGTCGCTCAGTTCCTCGGCATGAATAAGTATGCGCTCACCTGATTCAAGCAGGGTGCGGAGTTCCTTGAAGAAGGCCAGTTCGAAAACACCGACATCGTCGACGGGGATCGGCCGATGGCGCCACACGACGCCGAGATCGTCGTAATGGCCAAGGTTCAACGGAGCGGTGATCAGGGAGATGACGCAGGTGAAACCCTGCTCGCGGACCCAGATGATCTCTTCCTGACGGCGCACCTTGCGATGGTTCGCGCCGTAGCCACCCGGTCGTTCGCACACGGCGAGACGATCGGTGACGATCCAGTGAAAATTGCGGGGGCGGATGCCCTGGGCCCATTTGCCCTTGCTTGCCACGGCGCTCATGCTGCCACGACTTTGGCGGCCTGAACCGCGCTTCGGACATCGTGAGCCCGAATCATGCCGACACCGAGGTGCATCGCCCACACTTCCGAGGCGATGGATCCGGCCAGTCGATCGTCGGGCGGAACCGGATCGGACGAGCCGTCCGATTCGGCCAAAATGCGCCCCAGCATGGCTTTTCGGCTGATCCCGACCATCACCGGCCAGCCCAGGGCGACCACCTGATCGAGGTGGGCGAGCAGTTCGAGATTGTGCCCGATCGTCTTTCCGAACCCGAATCCGGGATCGATCCAGATTTCTGTCACACCACCCGATTTCGCGGCTTCGGCGCGCTCGGCCAGGAACCGGCACACCTCGACGACCACATCGTCGTAGTGCGGCTCGGCCTGCATCGTCGCCGGTTCACCCTGCATGTGCATCGCCACCCAACCGACCCCGAGTTCGGCGGCAACCGGCCAGAGTTCGGCGGAAACATCGTTGATCAGGGAGGCCCCGGCCTTCACGGCGGCCCGCGCCACCTCGGGCTTGCGGGTGTCGACGCTGATCCGGCATTCGCCGGCCAGACCCTCGATCACCGGGATGACCCTCCGGAGTTCCTCCTCGAGGTCCACAGGGGCCGCTCCGGGACGGGTCGACTCGCCACCGACATCGAGGATCGACGCCCCCTCGGCCGCCAGCGCGCGCCCGTGGGCGATCGCCGATGCGGGATCGAGGAAACGACCTCCGTCGCTGAACGAATCCGGCGTCACGTTGACGATGCCCATGACCAGGGGAACCGTCGCCGGCACTCCCACGCCGAGTCGCGGAACGACGTCAGCCACGTTCGATGAAGCGCATGGCCTCGAACCGGGTGGCGGTGCTTTCGCGGAACAGCCCGCGGACCGCCGAGGTCACCGTCGAGGAACCGGGCTTGCGCACGCCGCGCATCGACATGCACAGGTGCTCCGCCTCGATCACGACGAGAACGCCGCGCGGCTGGAGTGTGCGTTCCATCTCGTCGGCGATCTGGGCGGTGAGACGCTCCTGGACCTGCGGACGCTTCGCATAGGCATCGACGAGACGGGCGATCTTCGAGAGTCCCGTGACCCGACCGTCGGTGCCCGGGATGTAGGCGACGTGGGCCTTGCCCATGAACGGCACGAGATGGTGCTCGCACATCGATGTCAGCGCGATGTCGCGGACCATGACCATCTCGTCGTGATTCGCCTCGAACATCACCTGAAGATGGCTCTGGGGATCCTCGCGGAGCCCGGAGAACACCTCGGCGTACATGCGGGCGACCCGCTCCGGCGTGTTGAGCAGGCCGTCGCGGTCGGGGTCCTCGCCGATGGCGATGAGGATCTCGCGGACAGCGGCGGAGATTCGGGGCAGATCAACTGGGGTCAACGGAGAGCGCTCCTGGCGAGTCGGATGATGAGCGGGGACAGTTCAGCAGACGAAGCACCGAAACCGTCCGCCGAGGGCCGAATCGGTGATCAGTGACCGCTTCCGGGACCAATGTAGGTCCGGATGTCACCGAGATTGCGATACCGCTCGGCGACATCGAGGCCGTACCCGACGAGAAAGGTGTTCGGAAGTCGGAACCCGACATAGCGAAGATCGGGTTCGACCTTCTGCATGCCTTCCTTCACGAGCAGCGCGCACACCTCGAGGCTGGCCGGGTTGCGCGCCGCGAGGTTCTTCAGGAGGTAGTTCAGCGTCAGTCCACTGTCGACGATGTCCTCGATGACGATGACATCGCGGCCGCCGAGATCGAGGTCGAGATCCTTCACGATCCGCACGACACCGCTCGTCTTCGTCGCCGTTCCGTAGGACGAGACCGCCATGAAGTCGAGTTCGACCGGCAGGTCGATGTGACGGGCGATGTCGGCCATGAACATGACTGCGCCCTTGAGGACACCGATGAGAAGCGGGGCGCGGCCGGCGTAATCGCGGGTGATCTCGGCGCCGAGGTCGACGAGTCGCTGCTTGAGAACAGGTCCGGTGACAAGAATCTCGCCAAGATTCGGATCCTCATCCGGAAGCGGGTGATTGACGAATCGTTCGCTGTTTTCAGGCACGCGGCGAACTTAGTGCAGGTTCTCCGATGCCGGCGCAGACTCGATCCGGAGCCGACCCGCGGTTCGCCGGAGCCGGCGACCCGATCCGATCTCCGTGCCCACCGCCTCGCCGCGCGCCACAGCCAGAACGCGTTCGACCGTTGCGCCGTCCGGTGGATGGCGCTCGGGATCGTCCTGTCGCAACCATTCGCGGATCGCGACGCGGGCGACTGCCGGTGCCGCAGCGGCGAGGGCGCCGGCATCGGTCACGTCGATCTCCAGTGCCTCGACCCTGACGTGATCGGCGAGTTCGGCAAAGACTCCGCCCTGTCTGGCGAGGATGGGAACGACGTCCCTCCCGGCCACATCGGCGAGCAATGGGAGCACTTCGCGTCGAATGCGGTTGCGCACGAACGACGGATCGGCGTTGGACGGATCCATCACCGGATCGAGTCCCTCCGTGTGACACACCGCTTCGGTTTCCGAGCGGCGCAGGCCGAGGATCGGGTGACGCGTCCCGGGGCGGATGCCGGCGAGACCGTCGGGCCCGGCGCCGCGCAGGAGATTCATGAGCATCGTCTCGGCCCGGTCATCGGCCGTGTGGCCGAGCGCCGCCGAGGGACCAAGCGCGGCATGACGGGCGGAACGGGCGCGCGCCTCGAGGTTCGGACCTTGGGCGATCGCGACCGATTCCGACCGGAACCGCGCCCCGTAGCGGGAGGCGGCGGCAGCCACCACATCTGCTTCGGATTCCGAACCGGGGCGGATCCCGTGATCGACATGAACGGCCGTGACATCACAACCGGCCGCGACCGCGAGCACGAGAAGGGCGAGCGAGTCGGCCCCGCCGGAAACGCCACACAGCAGGGGTTCACCCGCCGGAGGGAAGGTGCACCGGTCGAGGAGCGCTGCGTAACGGACGGAGAGGGTGATTTCGTCCATGGCCGGAGGCCGGCTCAGCCGGCGACGGGCAGCGTTGCGCCCATGCGCTCGATCCAACGATGCGGTTCGCGGATCTCGACGAGGCTCGGCAGATTGAACGGCTCTTCCCATGCCCGGTCGAGAAGGGTCTGGCCCCCGGCCCGTTCGACGGCGGCGATGAATGCCTCGCCCTGTGCGTACTGGTTGAGCTTGGCCTCGAGGCCGATCAGTTGCTGCAGCAGTTTGGCGAACCCGCGCGCCGATTCCCGACGCTGCCGCAGGACTTTTCCGAACCGGTCGGCGCTGGGTACAAGCCCCTTGCCCGCCCGATCCATCGTCACGTCGCCATGCCCTTCGAGCAGGCTCATCATGCCGCTGACCTGATCGAGCACGGCCCGTTGCTCCGGCCCGGCCATGAGATTCACGAGACCGCCGGCGGCCAGCGGCTTCTCACCCGCCCTGATCGCGGCCGCGATCTTTCCGAATGAATCGCCGAGTCGGGCCGGATCCGGGTCGACCGATGCGATCGTCTGGTGCACGAGACCGATGAAGTGTTCGCGCAACCACGGGACGCCGGTGAACTGCGCCCGGTGCGTCACCTCGTGCAGCGCGAGCCACATGCGGAACTGCTCGGGAGGAAACGCGTTCTGTTTCTCGATCGCGAGGACGTTCGGTCCGACGTAATAGACGATGTCCTGATCCTGGGGATTCTCCTCCTCGACGATCAGAAGGTCGTACTGACCGAGAACGCGGCCCGACATCCAGCCGAGGACGAGGCCCAGTTCGGCGCCGGCGATGCGCGTCGTGAACGGCGCGACCCGGCTTGTCGTCGCCCGATCCTCGAACCGTTCGAGCAACGGAGCCAGCAATCTCTGGAACGACGAGATGTTGGCCCTGATCCAACCCGCACGATCGGTGACCCGGGATCGGGCGGGACCAGCCAACGATCGCAGCCCGGTCTCCTCCGCAACAAGCTCCTCGGCCCGGGCGGTGAGGCGTGCGAAGTCGGGCTCGAGCGAGGCGAAGTGATAGCTCTGCGCGAACGGCTCCCGACCGGAGGCACGAACGGCGACCCGTTCGGCGACTCCCCAGTCGACCGCTCCACTCATGGTTTCAGCGCTTCGGATAGCGCGGCATGACGACCTTTTTCACATACATGCCGATGATCCCGAGTACTACGAGGATCGAGGGCACGACGAGTGCCACGGCGATCCAAAAGGTCCAGACCTTGGCCAGAACGATTTCCATGGCTGTGATCCTAGGCCCCGGCCGACGGGGCGCCGTCATCGGACTCGTCGGGCAGTCCGATCTCGGCGCTCAGGATGGTGAGTCGCTCGGCGATCCGGATGCGGAGGGTCTCGGGGACCTCGTCGGAACGGGCCTTGGTCGAGATGACCATCCGGAGTTCCGCTTCGAAATCGAACGCTTCGAAACAGGGATTGCAAGAATCCAGATGACCGGCGATCAGCACCCGCTTCTCGGCGGTGAGTTCTCCGTCGAGGAATGTGTAGACCTCTGCGAGCGCCTGCTCGCAGTTGGACACCTGTCGTCGATTGTCGTTGTCGTGATCGGCCATGGCGGGATTCTCTGAGCTCAGGCCGTTTCGGGGGCAACGGCGGAATCGATGGAGGAGTCGGCGGCACCAGATTCGGCGCCGTCGACCGGTCGGGAACCCCGGCCGGTGAGGCCACGCTCGAGCGCGAACTCGTACAACTGCTTCTGGAGCGATTTTCTTCCCCGATGGAGCCGACTCATGACAGTTCCGATCGGAGTGTCGAGCATTTCGGCGATTTCCTTGTACGAGAATCCCTCGACATCGGCCAGCAGGACGGCCAGACGGAACTGCTCGGGAAGGGCCTCGATGGCGTCCTTCACCTCCGAATCGGTGAACATGTCCATGAGTTCGTCCTCGGCGCTCCGGCTGGCCTGGACGGCTTCGAGCCCGCCAAGACGGCGGTAGAGATAGAGGTCCTCGGCCTCGTCCAGTTCGGACTCCTGGGGCCGGCGCTTCTTGGAACGGTACGAATTGATGAAGGTGTTCGTCAGGATCCGGTACAGCCAGGCGCGCAGGTTCGTACCTTCCTCGAAGCCCCCGAAACCCCGGTAGGCCTTCAAGTAGGTCTCCTGCACGAGATCCTCGGC
>WLFD01000134.1 GCA_009703925.1 Actinomycetota bacterium | reverse complement strand
CGGGTCGTGATCACGTCGTTCAGATCGGTGATGTGGTCACTGTGGAGATGAGTGATCAACACCGCGCCGAGCATTCCGGGGAAGACCCCGGCGGCGGCAAGACGCTGGATGACCCCGCGTCCGGCGTCCACGAGAAGCAGGGTTTCGCCCGAGCGCACGAGGGTTGCGGCCCCCGCGCGGTTCGGATCGGGGATCGGACTGCCTGTTCCCAGAAGGGTGATCTCCATTGCGGTTCTCCATGATCGGATGTTCGGTGGACCTGACAGTAGCCCTGCCAGTACTTGGCTGCCCGGACTGCGCACCTATCCTCGGAACATGGCAAGGGACATCATCGACGACCGTTTCATCGGGGCGCTGCACGTTCGCGCCCTCACCCGGGCCGGCTTCGACCATGACCCGGTGACCGAGCACACCGCCATCCAGGCTGGAACCCTCGAGGCCCTCATGGCCGGCGGTTACGAGGGTGACACCACCCTCGACGAGGTGCTGCGCCTCGGCGATCTCGGGATCGGCACCATTCAACAACTCGACGGCGAACTCGTGATTCTCGACGGCACGGCGTGGTCGGTCGGGTCGGACGGAATGGTCCGTGAAGTTGACGGATCGACCCTCACCCCGTTCGCGGTCGTCACGAATTTCGCTCCCGACGTAATCCGAACCGTCGAGGGTCCGTTCTCGTTCGGACAACTCGCGCAAGTTGTCGACGATGCTGCGCCACCCGACGCACCAGTCATTGCGATCCGCATCGACGGCGAATTCGCCGACCTCTCATTGCGCAGCGTGGAGAAACAGGAGCCTCCGTACAAACCGCTGCGCGAGGTCGTCGCCCACCAGACCGAATGGTCGGTTGCCTACGCCACCGGAACGCTCGTCGGTTTCCGATTTCCCGACGCGACCGCAGGTCTCGAGGTCCCGGGCTATCACCTTCATTTCCTGTCCGACGATCGCCGCATCGGGGGGCACGTCATGGCCGCGACCCTTCTCGGGGGTCGGCTCGCCATCGATCCGTGCGACGAACTCCATGTGGAACTCCCCGACGGCATCGGCCTCGGAACGCCCGGCAGTGCCGACCGGGCGGAGATCGCCCGCCTCGAAGGCGGCACCGACTCGGCCGGTTCGTGACGATCGATTGTTCCGCCGGTAGTCAGAACCGGCGGTGGATCAGATCTTGGAGTCCCGTTCGGACCAGCGGCTGAAGCTCATCATTGCGTAGATGAGAATCCCGATGAACACGATGAGCGTGATCACGCCACCGAAGATGAAGAGGGCGGTTTCTGTCATGACTTCTCCTTGTCGCCTTTTCCGCTGAGGAGGAAGGCGCCGAGAGCGAGAATCGACGGAACCCACACGCCGACATAGATGCCGTTAAGACGCCCGAGGATGTCGTCGCCGGCTGCGAAGTAGATGGCCACACTGGCCGCAAGACTTGCCATTGCGGCGAGGATGAACGTTGCTTTGAGAATCGTTTCGGGCTTCACATTCGACAAGCTATCCGAACAACCCAACTTGACCGCGGTTCGGGGACCCATGCCCCGAAATGGCCCGATCTGCTGTCGGGTCACCTCCGACGGAGGTGACCCGAATAGGTCAGGACTGGCCGGCCCGCACGACGTCGACACCCACAAGTTCGCCTTCTTCGCGCCAGCGAATGAGGTGATTGGCATAATCCTCGACGCTGCCCATGAACGACGCCGCACGGGCCGCCTTCATGTCGCCGGCCTGCTGTTCGGCATTGAGGTAACCGGGGGTGCAGGTCGCGTTGTACGTGCCGACACCGGCGACCTTGCCCATCAGGACGTTGAACCAATCCTCTTCCGCATTTGCGGTCGGCTCGATCTCGGCGATGCCCTCATCGATGCACATCTTGATGATGAGAGCACAATGCTTCGAGGTTTCGGTCAGGTAGTGGACGAAGTTCGTGCCGAAACCACCCTGGGTGGTGCTGATCATCAGGAGATTCGGGAAGTCGCGGGTCATGACGCCGTGCATCGTGTGGGGACCTTCGCCCCACGACTGCGTCATCGCCACGCCGCCGCGACCCTTCGGGTCGAATCCGAGACGATCGTAGGTGGGAGCAACTTCGAAGCCCGATGCGTAGATGAGCATGTCGACCGGGTACTCGACGCCGTCGACGACGACACCGTTCTCGGTGATTCGCTCGACGCCCTGGCCGTTCGTGTCGATCAGGTGGACGTTGTCGCGGTTGAACGCCGGGAGGTACTCGTCGTGGAAACACGGGCGCTTGCAGCGCACGCCGTACCAAGGCTGAAGCTTCGCTGCGGTGTCGGGATCGGTGACGATCGAGGCGATGCGATTGCGCACGCCTTCCATGATCTCGAAATCGACACGCTCGAGCTCGGCGCCTTCTTCCGGTGATTCCGGGTACTTCGTGGTGTCGGTCCACATGACGTTGGTCCACTCGTCGGCGACGAGGTTCTCCTCAGGCTGTTCACCGCAGACTGCGCGGGTGAAGTTCTTGATGCGCTCGTCCTGCCAGCCCGGCTTCTGCGACTTGAACCATTCCTCGTCGGTCGGACCCTGACCGCGGAAGCCGACGAATGCCGGGGTGCGCTGGAAGACGAAGAATTCGCCGGCGGCTTCGGCAACGCGGGGAACGACCTGCACTGCAGTCGCTCCGGTGCCGATGATGCCGACGCGCTTGCCGGCCAGCTTGTCCATGAACTCGGTGGGGCTGCCGCCGGTGTAGTCGTAATCCCAGCGGCTGGTGTGAAAACCCTTGCCCTTGAAGTTCTCGATACCGGGAATGCCGGGAAGCTTCGCCTTGTGCAACACGCCGCCGGCGATCACGATGAACTTCGAGGTGATCACATCGTCGCGGGTCGTACTCGTCACCCAGCGTTCGGTTGATTCATCCCACGCCATGTCTTCGACTTCGGTCTGGAACAACGCGTTCTCGTAGAGATCGAATCGACGGCCGAGGAGCTGGCAATAGGCGAAGATCTCCGGAGCCTGGGCGTACTTCTGGGTCGGCATGTAGCCGGTGTCCTCGAGCATCGGGAGATACACGTAGGACTCGACGTCGCACATCGCACCCGGGTAGCGGTTCCAGTACCAGGTGCCACCGAAGTCGCCACCCTTTTCGATGATCCGGAAGCTGTTGATGCCGAGCTTGCGAAGGTTCGCCGCTTCGAGCATTCCGCCGAAACCGCCGCCGACAATGACGACGTCGACCTCTTCGACCTGCGCATCGCGGGTGAAGCCCGGCTCAACGTAGGGATCACGGTCGAACTCTTCGAACTTGCCGCTGAGGTCGGAATACTGGGACTTGCCCTCGACACGGATGCGCTTCTCGCGTTCGACGCGGTAGCGCTCCTTGGCTGCTTCGACAGCACTGTTGTCTGTGGCTGCGTTTTCCGGAGTCATCTCGAACCTCTTTGGTCGGTATTCGTTCTAATGGTCATCATTACATAGGCCGGGGAATTCACTCAATGGGGCGACGACCAAAGGTGACAATGGTCCCGAGCCCCACGTCAGCCCTGAGCCAGAAGCCTTTCCAGCTTGTCGAAACAGCTGTTGAAGCCGTCGGTTGCCTGTTGACCGAGGTATTCCACCGGCACATTCACCTGGAACACGGTGATCCGGGTCTGCCCGTCGCCCACCCCGGTGAAGGTCATCGTCGAGATCAGGTTGCCCAGGCTCGCCTCACAGAACACCAACCGCTCGTTCTCGACGATTTCCACGAACGTGCCGACGTTCGGGAGTTCGAGGTTGTCCATCGCCTCGACCACCATCGTGCACTCGAAGCGCCCACCCACCCACGGTTCGATCACGACCGTGTCGATGGCGATCGTGACACCTTCAGGACTCCAGAACTGGACGAACTCTTCGGGGTCCAGATAAGCGCGGTACACGCGGGCCGGAGATGCATCGACGACCCGTGAAATCGAGAATTCCCCCACTTGCGACATGGACCGACTTTAGCAATCCGGACCGGTCGCAGACCTGTCAGCGACCGCGCACGACCGGTACCGGGCTGTCGATGGTGACCGTTCCATCGGCACTCGCCTCGACCGTGATGAAACCGTGCGGAGTCGGCACCGTCGCCCGCGCCCACTCGAGATCACCGAGCGCTGGATTCACGCGCACTTTCGCGTACCCGGGTTCGGCCGGAGTGATCCCGAGCACATGCACGACAAGATCGCGGGTCGGCGTCGACGACCAACCGTGGCAGCGGGTCCCCCCGCTCCAGCACTCGGGCCAGGTGGTTTCACCGGCATCGATGAAGACGCTCCAGTTCCGACAGTGATCCGCGACCAGATCGGCGCGTCCGGCCTTCGCCAGCGCATCGTGCACGACGTACTGGAAGAACGGTTCGCCTTCCACCATCTGGCCAAGCGCGTCCCATGGTGGTTGTTCCGGGTAACCGTTCATCAGGTACACGAATCCCTGGCCGTCACCCTCAACGGTGAGCCGATCCATGACGAACGAGTGCCGGATCAGTTTCGAACGGTCGGTGATGCCGTCGACAACCCGGTTGATACGTCCGGCCGGCACAAGGCCGGCAACGATTGCGAGCGCACCCGGGTGCTGTGCCGCCTCCGGACGTCGCTCGCCGTTCACGAGGTGATCGATGTAGACACCGCGGCCGTCGTCCCAGAAGACCTCGAATGCCGAAGCCACATCCGCGTGTCGGTCACGCGCCCAATCGGCGTTGGCGGCGTTGCCGATCCAGTCGCTCATCTCCGCGAATTCGTCGAGGCCGCGTGCCCAGAGTGCATTGGTCGTCGACGAGCAGCCATTCATGTACACGCTCGCCCAGTCGGTCAACGGCCAACCGGTGACGTCATGAAGAAGATCGTCGGGACCGAGGAACGATTCAAACCAGCGCAGCACGCGTTCGGCCACCGGCAGATATTCGGCGACGAGTCCCCGTTCACCGGTGTACATGTACAGATTGAAGAGCGAATGGATCCAGTGCAGGGCCCAGTCGGGGATGTACATGCGGTCGTCGGCCGAAAAGTCGGAGGCGGCCGCCATCGCCAGCATCCCGTCGGGTCGGGCGTGCGTCGCCAACTGGGGATGCCAGACCGGCATCGACCAGTCGGGGTTCGATACGAGATCGACCATCTGGTGGACGACAGAATCACCGGTCCACGCGCGCTGCTCGCGGGTCGGACAATCGACGTACGCGTCGAGGGCACACAGGTCGACCGTGCGCAGACCGATCGCGTGGATCTCGTTCAGCAGCGGATCGGAACATTCGAACGATGCGCCAGCAGGTCGGGGACGATGCTGATCGATCACCGAAACCTCGAGACCGATACCGTCCGACACCGAATCACAGCGAATCGACGCGTGGAGAAAACGCGTGCCGATCACGTCGAAGGACTGGAACGTTTCGTCGCCACCGCGGCAGACATAACGCAGACCGGCGTGCTGGCCGAGCGTGACCAACCTCGCGGAAGCGTCGACGTGTTCGGACGCGGCGAGGTCGATGATCGTCCCCGGTTCCGCTCCCGTGACGTGCATGGAAACAAGTCCGGCAGCGATTCGTCCAAGATCGAAGTGGCGCATCTCGACGTTGCCGGACGCGGCGGATTCGGAGTCCTGATCGGCGAGCACCTGCGCGACCGGGTCATCGACATGGTCGGCGCCGAGGACGCGCGCACCTCCAACCTGGTCGGCACGATGCTCGGCTCCACCGGGGAACGAGACCCGGACCGGTGGCCGCAACATTCCGAATGGTGAACTCGGTGGCGACTTCCGGCCGTCAGCCCCGGTGTGCATCGGCGTGATTTCAAACGACTTCTTCCACTCGGAGTCGTCGAATCCCGCCGACTCCCAGCCCCATGCATGTACACGCGCGTCGAACGATTCGATCGGCAGGCAGGCGACATCACCGGGCACGGGAACGGCCGACCATGCCGCTCCGGGTGTCGACCGCCATGTTCGATCGCTCACGATCCACTCGTCGCCGATCTGCGCCTCGAATACGAGCGATCCCGCTCCCAACGAATACGTGGGCGGCACGGGAATCCACCACGAGGTCGACTGTCCGAAATGGCGCGCGGTGATTGCAAGGACGTTCGTTCCCGGGGTCAGATGTGGAGCCAGATCGATGACGTCGTAGTGCGCGCTGCGCGGCTCGCTGCGCACCGGTCCCCGCGCAACCTCGGTCCCGTTCACCTGCAGGACGTAACGACCGTCGACCCAGATCCGCGCCGGGGCCGCTTCGGGAACGTGTCCGAGTTCGAACTCGCGGCGGAACAGGACAACATGATCGGTCGGGTCGGCCAGTACGGGCCGGGTGGCCGTCTCCATCGCCAGCGCCGGTCGTCCGTGCCAGATCCAGTTCGCCCGCCAAGCTCCCTCGAACGGATCCGGATGATCGAGTCGCACGTAATCCCCCTGTGTCGATGCCCCACACCTGCACGCCGGAACGTAGCAGCAGGGCCGACTCCGATTTCCGGATCGCGCTCTGCGATCGGCAATCAGTTCTCGCCCCGGGCCGCCTTCAACTCGACTTCGAGTTCTCGGGCCGTCGCCCCATCGAATGCGCCCGACCCCTGCCAACGCACCGCTCCAACCGCATCAACCAACATGACGGAGATCGTCGACCGGTCATCAATTCCGAGCGGTCGGGTCAACCGGGTGACGTCTCCGTAGATCGTCAACGTGCGCTGAAGAATCACCGGTTCGCGGATGGCTGCCGCCATTCCTCCGTCGATGAACCTCCGCGCCGGCGCCCAAATGCGCCCGATGGTGGGCAGCTCGTAGAAGCTGAGACCCGTGTCCGCAGCGGCTTGTTCTTCGAGCCATGGCACCCAGGAATCGACAAGCGACTGGTGATTGCGTTGAAACGCGATGATCACGACATTGCGCGCACCGGCGAATCCGGCAGGAAGGCGCAGGTCCCTTCCCTGCAGATCGCGTGCCGCGATATCAGGAAAGTTTGTGTTGTCGCTCATGCCTCGAGGCTAGGGGCATCAAGCACCGATCGTGCCGGCAGCCTCGCTCGCCGACAGCGGTAGATTTCTGTCAATGACCACACCGGTGTTCCGCCATGCGACTACCGCCGATGTTCCCGAGGTCGTGGATCTCGTCCAGTCCGCGTATCGCGGCGACCGGAGCCGG
>WLFD01000133.1 GCA_009703925.1 Actinomycetota bacterium | reverse complement strand
TTCAGGCGGAACCGGCCTGCGATCGTGGCTCGGCGAGCAGCTCTCGGAGAACAAGCGGATTTTCCGCATGATGGCCGCAATTCTTGGCGCGGTCGGCGCTGTTTCGGTCGTCTGGCTCGGGATCACCCGCCTGATCCAGTCGCTGCCGGCCTCGGAGATCCCAATGGTCGAGAGATACCGCATCACCAGTTTCCCGGTCGAGGGACTGGTCGAATCGTGGCGCCAGACGGTGTCCCCCCTGTCGACGCCGTATCTGGCTCCGTTCCTGCGGAACAACGGAATCATTCTGTTCACCGGTCTGGTTGCATTCTGGGTTCTGGGTGCGGCAGTGGCCTCGACAATTCGTTCCGCTCCGGGTTCCCGTGGCCGAATACTCGGCTGCGCATCCCTCCTGACGGTGGCTCTCGCCGGTCCCGCACTCGTGGTTTTCAACGCGGTAGTCCAAGGCATCTATGTCGTGATCCCGATCAGGTACGCACTTGCCGCCGTGCCGGCCCTGGCTGCTTCGGGTCTGCCAGTGGGTTCGACGAAGGCTGGTCGGGTCGTACTTTCGGTCCTTGCTGGCGGGATGGTCGTCAGCGTTCTCGCCGCAATTATCTTCGCGTAGTGGTGGTTGGTGTGACCGCTGTTGCACCGCGGGCATTCGTCGGGTTGCTAACTTCGGAAAGATCCTCATGGCTGAACAAATGATTCCCATCTCAACTGTCCGCACAGGCGCCGCTGAAGAAGAACTCGTGCTTCAAGTTCTGCGTTCGGGGATGCTCGCCCAGGGTCCGATGGTCGAGCGGCTCGAATCGACATTCGCCGATTGGATCGGCGTCGAGCATGCAGTAGCGGTAAACAACGGAACGACCGCGCTCGTGGCGTCTCTGCAGGCGCTCGAGATCTCTCCGGGCGACGAAGTGATCACCAGTCCGTTCACCTTCGTGGCGACGCTCAATGCGATTCTCGAGGCGGGGGCCACAGCTCGATTCGCGGATATCTCCCTTGACGATTTCGCTCTGAACGCCGAACAACTCCCGTCGCTGATCAATGAGCGGACGCGGGTGGTCATGCCCGTCCATCTCTATGGTCAGGCTGCCGACATGCCCACAATTGTCGCGACCATCGGTGATTCTCCGATAGCGCTCGTGGAGGATGCCGCTCAGGCCCACGGAGCGACTGTCGGCGGTCGTTCTGCGGGGACTTTCGGAATCGGATGCTTCTCCCTCTACGCAACGAAGAACTTCACGACGGGTGAGGGTGGCATCATCACTACGTCCGATGATGCGATCGCCGATCGTCTTCGACTTCTGCGCAATCAGGGCATGCGCGCCCGATACCAGTACGAGATCGCCGGCCACAATTACCGCCTCACCGATCTGCAGGCTGCAGTCGGCATTCCCCAACTCGAACGAGCCGACGAGATCTCGTCGGCTCGCAGACACAACGCTGCGGTGTTGAGCGAGGGATTGTCCGGAATCGAGGGTCTGGTCACGCCAGTGACGAAACACGGTCGGGATCATGTGTTTCACCAGTACACGGTGCGCGTGACCGATGAAGCGCGTGTGACGCGGGATGAACTCCTCGATCGACTTTCGCAATCGGGCATCGGGAGCGGCATCTACTATCCCAAGGCCGTCTACGACTACGACTGTTACCGCAATCACCCTTCAGTCGGATCCGATCCGACCCCGAATGCGGAAAAAGCCGCTCTCCAGGTTCTGAGTCTTCCCGTTCACCCCTATCTCTCATCCGGGGATCTCGAGCGGATCATCGATGGCGTCCGGAGTGCACTCGGTGCCTGACCTTCGGAACGCGGCGAGCGGTCAACATCCGTCATGAGGATTGCGGTCATCAATTCCTATTTTCCGCCGCGTGCCGGTGGAAGCGCTCACCTGAGCGAGGCGATCGCTCGTCACTGCGTCGAAGCCGGGCACGAAGTGCTCGTGATCACATCGGCGTTTCCGGATGCGTCACAGGAAGAAGTCATCGACGGGATGCGGGTAGTTCGGCTGTCGAGTTTCGCTCCGCAGAGCCGTCTTGCATTCAACTACGACATTCCATTCGCAATCTCCCGACGCAACTACCGGAAGATGTCGTCGTTGCTCTCGGATTTCCGTCCCGATGTCATTCATCAGCATGGTCAATTCTTCGATCTGACCTGGATGAGCACGTTCTGGGCGCGTCGTCATGCAACGCCGGTGGTTCTTTCCGTGCACACTCGGCTGATCAGCCCCAGTCGAATGCACGGAGCGATTCTGGCACTCGGTGATCTGACGATTGTCAGGGCCATGACGCGTCGCTCGAATCCGGTTGTGGTCGCCGTCGACGGTCCCGTACATACCTATGTGCGAAAGCGCTATTCGATTCCCGAGACACGCATCGTCGACATCCCTGTCGGGATAGAGCCGGATCGCTTCCGGTCCGACGACGGCGCCGCGGTGCGAGGACGGTTGGGGATCGGGAATCGTCCGATGCTGCTGTCACTCGGTCATGTGATTCCGTTGCGGGATCGACTTGCGATCATCGAGGCCATGCCGCTGATGCTCGCGGAATTCCCGGAACTGGTCGTCGTCGTTGTCGGAAATGTTTACGACGATCGCTTCCAGACGCGCGCACGCGAACTCGGTGTCGAACATGCGCTCGTCGTCACCGGGGGAGTGCCCAAGGACGCTGTGCCGGGCTACGCGGCAGCGGCGGACGTCGAAGCGCACGACCTGCAGGGAATCGGATTTGGCACGGCGAGTCTCGAGATGCTGGCCGCCGGAGTTCCGGTGGTGACCAACGCAACGGTGGACAACTATCCAACGGCCCGTCTCGTCGACGGTGAGAGCGTCATCCGACCAGCGGGTTCACGTCCGGAGGATGTCGCCGAAGCATTCATGCGACTTCTGCGGGACCCGGACCTTCGGGAGACCGTGAGCCGCGGGGGTCAGGCGCTCGCCCGCGCCGAATTCTCGATGGACGAGGTGGCCAAGCGTCACATGGAGCTCTACGAAAAAGTTTCCGGGGGATCGGCCGCTCCCTGAGGAAGGCCAAGTTCCCGACGGAGGCATTCGCTGAGCGGCGGGGAACGGCTGGTACCGTCGGAACGACGTTTCGACCATTGCGCACGTCCCCTCGGAACGATTCCGGGGTCGGCGCGTCTTCCGCACCGAAGGACCCAATGACTGCACCACTTCGAGTAGCGCTTGTCGGGGCTGGAATGATGGGCTCGCTCCACGCCCGTGTTCTTGCCCAGCACCAGGACACGGAACTGGTGACAATCGTCGATCCGGATCGGGCGCGGGGCGAGGCTGCGGCGGAACTCTGGGACTCGACATGGGTCGCCGACATCGATTCGTTCGACAGCTTCGACGCTGTTGTTGTTGCGACACCGACCCAGTTCCACGTTCCGTGGGCCCTGCGGAGCCTTGCGTCGGGCCGCCCCACCTTGGTCGAGAAGCCGCTCGCCCCGACGCTTGCCGAGACGGTCGAACTCCTCGATGCGGCGGAAGCGGCCGATGTCCCGATCATGTGCGGGTTGCTCGAGCGCTACAACCCCGCGGTGAAGGCGATGTTCGAGATCATCGAAGCTCCGCTCCATCTGAGCGTCGTCCGCCATTCACCGCACACCCCGCGCATCTCGACCGGCGTCGCGAGTGATCTGTCGATTCACGACATCGATCTTGCTGTGCGTGTCGCTGGTATGGCCCCTGTCGGGGTTTCCGCGCAGATCTCCGCCTGTCACCCTGATTCTCCGGTCGGTTCGGAGGACATAGCGGAGGTCTCGTTGCGATTCGAGTCCGGACTGCTTGCCTCGCTTTCGGCTAGCCGCGTCTCACAGCGAAAGATCAGGACTTTGCAGGTCGCCGAATTGTCGCGGCTGATCGAGGTCGATCTGCTGCGTCGCGATCTGACCGTTTATCACCACGTGGGTGCAGATTTCCTTCCCGGACGCGATACGGGTTACCGCCAGCAGACGGTGATCGACATCCCGGTGATCAGCGACTCGCGCGAACCTCTGGCCAGCCAACTCGATCGGTTCGTGGGCCTCGTACGAGGCGAGTTGGACAAGGACGAGGAACGGGCATCGATCCTTCCTCCCCACACGGTTCTCGACCAGGTGATGAAGTCGGCGGCGGTCGGCTCCTGATGTTCACGAAGTTGCGGGCGCTCGCGGTGAAGTCGCAGGACGCGCTTCCGACGGGCACGGCGGCGGTCGGAGCCGGTATCGCCATCTCGGCGCTCACCTCCTACGTGTTCGTCATCGTCGCCCTGAATTCCCTCGATGGGTCCTCCAAGGCGGCGTTCTCCGCTTTCTGGGCGGTTGTGTTCGTGGTCGGCCCGGGATTCTTCCTCCCCCTCGAACAGGAGATCGGACGCGCACTTTCTCATCGGCGATCGCAGAACACGGGCGGTCGTCCTCTGGTCGAGCGGGCGGCGCGTCTCGGCGCCATCATCACCGCGGTCCTGATCGTCCTGACGATCGCGGCCACACCGATACTCACGAAGGAGCTGTATCACGGTGACACGTTCTTCGCCGTGAGTCTCTCGGTAGCGCTTGTCGGGTTCTTCGCAATGAGTCTGACCAAGGGTGTCCTTGCGGGTGAGGGTCGCTTCCGCGCGTACGGCGAACTCATTGCGGGCGAGGGCATCATCCGGCTTGTACTCGCCGTTGCTCTCACTCTGGCGGGAGTCGAGAACGCTGCGCTCTTCGCTCTCTGTCTGGGCGTGGCCCCGCTTCTTGCCCTGCCCTTCGCCCTGCGATCCCAGCGCGGGGTGCTGAAGCCCGGACCGGAGGCCCCGTGGTCCGAACTCTCGGTCAACATCGGATGGCTTCTCGCCGCATCGGTGGCCACACAGGCTCTCGCGTATGCGCCTCTGCTTGGTGTGAATCTTCTGGCGACTGCCGACGAGAAGGTCATCGTGACGGGGTTCGCTTCGGCCTTCTTCATCGCACGAGTCCCGGTACTTGCCTTTCAGGCAGTCCAGGGAACACTGCTCCCCAAGCTTGCCGGACTCGCAGGGGCAGGAAGGCACGACGAGTTCAGGAGCGGGCTCAAGCGACTCATGGTGGTGGTCGTCGGAATCGGCGTTCTCGGCACCGTCGGCGCTTTTCTCCTCGGACCCTTTGTCGGAAAGATCCTCTTCAAGGACTTCACGATGGATGCCGGGGGGCTGGCCCTTCTTTCCGCCGGCAGCGGAATGTTCATCATTGCCCTCACGATGGCGCAGGCGTTGATGGCTCTGGGTGGCCACAAGATCACTGCGTTCGCCTGGGGTGCCGGCATGATGGTTTCGATAGGCGTCATGGCGGTGGTCGAGCCACTCGAGTTGCGGGTGGATCTCGGATTTCTCACGGGGTCTTTCGTCGTGGCTGTTGCCATGGGCGTCGCGCTCTGGCGCCGACAGCGTTTGATGGTCGATGTCGGGATCGGTCCGCTCATCGATGCAATCGAGCACGAACCCCTCGAGATCTAGCGAGTTCCTTTCGCTCCGTTGCGGGATTGTCGGCGTTTCCTGAGGTCAGCGGCCCTGACCGCATCCGACGGTGGTCGGTGTCTAGAGTCGAAGGGCTCGGTGGTTCTCGTTGCCGACTTCGATTTCCCGTACCAGTGGCTCGCTCGAATTTCCGGGCCATTCCCATGAGATTTCCCTTGTTCCCTTGTTCCCTTCCCCGATCGGCAGACCGATGAGCACGCGCTCGAGAAGTCCCCGCAGGAAAACGCATCTGACGCGGTTGACGATCTTGCTGATCGCTGTCGGATTCGTGTTCGGCGCAGCCGTGCCCGCAGGTGCTCTGCTGACCGGCATCGATGTCGCCAGCTACCAGCATCCGTCGACCCAGCAATACCCGTCCGGTGCTCCGATCGACTGGAACGCAGTCAAGGGGGCGGGACATTCGTTCGGTTATGTCAAGGCCACCGAATACCGCAGCAGTTCGAGTTCGTATATCAACCCGTGGTTCAGACGCGATTGGGACGCGGCCGGGAACGCGGGTATCTACCGCGGTGCGTATCACTTCGCGATTCCCTCGTATCCGGTCGTCGCCGATGCACTCGAGGAAGCGCGCTATTTCATCTCGGTAACCGGTTCGATGACCGGGCCACTCGATCTTCCCGCCATGCTCGATCTCGAATACAACCCCTATGGCGGTACCGACGATTGTTACGGGTTGAGTCCGGGCGATTTCGTCACGTGGGCGCGGACGTGGCTCGACGAGGTCAAGCGCCTCACCGGAAAGGCTCCCGTTGTTTACACCGGGGGCTCCTACTGGGATACCTGCTCCGGAAGGTCGACGGCGATCGGCGGGGACTACCGCCTCTGGATCGCGAGTTACCCGAACGATCCGAATTCCACGACCTTCCGACCGGGTGTTCCGACCGGTTGGTCGACATGGTCATTTTGGCAATACACCTCAACGGGTTCGGTCCCCGGGATCATCGGAAATGTCGATGTGAACCGTTTCTGCTGTGACGTCGGGAGCCTTGCCGCTCTCAGCGGGAACGGGGCAGGCGCAGGCAATCCCTTCGGCAACATCGAGTCGATGCTCCGTCTGCCGACGAGTATCCAGATCGCTGGTTGGGCGATCGATCCCGATTCGCGGGATCCGATAAAGGTCCATGTCTACGTTGACGGTCAGTGGGGCGGCGAATACACGGCCAATGGGTCGCGTCCCGATGTCGGGGCTGTCTACACGGGCTATGGACCGACTCACGGAGTACAGGTCTCCGTACCCGTGCCTCCGGGTGAGCATCGGGTGTGCATCTACGCGATCAATATCGGCGGTGGTTCGACGAATCCCGAAATGTCCTGCCGGACGGTAGCGAGCCTTCCGACGGGGAACTTCGAAGCGGTCATTTCCACCGGGCCGGGAGCGATCCGTGCCTCGGGTTGGGCCGTTGACCCGGACACGACATCGCCCATTGCCGTTGATGTTTTCGTGGACGGAGTCTTCGCTGTCCGCGGTACCACCGGGCAGGCTCGGCCGGACGTTGCGTCAGCCTTTCCCGGCGTCACCGGTCAAGCCGGTTTCGGTGTCGATGTCACCGGAGTCTCCGGCGGTTCGCACACAGTCTGTGTAAGGGCCGTCAACGCGGGAGCGGTCCGAACCCGGGTGCCCCTGGGATGCCGGACGGTTGTTGCCCCGGGTGGAAATCCGATCGGCAATTTCGACTTCGCTCAGGCCGGATTCGCCACCATGAATCTGGTCGGTTGGGTTGTCGATCCC
>WLFD01000132.1 GCA_009703925.1 Actinomycetota bacterium | reverse complement strand
CGGTGGCCTCGATCGCTCCCTCCGAAGACACGCCGATCCCGTTCGTATCGCGCGTTCCCAACGAACTTCCGCAACCGATTGTTCCCGGCAACATGGCCTTCGCTGCTTTTGATGCGGCCTATTCGATGGCGCCGTATCTCATTGGTGACGACGAGGCGCTTGTGATTCGCGGTCGCTGGCCCGAGTGCGTCTTTGCCAACCTTTGTCTGTGGAACCGATGGTCACAGATGTACGACTACGTGAACCGCCAGGTCAGCCGTAACCGTGCCAACACGACGTTGAACGCTGATGGAAGCTTCACGCTGGTGCTGGCCCATTCCGATCCCGGTCATCCCAACTGGATCGATACCGAAGGCCGGAATCTCGGAACGATGTTCTTCCGATTCTTCCTGCCACAAGGTGACATCGAGAAGCCATTGTGTGAGGTCGTGAAGTTCACGGATCTCACACCCGATCTCGTCTGATCAGACCTTTTGCATCGGTTGGTGCGGTTCGGCGGGCAGTGCGACCTTGATGGAGTCACCGACTCGCACTGTTCCGCCACGCACCACAACCGACATCACGCCATTGCGGAATAGTTGCGGCCCGATCTCGGGCTTGAACGACACTGCGGCCCGCAATCCTTCTTGGAACTTGTCGATCTGCGAGCACGGATCGCGAAACCCGGTGAGGGCGACGATGACGTCGTCACCGAGGCGCAATGTCGAACCAACGGGCAATTCGCCGAGTTCGATTCCGCTCGTCGTGAGGTTCTCTCCGAAGGAACCGAACGGAACTTCGAAACCATCTGCCCGCAACCCTGCATGAACTTCGCTGGCAACAAGATGCACTTGGCGGAGATTCGGCCGAGTCGCATCTTTCTTCTGTCGGCTCAAATGTTGCGTGGTTGGACCCGAGTGGGCATCGCCTTCGATTCCGATACCGGCGAGGAAGACGGCTTCGTCAATCGCTGGCTTTGAGAAGTTGTGCCTGTCATCGCAGTGCAGGCTGGTGACGGTTCCTTCAAGCGCGTGGGTCATGGACGTAGTTTGCCCGCCATCGATCAGGAAAGATCGGAGAACTTCACGACCCGGGTTTCGATCTGCGCGAGTTCCTCCTCGGGGAGCAGGAACCGCCAGAACATGGTGCCGTGATGCAATCCCCGCGTGTCGAGCCAGTTGGGCACGCCGGGATCGGTGTGGGCGAGAACCATCCGGAAAGAACCGTCGGCATCGACCTGAGTCTGAACCCGGTTGAGTGACACCTGGCGACGGTCGTACGGGAGCGTCTGCATGTGGTTGTTGAACAACACGATGTTGGCGAATCGACAGCGGGGCCACACGCCCCGGATCTCGAGGGCTTCGTCGGGTTCCAGTGCCCAACGCGCGCTCCGGTAGATGTTGTCGGTGGCGGCGTAACCGATGGCGAGATTTCCGTCGTGTGCAGGAGGGTTCGTGAATGCGTTGGGTTCGGCCGACACCCATGGAATGGCTCCGGGCGGCATGGGGGTGTGACCCCAGTTCACCGTCACCGATCGCAGGAAGGTGATGACCCGACGGATGTTCGCGGCAACGGCGGGGTCGTCGGGAACCGGAGGCGGACCGGGATCATCGAGGGGTTCGATCGACAGCGGCACGTGCAGATTGGGGTCGAGCGCCGCGCAACGTTTCCACTCGAAGTAGTGGCGGGTGGTGATGGAACCGGCCTCAGGGTCGAGTCGCAACCAGTTGGGGCCGTCTCCTTCCGCCGAGGCGATCAACTCGAAGTTGCCGGCCGCGTCGACGTCGAACTGATCGTCGTTGAGCGTGTGTCCGAGCTTCTGCGACATGGTGCCGCCGGCCGTACCGACCTCGACGGTGAAGGACGTGTAACAGGCGTCGGCGATGTTGCCCCTGATCCGGTAGCGGCGCGTCGGGTCGATGACCGTGCCGTAATAGACGGTGTCGGGATTGTCGCCGAGCAGCTTCTTGTTCGGGCTGAACCAGCGGTGGAAGCGGGGTCGAAGCGGATCGGCCTCGAGCCAGAACTGCAGCGCGTGCTGCAGGGAGTGCATGGCGAACTCCCGATACGACGCCCGATCGAGATCGTCCACGAAGTTCCAACGCGGATGCTCCGCGTCGGAATTGATGTCGGCGACAAGCGTCGCGAGATCGGCGAGAGCGGAAGCGGATGAGTCGATGGTCATGGATCCCCCTGGATGCAGATCAGCATCGTATGGCGGCGACCGTAGGGCCTGCGCTCGGTAATGTCGGCACGTTCGGACGATGCTCGTCAGCCTGCGCGTGAACGGAATTGATGTATGCCGATTTCACTGGATCCCGATCTGGTCGACGCGACCGTCGCCGGACTTCTCGGCGCCTGCGACGTCGACGGTGGACCGACAGACGAACAGTTGGCGGTCCTGAGATCGATCACCGTGCATCTCTGGAACCGGGACGATCTCGATCTCTCCGAAGTGTCGGCCCTCGACCCCGGGCAGACGGCCGAATTGCTCGGAAGCCCCGCCGCCCGCAGGTGTTTCCATGAATTGCTCGTGGCGCTCGAGGCCTGTCGCCATCCGATGTCGGCGGCCCAGGTCGGTTCGGTCGAGGCGTACCTCGGCGCTCTCGGTGTCGCCGGACCCGAAATGCAGATACTCCGGGACCTCGTGGACAGTGGCACGAGAACAGCGGCCGACGACTTCCAGCGTTTCCTGAGGGCGAACCTTGCCGAGCGGGCGGAGCCTTCTCTTCGGGACAGGACGGTGCCCGCCGATGTCGCCGAGCCCGAACTCGCTGCGAAACTCGACCAACTGCACGAGCTTCCGCCGGGCACCTTGGGCTGGACCTACATGGAGTTCTACCGGCGTCATCGGATTCCGACGCCGGGTATCGAAGCATCGTGGATGAACCATTTCTTCGTCGCCCACGACATGACCCATGTGATCGCCGGCATCGAACCGACCGGACCGGGCGAACTGGCCCTGAGTGCATTCCAGATGGCGATGAACGACAACGAGGTCAACAGGTCCGCGCTTTTGGCGTCGCTGATCGTCCACGAGGTGGGGATAGGAAGTGCCGGAAAGCTGACGTCGGAGTCGGGGACTCTGGCCGACGAGGCGGTCGCCGACCTTTTCGGTCGGGAACTGGCGCGCGGAGCCCGGTGCACCGCCGACTTTTCGCTGGTGGATCATTTCGAACTCGCCACACTTCCCCTGACCGAGGTCCGCGAGCGGTTCGGAGTGACTCCCCCCTTCGATCCCGATGACGGTCACCATCACTGGTGACCGTCCCGGACGGGAATGCGGATCGGCCCCCGACGGCGATGCCGCCCGCAGGCGATCGATCGTCGACTTCGGGGCAGCAGGCCTGCCGCAACTAGGGTTCAGCCGATCTCTGGAGGGAAGTTTCGATGGCAAACAAATGGTTCGAGACGGTGGCCGTGGCTCAACGCCGGGCCGAGAAGCGTCTTCCCAAGTCGGTCTACGGAGCGATCATCGGCGGCGCCGAGAAGGGTCTGTCGCTCAATGGCAACCTGACCTCGTTCGATCAGCTCGGACTTGCCCCTCATGTGGCCGGCCTTCAGGCCGAACGTTCGATGAACACCTCGGTGTTCGGTCTCGACATTTCGATGCCCGTCATCATTTCGCCCACTGGCGTGCAGGCCGTGCATCCCGACGGTGAAGTTGCTGTCGGGCGCGCCGCAGCCAACCGCGGCATCCCGATGGGTCTCAGCTCGTTCGGCAGCAAGTCGATGGAAGACGTTGCCGCGGTGAACTCGCAGTTGTTGTTCCAGATGTATTGGAGCGGCGGTCGCGATGTCATGGTGCAGCGCCTCGAGCGCGCCAAGGCCGCCGGTGCGAAGGGCATCATCCTCACGCTCGACTGGACCTTCTCGAACGGTCGCGACTGGGGTAGCCCCTGGATCCCCGAAAAACTCGATCTCAAAACGATGATCAAGTTGTCGCCGCAGGCGCTTTCAAAGCCCAAGTGGCTCATCGCCTATCTCAAGACCGGCAAGCTCCCCGATCTCAGTGCGCCGAACATGGCCCATCCCGGCCAGAAGCCGCCAGCGTTCTTCGGTGCCTACTACGAGTGGATGCAGATGCCGCCTCCCAGTTGGGAAGACATCGCGTGGTTGCGTTCGCAGTGGGATGGACCATTTGTGGTCAAGGGCGTGTGTCGTGTCGACGACGCCAAGCGCGTTCGCGACCTGGGCGCCACGGGCCTTTCCGTGTCGAACCACGGAGGCAACAATCTCGACGGAACACCGTCACCGATTCGTGTGCTTCCGGCGATCGCTGCTGCAGTCGGTAACGAGATCGACGTCGTCCTCGACGGCGGCATCCGCCGCGGCAGCGATGTGGTCAAGGCCGTCGCCCTTGGCGCGAAGGCCGTGATGATCGGCCGCGCCTACCTGTGGGGCCTCGCCGCCAACGGACAGGCCGGCGTCGAGAACGTGCTCGACATCCTGCACGGTGGCATCGACTCGTGCCTGCTCGGTCTCGGTAAGTCACATGTGAGCGAACTCACGCCCGACGACGTCATCGCACCGCGCGATTTCTTCGTCACGCTCGGCGACAACTGACCCGGCGGTTCAGGGCATCTGGTTACGTAACTGGTCTCTCAGGGATTCGAGATAAGGGAGCGCTGCGAGATCCTTCGGGCGGTTCGCAGCCCGTTTCGAATTGACGATGTCGTCGAGAGAACCGACCCAGACCTGCACGTTTTCGGCGATGGACAACTCAACAGCGTGATCTTTCCAGCCGAGATATCCGGAGAGCGGGCCCGAGGGTTGGAACGCAAGGTCGATATCGCCAAAGTTGCCGACAAGATTCAACATGACGGTCAGGTTGGAGAGAAAGGCCCGATCCAGTCGGACAGGAACCGGATCATCGGATGTGCGGATCTGCACATCCATCCGGTTCAATGCCCGTGCAAGGCGATCCAGATTGTCGTCATCCCGATCGGGAACCAGATCGAGATCCTGTGTCGGAAGGATTGATCCGTGGATGACGGAGGCAATGCCGCCGACAACGACGTACCGGACACCTTCCTCGTTCAGGATCTCGCAGATCCGAACCGGATCGAACATCAGGTGCCGACAGATTGCGGCGATCCGCAGGCCGCTTCGCGTATGGCGATCATCGTATTGGCCGCTGCGACCATGGTCCTGACCCGCTCCGGAACACTGAGCCGGAGTTGAGCCCGAAGCTGACCGATGTCGACCCCTCGGGAGTCTTCGGTGACCGCGGGCATGTCCATGGAGCGAGTGTATGGCTACAGGATCGAAACGGGGATGCGCTTCTTGCCGAAGCCGATCGGCTTCGAGTGATCCTTGCTGACGCCGGGGCGAACGGCGCCTCCGTTGGCTTCGAGTTCGGCGAGCGCCGTTTCACCGTGGCCGAACACGCATTCAGGATCGGGAGCATCAAGGGGCAGACCGGTGAAGAACTTGGTGGCCATGCAACCGCCACCGCAGGCATCGAAACTGCCGCAGGAACCGCAGGCGCCGGGGTTCGAGGGTTCACGCAGCGAGGTGAACAGGTCGGACGATTGCCACACGGCACGGAAGCCGCCTTCGCCGTGGATCGAGCCGGCCTTGAACTCGTCGTGCAGGACGAACGGGCAGGCGAACACGTCGCCGACGGGGTCGATGAGGCACACCACGCGGCCGGCTCCGCACAGGTTGAGCCCGGGGAGGGCCTCTCCGAGAGCGGAGAGGTGGAAGAACGAATCGCCGGTGAGGACCTGCGGACGGGCCAGAAGCCAGTGGTAGAGCTCGACCTGCTGTGATTGCGTCGGATGCAGATCGTGCCAGGTCTCGATGCCGCGGCCGGAAGGACGGAAGCGGGTGAGTCGCAACTCGGCGCCGTATTCGTTGGCGAGCGCCTCGTACGCGTCGACCTGCTCGACGTTTTCACGCGTCATGACAACGGACAGCTTGAACTGGCCGAAGTCGGCATCGCGGAGATGATTCATGGCGGTGCGGACCCGGGCGTAGGTGCCTTCACCGCGGACAGCATCGTTGGTGACTTCGTCGACACCATCGAGCGAGATCTGGATGTCGACGTAGTTCATCGACGCGAGCCGCTTGGCCGTTTCGGCGTTGATGCGACCACCGTTGGTCGAGAACTTCACGCCGACGCCCTTTTCGACGCAGTACTCGACAATCTCGAAGAAGTCGGGACGCAGCATCGGCTCGCCGCCACCGATGTTCACGTAGAACACCTGCATCTCGGCGAGCTGGTCGACGACGGCCTTCATCTGTTCGGTCGAGAGTTCGTCGGGATCGCGACGACCGGAGGACGAAAGGCAGTGCACGCACTGCAGATCGCAGGCGTAGGTCCATTCCCACGTGAGGCAGATGGGGGAGTTGAGGCCTTCGGCCAACTGTTCGGTCAGTGCAGTCATGGTCGGCTCGACGTTTCGGATTCGGGGTCGGACGGGGAGGAGTTGTCGGCTTCGGTCACGTGGTCGTCGCCGACGAGGAATTCGCCGGCCACGAGCGAGGTGAGCGCCTTTTCGAATGACGGCCAGCGGGCCGGATCGATTCCGGCGGCGGTGAATGCGCTGCGGGCATCGGGTTGATCGCCGATGATCTCGACGAGTGTCACGAGATCAGGCGAGCGCAGAAAGGTGAGTCGCCGGTTGCCGTAGTGATACGCCAGCGCGCCGAACGGTTCGGGGCGTAGGGCGACGCGCTCGTGGAGTCGCCAATGGCGATCGGCATCGAAGGGGGCGAGGGTTGCAGTCATGGTCGAAACGGGCGAGGCGCCAGAGCGGGCCCCGACCGGATCAGGCGGGATCTAGTAGACGCCGCACATGCCGTCGATGGAGATCTCCTCGACAAGGAGCTCCTCGTCGACGAGTTCGACGGCGTCGGTGATGACAGCAGCATCGGTTTCGGTGATTTCGAGTGTCTGTTCCATGGTCCCCTCCGATGGGAAAGATCAGCCCCCAGCCTACCGGCGAACCCGATCCGGGCATCAAGACGGACGCGATGAACGGCCGGGCGCAATCCGGGGGATCCGGGAGCAACGGAGCGACTCTAACCTTCTTATCCTATAGGCTATAGTTGATTCCGTGACTCAAACTGCCTCGAATCCGGATCTGTCCTTCTCCGGTGGGCGAAAAATCGGGAGTGACAGTGAACGGCGAGAATGAGGCAGTTGATCAGGAGATCCCGTTCGGGCGCCGGTTCGGTGCGAGGGGAAGTGTCTCGATTCTGGGCGCCGCGGCACTGGCGGGCGGTTCAGCGGCCGGACTCCTTGCTCTCGGTATCGGCACGAGTTCGGCATCAACGAACTT
>WLFD01000131.1 GCA_009703925.1 Actinomycetota bacterium | reverse complement strand
GGAGACCTGCTACAAGATGTTCCGGCGGGAGGTGATCCAGTCGCTCGATCTGTTCGAGGATCGTTTCGGTTTCGAACCCGAGGTGACGGCGAAGCTCGCCGCCGGCGGCTTTCGGATCTACGAGGTGGGTATCTCCTACAGCGGCCGAACCTATGCCGAAGGAAAGAAGATCGGATGGCGCGATGGCGTGCGCGCCGTCTACTGCATCGTCCGGTACTCGGCCGGGGGCCGCCGGCTACTCGATCCACCGACACCGCGCGCTCGTCCACAGGACGAAGCCGAGGAGCGGATGGCGGCCACACTCTCGAATCTCGAGAGGACCCACAACTATCGCGATTGGTTGATCGATCTCGTTCGTCCCCATCTCGGACGCCGCATTCTCGAAATCGGAGCGGGGCACGGGACGATGACCGATCGACTCGCGGGATCCGGATCTGTCGTCGCCGTCGAACCATCGGAGCGGGCTTCCCGTCTGCTCATCGAGCGGTTTACCGATAGCGATTCGGTGACTGTCGTTCACGGCACGACGTCCGCCCTCGCCGCCGACGCACGGTTCGACAGCGCTGTCGTCATCAACGTGCTCGAGCACATTGCCGACGATGTGGGCGAACTCCGGGAGATCCGGCGCACTCTCGATCCCGAGGGCACTCTCGTCGTCTTCGTACCCGCCGATCCCGCGCTCTACAGCGACTACGACGCCGCCATCGGTCATCACCGCCGCTATCGACGGTCGGAACTTGCCACGAAAGTCGCCGAGGCCGGTTTCGCGATCGACGAAATGAAGTACGTGAACGGACCCGGTTCGCTCGCATGGTTCGTCTCCGCCCGGGTCCTGCGGCAGTCGAGCCCGGAAGGCCGACTCGCTCACATCTACGATCGATTCGCCGTTCCGGCCATCCGCCGGATCGAAGAGCGGCGCGCACCGCGTCGGTGGGGTCAGTCCCTGCTCTGTGTGGCCCATCCGGACGGAACTGTCAGATGACGCCGGCGGTCGAAACGGGTCGAAGGGTGCTGGTCGCCGGCGGCGCAGGATTCATCGGCTCGCACCTGTGTGACGCGCTCCTCCTGCGCGGTGACGACGTGACGGTCGTCGACAATCTCTGCACCGGTCGACGCGCCAACATCGACCATCTCGTGGCCAACGATCGATTCCGATTCGTCGAACTCGATGTTGTCGACACGGAAGCGGTGAATGAGGCGCACGGACGTCTGGGTCGGTTCGACGTGGTGTGCAATCTGGCCAGTCCGGCTTCGCCGGAAGCGTTCGCGACACTGGCGTTGGAGATACTCGCCGTCGGATCGATCGGCACGCGCAATCTGCTGGAGATCGCCGAACGCGACGGGGCCCGTTTCGTGATGGCATCGACCAGCGAGGTGTACGGGGATCCGCTGGTCCATCCCCAACCGGAGTCGTATCTCGGCAATGTCTCGAGCATCGGTCCCCGCAGTTGTTATGACGAATCGAAGCGCTTCGCCGAGGCGATCACGATGGCGATGCATCGAACCCGGGGCGTCGACGTGGGCATCGTCCGGATCTTCAATACCTACGGGCCCCGCATGGACCCGGGCGACGGTCGGGTCGTGACGAACTTTGTCGGACAGGCGCTGGCCGGCGAGCCGATCACGCTCTACGGAAGCGGATCGCGCACCCGGAGCTTCTGTTTCATCTCCGATCAGATCGCCGGACTACTCGCAATGATCGATGCGCACATCGTCGGCCCCGTGAACATCGGCAATCCCCATGAGGTCACCATGCGGGAACTCGCCGAGACGATCGTTCGACTCGCCGGATCGTCGAGCGAGATCATCGTGTCGGCACTTCCCCCCGAACGCGAAGGCGATCCCGAACGTCGCTGCCCCGACATAGCTTTGGCGGGGGCCGAGTTGGGCTGGGCTCCATCGGTCGGTCTCGAGGAAGGGTTGGAATTCGTGATCGATCACTTCCGAACCCATGAGGGTCTGCAACCGTGAGCACGCCTCCGGAAGAGGTGGTGTCCGCCACGCGGATAGGCGTCGTCGGTTGTGGCTACGTGGGCATCTCGACGGCGCTCGGTCTGCACACACTCGGTTTCGACGTGACCGCGCTGGATGTCGACCCGATCCGGATCGACGCACTGTGTTCCGGCGACCCGGTCATCGAGGAGTCGGGGCTTGTCGAGGTACTTGCCGCCGCACTCGATTCAGGCGGTCTCCGATTCGCGACCGGCACCGAACTCGGCGGAGTTGATGTCGTCTTCCTGTGTGTTCCGACTCCGCTGGGGGTGCGCGGTGCTGCCGATCTTTCGATCCTGCGGAACGTCGTCGACGCAATGTCGGGCTCGCTCGCCGATGACGTCGTGTTGGTCGTGAAATCCACGGTGCCGGCGGGCACCTGCGCCCAGGTCGAGGAGATGCTTCGGGAGCGCGGGTGTGGCGCTGCGGTCGTGTCGAATCCCGAGTTCCTGCGCGAGGGTCGGGCCATGGCGGACTTCTTCGCGCCGGACCGAATCGTCATCGGCGGACCGGATGCCGCAGCTGTCGCGAAGGTCGCAGCCCTGTACGCAGCCCTCGATGCGAGGATCATCACGACCGATTGGGCAACCGCCGAATTGAGCAAGCAGGCGGCGAATGCGTATCTCGCATCGCGGGTGAGCTTCGTGAACGGGCTGGCCCAGTTGGCGAATGCCGTCGGTGCCGAGGTCGACACGTTGCTGGAGGCGCTCGGAGCGGACAGCCGCATCGGGCCGCACTTCCTGAAGCCGGGCCCGGGTTGGGGCGGAGCGTGTCTTCCCAAGGACACGGCGGCGATCGTCGCCCTGGGCCGCAGCCATGGCGTCGAACTCCACATCGCCAACGCGGCCGTGATCGCCAACGCCTCCCATCAGGGTTACGTCGCCGACCTGATCCGCTCGAGAGCGGGGGGATCGCTGCGCAACAGAACCGTTGCCGTCTGGGGTCTGGCCTTCAAGGCGGGAACAGGTGATCTGCGCGATTCGCCGGCGCTGGCATTGATCGCGATGTTGCTGGTCGAAGGAGCGATTGTCCGTGGCTACGACCCGACGGTTGCTCCGGAACACCTGCTCGAAGGAGTCAGCGTCTGCTCATCGGCGATCGACGCCTGTACTGGGTCGGATGTATTGGTGGTCGCCACCGAATGGCGGGAATTCGCAGAGATCGACTTCGTCGAGATCGCGTCGGTCATGAATGGTCGGGCCGTCGTCGACGCCCGCAATTGCCTGCCGGCCGACGCGGTTCGTGCCGCCGGACTCGATTACACGTCCCTCGGTATTCGCTAGACCCCCGACTCAAGCGGGGTTCGTGGCCGATGCGGTCGTGAAGTAGGTCCAGGGTTTCGGCCCCTTGGTGTAGCCACTCTCCACCGAGTCGATGACGAAACCGGCGTTGCGGACCAGAGCGACAGGGTCGCGGGTCAGATGGCACCCGTCGGCAAGCTTCTTCTCGATCGGATCGATCCGACGTTGCCATTTACGGACCGATTCGTCGGGGGCGATGCCGTGCTCGAGGAAGTTGAACCGCGCTCCCGGCTTGAGGACTCGTCGCAATTCGTCGAGCGCCCGGTCGACCCCCGGAATGGTGCACAACGTGAACGTGCAGAACGCGCCGTCGCACGAATTGTCGTCGAGAGGAAGCGACTCGCCATGAAGTCCGGCGAAACGGATCTCGACAGTGGCAGCGGCAATCCGCTCGGCGCCGAGTTCGCGGGCGAGGCCCGACGGTTCGATCGCATGGACAAGAGTCACCTCGGGTGGATAACTCGACGCGTTGCGACCGGAACCGAAGCCGAGTTCGATGATGACGCCGGAAAGGCCTTCGGCGGCGCGGTCGCGCATCGGCTGCATCGCCGGAGCCCCGCACATCCGATCGACCATGCGGGGAACGACGCGTTCGTTGTAGAAGCCCATGGCCGAGACGTTAGTTGTCGCGACCGCTCCAATCGGCGGTGGCCTAGGGTTCGCGAATACGGAGATCGGTCCGCTTCGGGGCCGACCTGTCGGGGGAGATTGCTCATGAAGCTGTGGTCCGATGAAATCGATGCGATGCGACCGGAGGCTCGCGGAGTCGTCGACGCGGGGATGGTGATGATCGCGGAACTGTTCGCCGGAGACGGTGAGCCGCCGGCCGATCTGCTCGGAGCCGCCCACCACATGAGAAAGGCATTCGAGCGCACCTATGCGCCTGTGCCGGAGGCGATCGCACGCGAGGTTGCGGGTGTTCCTTGTCGCTTCTTCATTCCCGATGGGCCGGCGAGTGCCGTCTACCTGCACTTCCACGGGGGCGGGATGGTCATCGGGGCTCCGGAGATGGGCGACTCGACCAACCTCGACCTGTGCCGCCGGTTCGGAATGCTCGTGATCTCCGTCGGCTATCGCAAGGCACCGGAGCACCCCTTTCCCGCCGGTCCGGATGACGGTGTCGCCGTGGCGAAGTGGATGTTCGACAACGCGCTTGCGATGTACGGATCGGACCGCGTCATCCTCGGCGGTGAATCGGCCGGGGGGTACATGGCCGCTGCCGTGGCTTTACGTATCCGCGACGAACTCGGAGCGGCCGATCGACTGATTGGTGCCAATCTGGTGTTCGGAGTGCATGACTGGGGGCGCTCACCGAGTCAGCGGGGCCAACGCGTGATCGATGCTCCCGACATGTTGAGTCCCGAGGGCATGGCCATGTTCGCAGAGTGCTATCTCCCGGGAATGACGATCGAGGAACGTCGGGCGCCGCACGTGTCGCCGCTGTTCGCCGATCTTCATGGTCTCTGTCCGGCGTTCATGAGCGTGGGCACGGCCGATCATCTGCTTGATGACACCCTGATGCTCGCCCCCCGATGGGCCGCGGCGGGCAACGAGGTCGAACTCTTCGTCGCCCCGGAGATGCCACACGGTTTCCAGGCGTTCCCCTGTGGCATCACGTCGGCGTGGGCGACGGCGCAGTCCGACTGGTTTGCCCGCCGGTTGGTGGCCTGAACGCGACGATGCCCGCCCCGGAGGGCGGGCATCGCAGCGATTTGCAGACGATCGGTGCTGTTGCCGATCAGTTGGAGAGGCAGCCGCCGTTGTAGATGTCGGCCGGCATCTTGCCTGCCTGGCAGACGACGCCGCGGTCCTGTGCGACCCACTTGCCGTCGCGTGCGGCAAGAACTTCGGTGACACCGATCGAGGGGGCATCGCTGCCGGCCGGCGGCGTGAGCGTGGCGTAGGCGTAGGCCCAGCCGGCGTCACAACCGAAGCCATCGAGCTTCGCTGTGGTTCCCTGACCGAGACCGGCGGAGACTCCACTCGTGATGGCTGCCGTGGTGCAGGCTGCTGTGGCTCCGGTCGGTCCGACCGGAGCGGGCGTCGGTGCCGGAAGGGTGCAGATCTTCTTCTTGGCCTGGGCGTCGGCCGCGAGAGCAGCCTTGGTCTTGGGTCCGTAGGTGCCGTCGACGTTGAGTCCGGCGCCCTTCTGGAAGGCCTTGATGCTGGCGATCGTCATCGGCCCGATGACCCCGTCGTTGTTGCCGACGTCGCAGCCGACCGTGTCGAGCCATTCCTGGAGCTGGATCACATCAGCCTTGGTGAGAGTGCTGACCGGCTTGACTCCCGAGGTGCTCGGGGCGGAGGCGGCTGTGGTGGTGGATGTGCTGTCGCTCTTCGAGCCGCTGCTGCAGGCGGCGGCACCGGCGACGAGCGCGAGCGAGAGGGCAAGGACACCGACAATGCGGCGCGGTGTTGCTGAGTTCACGGGTTCTCCAAGGGGGGATGTAGCCAAATTAGGGGTCGACGTACGGTACCCATGGTCGGGTCCGGGGGTGCGGACCCCCTCGATGTGCCACAGTCTCGGACGAACAAGGGAGATCAACGTGGCCGGTCCGTTGGAAGGTGTGAAAGTCGTCGAACTCGGCATGTGGGTGGCGGGGCCTGCCTGTGCCGGCATCCTCGCCGACTGGGGTGCCGATGTCATCAAGCTCGAACCGCCTGTGGGCGGCGATCCGGCCCGGACCTACCAGGCGTTGTTCGGCACGATGATGCCCGACAACCCGGTTTTCGAGATGGACAACCGGTCGAAACGAAGTCTTGCCGTGGACCTGCGTACGGCCGAGGGCCAGAAACTCGCCCTCGAGTTGTTGGCCGATGCCGATGTCTTCGTCACCAACCTCCGGCGCGGGGCACTCGAGCGTTGGGGCCTCGGTCCCGACGAGGTGTTGGCCCACAACCCGCGGCTGATCTACCAGCTGATCACCGGTTACGGAATGGAGGGCCCCGACGCCGCTCGACCTGCATACGACATCGGCGGATTCTGGGCCCGTTCCGGCGTTGCCTCCCTGCTGCAGTCGCCCGACGGACCGTTGCCGTTCCAGCGCGGTGGCATGGGTGATCATCCGACCGGCAGTTCCGCGTCGGCGGCAGTGTGTGCGGCATTGTTCAACCGGGAGCGGACAGGCAAGGGGCAGCTCGTCTCGACCTCCCTTGTGCGTCAGGGCGTGTACACGATCGGTTTCGATCTTTCGATCACCCTCGGATGGGGCGATCACATCGGCATCGGCAAGCGCGAGACCATGGGCAACCCGGCGATGAACAACTATGTCGCCGGAGATGGACGCGCCTTCTGGCTCATCGGTCAGGAAGCGGGACGCCACTGGCCACCGCTCGCCCGGGTCGTCGGCCATCCCGAATGGATCGAGGACGGTCCCTATTCGACGCCTCTCGGCCGTCGCGAACATGCGGTCGAACTCGTGGCATTGCTCGATTCGATCTTCGCCACGAAGTCACTCGACGAGTGGTCGGCGATTTTCGAGACGGAACCGGACATGTTCTGGGCGCCCGTCAACACCATCGACGATGTCCTCATCGACGAGCAGATCCACGCCGCCGGTGCATTCGTCGAAGTTCCCGAATCGCAGGGGAGTGCGATGCGCGTCGCGAGTCCGTCGGACTTCTACGGAACGCCGTGGGCGCCGCGGAGCGGTGCTCCCGAGCTCGGTGAGCATTCCCGGGAAGTGCTGAGATCGCTCGGCCGGTCGGATTCGGAGATCGACGTTCTGTTCGACACGGGAGTCGTGGCGTGAGCGTCGGTGGCTACGACAACCGTCTGCGTCCTTCGCAACCGCCGACTCCGGCGGGTGACGCGTTCACGATTCACCGCGCCGAAGTGGCGGAAGGGATTTCCCTCGCGTATGTGCGCGAAGGCATCGGCGGCTACCCGCTCCTCCTGGTCCACGGATACCCGGAAACCAAACGCATCTGGTGGCGCAACATCGAACCCCTGGTCGCCGCAGGCTACGAAGTCATCGTCCCGGACCTGCGGGGACACGGCGACTCCGATCTCTCCTCCGACGACACGTACGACCTCGT
>WLFD01000130.1 GCA_009703925.1 Actinomycetota bacterium | reverse complement strand
GCATCAGCACGGTGTCGTCCGTGACGAACTCGGCCAAGCGCTCGGTTAATGCGTCGACGACCCGGGCACGAAGGCTTCCGTCATCCCCTTGCAGCAGTGCCTTCATCGAGCTGCCGTTGAGGGCCAACTGGACTGCGCCTTCGATGCCGTCGTCGCCCCCGATGACGAGAAGAGGCTCGACCGGTTCGAAACTGATTCCGGTCCATCCGCTCCTGTGGAGAATCTCCTCGGTGTGTACCGGATCGGCGAATGCGACCGGGTTCGGGGCGCCGGGAGCAATCGATGCCGGGACGGAAGGAGCACCAGTGAAGCTCTGGAGCACTTCGATGGGAAGGCCGAGCCAGGGATTTCGGTCGAGGGACTGCCAGCACACGAAGGCGAGATTTCCGTCCGGGCGGACCGATGAGGCGATGTTGGCGAATGCCCTTACCGGATCGGCGAAGAACATGACGCCGAAGCGGCTGACCGCGGTGTCGTACGGGCCGCCGAGATCGACCTCTTGGGCATCGGCGACGGCGAACGTGATCTGCTCCGCCGAGCCTTCCGCTCGCTCCCGGGCTCGATCGATCATCGGCGGGGCAATGTCGACTCCGTGAACCGTCGCGCCGTTTGCCGCGAGTGCGATCGCCGTCACCCCGAAACCACAGCCGATCTCGAGTATCCGATCTCCATCCCGAGGATGCAGAGCACCGATCAATGCGTCGTCGAAAGGCTGGAGCATCCGTTCATAGCGCCGCTCGTTGCGGACCCAGCTCGGGCCGCCTTCGTTCGTCCAGTACTCGGCCTGAACCTGATTCGGATCGTTCGTCGCGTCGCTCACGAGGGGACACTACCGATCGGATGCCGTGCCCAAGAGCGGTCGCTGGCATCGGTCGGGAGAACAGACCCGCCTAGAACTTGGCGGCGAGCCAGTCCCGTGCTTCCCCGACCGCACTCTGGGGCAGCGAGAAGTGGTCGTCATTCGGATACGAGGTGGATGTGATGTCGCCGCCGAGCGCCTCGATCGCATCGATGTAGCCCAGCTGCCACGGCACCGGACACGGCCCGTCGTCCATCTGCCGATCGATCTGCACGAGGACTGGTGCGATCGGCTTGCGTTGTGCAGCCGACGCATCGTTGAAGGCCTTCATCCAAGCCTCAATTTTGGTGGCATCGACGGCCATGACTTGACCCTCGTGCTTGTAGGCGCGACCGAGTGTGTCACTGAGGTGATGGACGGGTTGCACGTTCCATCCCTGCTCGAAAACGCGCCGACCGGCGGCAGTGAACACGTCGTCGAGTGACAGGGACTCGGGGAACGCGGCGGCCATACCGGCGAGGATCATGAACAGATGGCCATCGGGTGGGATGTCTTTTCCTCCGAGCGCGGAGCCGAGACCCGGGAGCTTGAGGGCGATGCTGGGAACACCCGGCGACATGCACACGGCCCCGACGATCTCGAGATCGCCGTAGTCGGCCGGGTCGAGTTCGACCGTGGCGGCCGCGGAACCGCCGCCTTGGGACCATCCGATGACACCGAACTTCGAGCCGGCGCCCACGGACATTTCACGAGCGGCCTTCACGATGGTGACCGCATCGATTCCGTTGGTTCGGTTGACGGTGTACTGGTGCACACCAGGTGCTCCGAGGCCCTGATAGTCGGTGGCGACCACCACCCAGCCATCGTCGATGAACGCCTGAAGGCCGGGGATCCCGTAATCGATCGACGTCTCGGAACCGGGCGTGAAATAGAGCGTGAGTTCGCCGGCCGGATCGGGTTGCGCCGATGGTGAACCGGCGTCGCCCAGGCCCGTAGTGCCGTGCGCCCAGGACATCACTTTGCGGTTCTCGCCCGGTGCAGCAGGGGCGATGACAAGACCGGTGGCCTCCGTCGGCTTGCCGTGAAGATCATGTGATGCGTGGCGTATCCGGTAGGCGACAGCGCCCGTGATGGACGTCGCTATCTCTTCCTGAAAGCTGACGGAACCGGTCACTGAAACCTTCTTTGTTCAACGGCATTCAACAGGCCGTGGCCATTGACTCGAGAGGTTAGTGTAGCGAAGTTCCGGACGGTTCTCCGGCTTCGTTCCGGCAGCAGAAAGCGATTTCGATGGCACGCACGGTCTCGGTTCAAACGCCCAAAGGTGGTGTCCCGCCCCGGGCCGGCCTCGTTCTTTCTTCGCTGATCCTCGGGGCGTTCGTGTGCAACGTGAACCTCTCGGTCGCCAACGTGGCTCTACCCGACATCGGCAAGGCCTTCAACGCCTCGCAGACTTCCCTCACACTCGTCGCCGTCGGGTGCACCCTTGGCCTTGCCATGTCGGTGCTGTACTTCGGGGCCATCGGCGACCGTCACGGCCGCAAGAAGATGCTCCTGCTCGGCCTCATCATCACGATCCCGGCCGCGTTTCTCTCCGCCTTCGCCCCCAACATCGAGGGTCTGATGTTGGGGCGTCTCCTCACGGGTCTTGCGGCCGGCATGGCGTACCCGACCACCTTGGCGCTGGTGACCGCGTTGTGGTCCGAGGGGACGAACCGCACCAAGGCCATCGCCCTCTGGCAGTCGGTCAGCGGAGCTTCGGCTGTACTCGGACCGGCGCTCGCCGGACTTTTCCTCGAGCATCTGTGGTGGGGTTCGGTATTCCTGATCGTGGTGCCCGTTGCTGTCGTTGCACTCATCATGAACCTCCTTTTCGTGCCCGCTGGTGTCGCTGAATCCACCGATCCGGTCGATCACCTCGGCGGTGCGATCTCGGTGATGATGATCGCCGGTCTTGTGCTCGGTATCGGCATGATCTCTGCGCCGAACCGTCTCATGGCGTCGCTTGTGCTGCTGGCGTTCTCGGTGATCCTGATCGGGCTGTTCCTGTGGCGTCAGCGCACCGCTCGCTATCCGCTCTACGACCTGAACTACGCCTCACGCCGCCTCTTCTGGGTGCCGGCCGTGGCGGGCATGGTCGTGCTTGGCTCGCTTGCAGGGGCCATGTATGTCGGGCAGCAGTTTCTGCAGAACGTCCTGCACTACAGCACGCTTGCCGCCGGCACCGCGATCCTGCCGGCCGCGATCGGCATGATCTCTGTAGCCCCTCATTCGGCGAAACTTGTCGACACGAAGGGCTCGCGCTTCACCATGTTGCTGGGGTACAGCCTCATCCTTCCGGCGTTCGGAGTGATGCTGTTCACCTGGAACGAGGGTGTCTCTTATCTGTTCATCGGGCTGGCGTATCTGCTGATGGGTGCCGGTGTCGGCTTTGCCCTCACCCCTGCGGCGCGCTCTCTCACCAGTTCGGTTCCGGTGGCCAAGGTCGGCATGGCCTCGGGCACATCGGATCTTCAACGCGATCTGGGCGGCTCGATCTTCCAGGCCGTGCTCGGCACTTTCCTGACCCTCGGCTACGCAGCCGCGTTCTCCAAGAGCGTGGCGGCATCGCCTCAGGCCTCGTCGGTCTCGGCTCAGACCCAATCCGAGCTCACCCTGTCGTTCTCGAGTGCCACCAAGATGGCCGAACAGTTCCCGCAGTATCAGAGTGCGATCGTCTCGGCCGCCGAGACGAGCTTCCTCCAGGGTGCGTCTTGGGCTTACGGAGCAGGAGCTGTCTTCATCTTCCTCGGCGCCGTTCTGGTGTTCTTCGCCTATCCGACTCGGGACAAGGCGATGGCGATGTTCGCGGACTACCAGAGGGAAGACGCGGTTGACGCTTCCAACAGCACCGCAGCCGCAACAGTCTGATCTCGATCACCCGGCGCTTCATCGTCGGTTGCTCAGCACCCCCGCCACCAGGTCGGGTCTCAGGTTCGCGATCACGATTGTCGCAGTCGATCTGATCGCGCGTGCGTTGTTCGGCGAGTCGAGCGCCGCGCTCCTCGCGTCATTGGCCGTGTGCATCCATCTTTACTTTCTGGACTTCGATGGCGACTTCCGAGAGCGGTTCGTCGGGCAGGGAATCGCGACGCTTGTCGGCGCGGTGGCGGTGCTGATCGGCGTTCTCTGCAGTTCACCGTTGTGGCTCGCCGTCATTGTCACGATCGTGGTTTCGTCGTCGTTCGCTTATCTCCGGTTGCTCCGGGGCTACGTCTCTCGTTCGGCAGTGGGTTTGCAAGGGGCGTTCTTCCTGCCATTGATGATTACGGCGAATCTCGGCGACGCGCCCTCGCTGCTCGGTGGCTGGTTCTTGGGTAGTTCCGTTTCGATCGTCGCGGCGCTGGTGGTGTTGCCTCATCGACGCTCTGGCTTGGTGCGCAGGCTGCTCGCCGACTGGCTGCGGGCTGGCGCCGAACTGTCTGATGCGGTGGGCAGTGGAGAGGACTTGGCGACGAGCGTGAAGACGCTCGAGGATTCCCGCGATGCGTTGCTTTCGCAGGTGACCACCAGCTTCAGCCAGCCTGGGGCCGTGGGTCATCGCCAGCGCGCTCTTGCGAGCATGGTTGCCGGGGCTCGCTGGAGCATGCCGCTGGTTGAACGGTTGACGTCGAGGTATCCGACCGATGCCGGGACCTTGGCCGAGTTGTCCGCCGATGGGTTTCGGGCGGCTGCGGATCTGGTCGGTGGAGGGGCGCTAACCGCGGATCTCCCTGACATCCCAGCGGAGCGCACGCGTGACCTCGACGCGCTTGCGACTCAGGGCCCCGAGGTTCTGGGTTCGCACTACCCGGTGCGGCTCCTGTCCATCGGGGCGATGAATCAGCTTTATCAGGCAGCGTTGAGCCGCCGATGCACCGCACCGGTTCCCGACGTTGGGCACTTTGCGACGACGAAGCCCTCGGCGATCCTGCGAGCGAATCTGCGCTGGAACTCGCTGTGGTTGCAGAACGCGTTGCGAACCGGCTTCGGTGCGGCGGCATGTGTGTTGATTGTCCGTGTGGTGGGCATCGACCACGGCCTATGGGTGGTGCTTGCCGCACTGGCGGTGACGCAGGTTTCCCTTTCAGGAGCAGCTGGGGCGACGACGATGGTGATGATCGTGGCCGGGGCGACAGGCGGGGTGCTGGTGGCGGGGCTCCTGGCGATGTTGCATCTGCCGTATCCGGTGTTCGTCTGCGCGCTTCCGGTTGCTGCATTTGTGGCGCGGCGAGTCGCTGGATCGAACATGGCGCTCGCACAGATGACGTACACGCAGTTCGCACTCATCAACTTCGCGGTGCTTGCGTGGCCTCCACACAAGGGGCTCGAGGTGGTGCGGTTCCAGGACATCCTCCTGGGAGCTGCGGTTGCCGCCGGATTCAGCGTGCTGGCGTTTCCGACTGGGGTATCGAAGTTGTTGCGGAGCCTGCGATCCAAGGCCGTCGATTCGGCCCAGGGTTACCTGACCGGGAACATCGCCGCGATGTTGGCTGGTGTGGCCGAGCCGAACTCGATGCGCGCGGCACTTCTCGACGACCTCGACGCTTATGAGAACGCTCTGGATGCAGCATTCATGCATGAGCGGAAGCGCACGGCCGAGTTGATGGAGCACGAGATCGCCCTGACCACCGCTCGCGATCTGCTGATCGGAGGCGATGCGTGTGCCGAGCTCGAGCTGCTTGCACAGGCGGACCCGAAGCTCCGGCCGATCGCGTGCGAGCTGGCGGAGTGGTGGGGAAACTTCACGCCTTCCGGATCGGTGGACCTCGAACCCCCAACCTTCTGATCCGTAGTCCGGCAAGGCTCGAATCAGTTGATGTTCAATCGATGTTCACCGATGTGCGTCTGGCCCACGATGTTCGTCCGCACCGGGGATGTTGCTACTCCGGATGGTCGTCGATCTCAGCCGGTCGTCCGCAGTGATGCTCGGATCTCGATCTGGTTCCTATCGCCGAAGCTCCACCTCAGATCCACCGGTCGAGCGTCGGGCAGGTAGGCGGTTACTTCGCCCCCCGACAAGTTGCCCAGAGGACCCGTCCTCCCGATGAACGAACGCCAACTGGAGTAGTCCAGATAGAACCCATCGATCCGCTCCAGCGAGAATCCCACTGTCGAATCGGGACCGAACGCCACAAGTTGGTTGCCACGACCGTTCGGATTCGGCGTGTAGAGGCCGAGCTCGAACCGCGGATTCTTCATCGACTGTGGAGCCATCGCGATATCGATCGGTTCGATCAACTGTACGGCCGAAGACGTACTCGGTTGGATGGTCAACCCGTCGAGAAGTCCGGGATTCCTGCCCGCCGTGTAATCGTCGCAACTCCAACTTCCGTCGATGACCTTGAGAATGATGGTGACATCCGTGTCGTTGCGGAAGGTGACATCGGTCGGCGTGGCCACCCTGTTCATCCCGCATTCGGCGGCGGCGCTCCGGATCGACTGCTCCGAGTCCGAGCTCGGCTCCGAGACCGACGAACCGCTGCACGCACCGAGAGCGAGCATTGCGGCGAGAACAACGCCGAGGAGAACCGGTCGGCGACAGCTGGTCTGCTTTATGGACATTGTCCGAAGCTAGCGGGCGGTGTTCAGTCCCGGTGCGCCGAGGTCGCGGTCGTGGTCGCCGACGGTTCGTCCGGAATGCTCGGAAACCACTGCACCGGCGATCTCCTTGCGGTGCAGCAGTCCCTCTCTATCCGAATTCGAGGAGGTCAGAGAGGAAGCTGCCTGGCTTCTTCTTCTTTTTGCTCGGCGCGTAGTCCACCCTTTCCTCTCGGGTGACGGGCGCGGCTTGGGCGAGAGTCGTCCGAAGCTGCTCGTTCGAGCGTTCGATCACCTTGTCGAGTTCGCCTCGATCGAACCAGACGCCTCGGCATTCGGGGCAGTAGTCAAGCTCGATGCCATCTCGGTGGGTGATCAGTAGTTCACGACTGTCGACGGGGCATTTCATTGGATTCTCCTTGTTGGAAAGGGGAGTGGGTGAGCAATTCCAGGCGCGCTGTGCGCAGGTCGCGGGCTGGCAGGGAGGAGACGAAGCATGGCGATGAACCTTTCGAAGGACGGCAATGTCGTTCGAAGGTCTCTCCCGCTCTTGCGAGCCGGGCCGCCGGGACCATTGGTCCGTGATGACGACGACACCGTTGAGGGATACTCCCCTTCGTTCGTCACGGTAACAGACGAATTACAAAACCGGAACTCTGCTTCCGAGGTTTCGTTCGTTGGGTTAGTGGTCGGAAGCGGATCCAACCGGCGTAGGCCAAATGACCCGGAGGGGGCCGGGTTGCCCCCAAATTGACCCCTCAAAGCACGAAGCCGACCCGTTGGGGTCGGCTTCAGCGTCCTGCTGTGCATTTCCGTGGTGCGCTCGGAGGGACTCGAACCCCCAACCTTCTGATCCGTAGTCAGATGCTCTATCCAATTGAGCTACGGGCGCATGAGGCTTTCAATCTAGTCATTGGGGAAGCAGCGGCGAAATCGGGAAGCTGCGCCCAGTTTCGGCCTAGGAGAAAGCGCTGTTTCGTTGCATCGATGCTTGCTGTCGAACTGATGTCAAGTTGCCGGTC
>WLFD01000013.1 GCA_009703925.1 Actinomycetota bacterium | reverse complement strand
TGGCGATCCGGATCCACGGCGATGGTGGTGATGTGGCCATCGGTCAGCGCGAAGAGGAGGCCGGCGTAACCGAGGATCTCGTTTCCGGATCTCGCCACCAGATACACGCGCTCGTCGCGGCGCGCTTCGGCGAGGAACAGTCCGAGCGACCACGGCGTCGAACTGGTCTTCTCCTCGATCCGCAGCACCGCCCGCAGATGACGGCGGCGCATCGGCATGACCACGACCGACACGGCTTCAGGAGACACGAGTTCGGCAGGCATGAATTCGATTGCTGCGATCACGAGTTGGGGCGGGTTGCCCAGTTGATCTCGGCATCGGGTTTGCGCAGATAAAGCGGCTCGAGATCCCACGGCTTGACCCACTGCTCGCGCAATGCCTGAGCGTGGGCCAGCAGCACGAGCGACGTTGCCGACGGGTACGCGAATCCTTCTTCGACGATCTCGCACTTCTTGAGACCCTCGAACACTTCGCGGTAGCGGATGGCACCGTCACCGACGAGCAGACATTCCTCACCCGCCGCCAGCAACTCGGAGGCCAGATCGTCGGGCGATCCGACCTGATGATCGGAGAGACGTTGGATGCCACCCGGCACCTGTCGATAGAAGGCGTAGAAGATCTCGCCGCGCCGGGCATCGATCGTGGCCACGATCAGACGCGAGGTGAAGCGCACGGGAAAAGCGAGAAGGTCGAGGCTGGGTACGCCGATCATCGGCACGCTCAGTGCATGTGCCATCGCCTTCGCTGCCGCCACGCCGACACGGAGACCGGTGAAAAGTCCCGGTCCGAGATCGACGGCCACGACACTGATCTCCGAGTACTCGATCCGGGCCTGCTTGCACGCGAACTGGATCGCAGGCGTCAGCACCTCGGCATGTTGGCGGCCCCTGCTCGATTGGGTTGACGCGAGAACGCCTTCGTGACCGCCTACTGCGACGCTCACCTGAGCCGTCGCAGTATCGATTCCACAGATCAACATCAGCGGTTCCCCGTCTCTTCGGCAGTCGGCTCGTGGACCCACGGAGCGACGGCGGTGGCGACAGCACGGATGCGTGCGCTCCACCGCGGACCCACAGGAACCAGTTCGAGAATCCGGACATCGTCGGTTGCGCCGGTCGGATCGGTTTCGATGAACGTGAACCTGATCTCCAGGTAGTCGGCCGGCAGGGCGGGCGCAACGGCGTCACCCCATTCGATGACCGTCACACCCCCGTCGTCGAGCATCTCCGGGACCCCGAGATCGAGCACCTCACCCATGGCTTCGAGCCGGTAGACGTCGAGATGATTGAGTTCGAGTCGGCCCTCGTAGGTGTTCACCAACGTGAACGTGGGCGACGTGATGAGGTCATCGACACCCAATGCCGCTCCGTAACCCTGAGTGAAGGCCGTCTTGCCCGCACCGAGATCTCCGGCCAGAAGGATGAGGTCACCCGGACGGGCGAGTTCGGCCAACGAGGCCGCCAGCGCTTTGGTCTGATCTGCCGACGAAGTACGGGCGAAGATCATGTGACTCCCTGCTTGTAGAACCGCGGCACCCGCGGTCCGATTCCACAAACCACTTCATACGCGATCGTGTCGAGGTTGATGGCCCATTCCTCCGCCGTGATCGTCTCGTCGCCCTGCGTGCCGATCAGCACGACCTCGTCGCCGACCTCGATCACGTCGTCGCCGCAATCCACCATCAACTGATCCATCGTCACGACTCCGACGATCGAACGCCGCTTTCCTCCGATGAGAACTTCGCCACCCTGCAGGCCGAGGCGACGCGGAACACCGTCGGCGTAACCGATGGGAACCGTTGCGACCGTGGTCGGTGCATCGAAACGATGACGGAGTCCGTAGGAGACCCCTTCGCCGGCGGCGACGCGCTTGGCCATCGAAACCTCGGCCTTGAGCGAGAGTGCGGGCCGGAGGTCGAGTTCATTCGCCAGGCCCGGAGCGGGAGCGATGCCGTACACCGCGATGCCCATGCGGACGAGGTCGTACCTGCCCTGCGGATGGGCGATACCGATTGCGGAGTTTCCGGCGTGCCGGATCGCCGGCACGATGCCGGCCTCGGCGAGTTCGGCGACCGTGGCATCGAATCGGGCGAGTTGAACATCGGTGAACGGATTCGAAGGCTCATCGGCCACCGCGCAATGCGTGAAGATGCCTTCGAGATCCAATTCCGGTCGGCCGGCGATGTCGCGGGCCAGCGCCGGTGCATCTTCCGGGGCGACGCCGATCCGGTTCATCCCCGTGTCGACCTTCAGGTGGACCTTCACCACTTTGCCCTGTGCACGAGCAGCGGCGGCGAGGTGTTCCGCAGTTGCCGACGAGGTGACACACACCCGCATGTCGTAACGGACAACCGCCGGGATGTCGGCGACCCGCGGCTGGGAGAGCAGCAGGATCGGCGCCGTGATCCCGGCCTTGCGCAGTACTGCCGCCTCTTCGATCAATGCGACTGCAAGCCACTCGACGCCAGCGCCGAGCAGAGCCTCGCTCACCGCTATGGCGCCGTGACCGTAACCATCCGCCTTCACGACTGCGCAGAGAAGACTCGGGGCGATCGAGCGGCGCAGCACCGCCGCATTGTGGGCGACGGCGCCGAGATCCACCTCGGCGCGTGCGGCGCGCATTGACCGCTACTCGCCCGAACCGGCCGAGCCGTCGGCGGCGGTGCCCGTCTCCGCGTCCTGCTCGTCGAACTCGCGCACGATCGCGCGGACGATGTCGCCGCGGGCGACCAGTCCGACAAGACGACCGTCTTCGTCGATCACGGCGAGACGATCGGCGCCCTCTTCGTGAAGAAGAGTCGCGGCTTGCTCGACGGTGTCGTCCGGTCCGATCGTCGTGATGGTTGCAGTCATGACCTCACCGACGGTCGAGCCGAGAGCCTTGGCCATGTCCGCATCGAATCGCTTCTGCGACGAGGGCAGCTCGAGATATGCGCCCAGCAACGTGATGACCGTGGGGAGGTGAACCCTGGCCTCTTCCACAATCAGGTCGGAGGTCGACAGGAGTCCCACAACGACTCCGTCTGCGTCCACGACCGGGGCCCCATCGACATCGCGGCGCAACAGGGCGCGCATTGCATCGCGGACATTGTCGGCGGGGGCGAATGTCAGGACGTCGGTCGACATGACCTCGCGAACCGGGACGTCTCTAAGCATGATTCCTCCGTGGATGGTCGGGGATGAACTCTCCGAGAACCGCAGGTACGTAGCCGGAAATGTCGCTGGCCACCAAACCTCGTTCCCAGCCTAGGGCCGCAGCCCGTCCGTGGATGAACGCTCCGCTCGCCGCGGCACGGAACGGATCCATGCCGCAGGCCAGCAGGGCCCCGATGATTCCGGCGAGGACATCGCCCGTTCCGGCGGTCGCGAGGCGTTGGTCTCCCTCCGCCGAGACAAGGACGTCGCCATCGGGTGAGGCGATGACCGTGGCGCCACCCTTCAGGAGGACGACAGCTCCCGTTGCCGCCGCGAGATCGCGCGCGGCGGCAATCCGGTCGGGGCCCGGGGCGTGACCGGCCAGTCGGGCATATTCGCGATCGTGGGGCGTGAGCACCGTGGTCGGGCCCACAAACCGCGATGCCTCCGCGCCCAGTGCGGTGAGTCCGTCGGCATCGACCACGGTCGGCAGTCCTCGACCGGCAGCCGCCGCCACGACCTGGCGGATGTTGTCCCGGGCCTCATCGGTGGTTCCGAGACCGTTGCCGATCACGAGCGCGCCGAATCGACCGAGGCCCGCGACGACTTCCGACGCCCATCCGGTGGCCGGAACATCGACCCGGACCGATTCGAGGGGCAGATCGGCAGCAGCTCCTCCGGGCGTCGAGACACGCACGTAACCGGCGCCGGTCCGCGCTGCGGCTGCCGAACACAGTGCCGCGGCACCACCCATCCCCGGACTGCCGGCGACGATCCACACGGCGTTATCCCACTTGTTGGCATGCAACTGGCGACCGGGAAGCCATCCCTCCACGAAATCCGAGCCGATCAGATCCGCTCGGGGCGACCGGCCCCCGACGGGGAGACCGATGTCGGCGACGCGGCAACGGCCGGAGAGTTTCAGGCCATCGGCGAACAGGAGTCCGGGTTTGAGCGCGGCAAAGGTCACCGTTTCGTCAGCCTGCAGAACGCGCCCGGCCGCGATCCCGGTGAGTCCGTCGATGCCCGAGGGGATGTCGACTGCGAGCACCAGCGAGTCGGCACACGGAACCGGAGCGTCGTATGTTCCCGCGAAACCTGTTCCGTAGGCGGCGTCGATCACAAGGTCGCATTCCGGCAGGGTCTCCGGGGCCGATGCCGCATCGATCACGATCACCCGGACCCCTCTGGCCCGAAGTTTGACCGCAGCATTGCGACCGTCGTTGCCGTTGTTGCCCTTACCGGCCACGACAACGACACGACGCCCGTAGGTTCCGCCCATCATCCGGATGGCGGCACGGGCCACGGCGGAACCGGCACGGCCGATCAAGACGTCCACCGGTTCGGGAGCGGCACGGTCGATGGCGGCCATCTCCGTCGGCGTCACGATGGGTCCAGAAACAGGCACAGCAGCAACGGGCACAGCAGAAACAGCCAGCCCCCGCCCCGGACCGGCCAACCGGGCGGCGCCGGGATCCGGGGCGGGCCGGCCGCTGTCGGCGACGACGATGGCCTGAGCCACGAGATCGCTGTGCGTGAGCGCGAGTTCCCATCGGGAAATGCCGAGCGAGGTGGCCAACGCGGCGGCGCGACCCCGGACAATCAGACTCGGGCGCCCACTGTCATCCCGCGCCACCTCCATGTCGTGCCAGTCCGCCGCACCCATTCCGACACCCATCGATTTGAGTGCAGCTTCCTTGGCCGCGAATCGGACGGCATATCGCTCGACGGAATCGTTGCGGCGTTCCGCATACTCCCGTTCGGCATCGGTGAACAGACGGGCAATCATCCCGGGCCGACGCTCCAACACCGCACGGAATCGATCCAGATCGACAAGATCGACTCCGATGCCCAGGATCACGACCGCCAACGCTCCGCAAGATCGTTGACCGGATCGGTCATCAGAGCGAGCACGGGGATGTCGGCAAGCAGATCGTCCCGGAAGATCGGCTCCGTTTCAGTGACTGCATGTTTGATGGCGGCGTAACGATTCCGGTATCCCTGCAACACCGACCGCAGCGAGGTGAGCGGAAGGTCCTCGCGGAGGCGGACATGAAGCAGGGACAGACCTGTCGGCTCCCCATCCTTGATCTCCGGGACAATGACGACGGTCCGACCATCGCTTCGTCCCTTGGCAACAAGGACCGTTCGTTCGACCGCGACAAGCCGCTTCGTCCCCCGGAGTTCGGGGTACTCGGTGGTTCGGCTCGGAAGATCGCGTCCGAGGCCGCCCCGGTCGATGATCACCAGAGTGGCGTCGTCGAATCCACCGGCATCGACGTGCCCCTCGATCGCGTATCGCGTGTATCCGAGAACCTCGTCGACGAGCGGCTCGAGTGCAGCCAGCGTGCGCAACGTTGCATAGCTGAGACGATCGCGGGCCGCGCCAGTCGCGAGGACGTCCTTCACCAGTCGGACCTGCATGAGGGTCTCGTCACTCCGCGAGATGCCCACAGTCACCGTCTTCGCCTGATGCTTGATCGCGTCGACCGGGCGTGTGAGTTCATCGATCGCGACACCGAGTGCTGCGTTGAGATCTTCGAGCACGACGCCGGGTGTTCCGACTTTGCCCGACTCCAGCTGGTAGGCCTCGAGCGGAACCGAACCCAGCGCGAATCGCCACAGGCCGGCGAGGCGTACCGCCGAACTGGCTTCGAGATGTCCGTCGTAGACCCCGGACCGAAGCCCGTCGAAGTAGCGGGCCGCGAGTGGCTGCAATGCGGGACGAAGTCGGCCGAGGAGCGTTTCGCCATCACCGTCGGTTCCTGACGATACGGCGGCATCGATCGCCGCCCGGGCTTCGCGCAGGGGGCGGGCCTGGGCATCGATGGCCAACGCCGCCTCGTAGCCGAACAGGTGCCCCACCATCGCGGAGAGCACGAACGCGAGCCGCGGGTGGACCTCGGGGACCAAGATCACCTGAAGGGCCGCGGAGAACCGCTCCTCGCCTTGTGTGGCGATGACGACCGGAGCCGCCTTGTGGGCCCGGTAGATCGCAACTTCCTTTGCCACATCATCGGCAGTCGAACCCTGGAGGCCCGCTGCGCACACGAGGATCATCGGCTCGGAAGAAAGGTCGATGTGTTTCTTGTCTTCGGTTCCGTCGCAGGCGATCGCCTTGTAGCAGAGCTCGGAGAGTTTGATCCGGACTTCCTCGGCCGCGATGCGATTCGCACCGTTTCCGACTATCGCCCAATAACGCCGCTGCGGAGCGTTCTCCTGCGCCGCCCGAGCAATTTCCGGACGCAGCGCAAATGTCTGCTCCATCGCGGTGGGGAGCGAGCGCAGTCCCTGCAAAACCGCGTTCCGCTCGGGCGAACTTTCGCCAACCGCGTCGGCGATCGCTGCCGCGAGGAGAAAACATGCCGCGATCTGCGCGTAGAAGGCTTTCGTCGAGGCCACACTCATCTCGACGTCCCGACCATCGGACGTATAGAGGACACCGTCGGACCGATCCGTGAGATCGCTGTTGCGGCGATTCACGATTGCGACGACGTGTCCGCCGCGGGCGCGGACGAGGTCGACTGTTCGATTCGTGTCCGTCGTGGTTCCCGACTGACTCACGGCGACGATCAGGGTGTCGGCCATGGAATCGGTCAACTGAAAGCCCGAGAGTTCGGTGGCGAGTTCCGTCTCCACCCGAAGAGTCGTGTCGGGCGCGAAGGCTGCCAGCCCCTCGGCCAGTGCCCGCGATGCCACGGCGGCGGTTCCCTGACCTATCGCGATTATGCGACGGATGGAGCCATCGGCCAGTCGCGCCCGCAACGCGGGAGTCAGGACATCGTCACCAAGTCGAACTTCGAGGCCGGCCGGACCGTCGACGAGTTTGCCTCGGAGGGTCTTGCGGAATGAACCCGGAGATTCGCCGATCTCCTTGAGCAGGAAATGCGGTGAATCGCCTCGATCGATGTCGCGCGTCGTGATCTGTGCATCGGCGAGTTCGCTTTCGTCGACCGCGAGGTCGGTGCCGTCGTAGGCCCAGCGTCCGATGCCGTCGAGCGATCCGGCGGCGGCGCCACGCAGGCGCACGACCTGCCCGCGACTGGCCGGATTGGTCGGATCGGCGGGGACATCGCCGTCGAGACGCAGATACGTCGATGTCTCTTCGACAACCCCGTACGGCTCGCTGGCAATGATCCAGGTGTCCTCGGCAAGACCGATGTAGAGGGCCTGACCGCTGCCCCGGACGGCAAGGAGAAGGTCATCGGGACAGGCCGCAGCGCTTGCCGCTATGGCGACCGATCCTTCGAGCTGATTCACGGTGTCCCGGAATGCCTCGAATGCATCCGTGCCGTCGGCCATCGCCCGAGACGTGAGCGTGGGAATGACTTTGGCATCCGTGGTGATCTCGTCCGCGATCTTCAGCGACTGACTCACCTTGAGATCGGCGAAATTGTCGACGTCGCCGTTCAACACCGCAGTCACATACGTACCGGGGTGACGCGCACCGGGGTGACGCGTATCAAGGTCACGTGTGTCCGGGGCCCCTCCGACTTCGTCGGAGTTCAGCGGATGTGCGTTCGCCTGGGAGATGATTCCGACGCTCGCCCAGCGGGTGTGCCCGAGCACGACAGCCTCGACCGAGTCGGACCCGAGCGCCTGCTGCAGCAGGAGATCGGTTGTCATCGCCAGACGCAGGGCCCGCGTGTTGTCGCCCAGTTCACCGATTTCGGCTGCGGCCTTGTAGACGAGACTCAGATGGCCTTCCGGCGTACGCACCGCAAGTGAGCCGAACAGCGGATCGGCCGCACGCTCGGACATCATCGCCATGATCGCCGGCGAGGTCAGGTCGATGCCGTGGCTGCGGACAAGAAGATGGAGGCCGGCGCTGTCGCGGCCGCGAACTTCGAGACGATCGAGAGCCGACAGCGCCTGATGCACGGAAAGTCCCACGGCAACGGCCGCCGGGGTCGGGGAGCCACCGACAAGTTCGGAAACACTTTCGGCGGCTCGCAGGCGATCGCGACGGACCGCCCACACTGCGTCTTTGAGTGCGATCATCGCCGCGTTCACCCGTTCGAGTTCGACGCCTGCGTCGAGAGGGTTCGTGTCGAGGTGATTCTCGGCGGCCGCCACCTGATGATCGAGACCGTCGATGAGGTTTGCGACCGATACGGCCAGGGCCGATGTTTCGAGCAGCGCCCTCACGCCGGCAACGCCGCGCAGGAGGACATCCGCCGTCGCCACTTCGGAAGCGGCCGCCGTCAGTAGCCCCGCAAGATCCAACGACCCAGGATCGGCGTGCAACCCGGTGGTCGATTGCGGATCACCGAACGACTCGAGCAATCGAGCCGCTCCCGCGAGAGGCTCGAGGATCTCGGACGCGGCGGGGATCGCGCGCTGCGATGGACGACGGACAACGGCGATAATTCCGCACATAAGGAGTCCAGCCTACGCCGGGAAGGCCTCTTCGACCTTCGCAGCAAGCCGTCGGGCAACTGCGTCCGCAAGCTCTGCCGTTTCGGCTTCCACCATCACGCGTACAAGCGGCTCGGTGCCGCTCGGACGAATCAGAATCCGTCCGCGCTCACCGAGCAATTGCTCCTCGGCGGACACATCGTCGGCCAGGACCGTGGCCATGACCGAACTGAAGTGCGTGCTGAAGTCCGATCGCCTGGACGCGACCGGAACGTTCATCAGCACCTGCGGCAATTGCGTCATGGATTCCGCGGCCAACTCGGAGAACGGTCGGGCGGAGCGATGAACGAGATCGAGGAGCTGGATCCCCGAGAGAAGACCGTCACCAGTTGTCGCCATTTCGGCGAACACGATGTGCCCGGACTGCTCACCGCCGAGAGAACCCCCGGTTCGAGCGAGTGCTTCGAGTACGTGGCGATCCCCGACCGGTGTTTCGACAACGGTGATCCCGCGTTCGGACATCGCGATCCTGAAACCCAGGTTCGTCATCACGGTGACCACCACCAGATCCCCGGCGAGTCGACCCCGTCCGCGCAGATCGGCGGCGAACATGGCCAGGAGGTGATCACCGTCGACAAGCGAACCCTGTTCATCGACAGCAAGAAGGCGGTCGGCGTCACCGTCGAAAGCCAATCCCACGTCGGCGCCGGTCTCGATCACGCGCTGCTGCAGATCGCCAGGATGCGTTGATCCGCAGGCGTCGTTGATGTTGCGGCCGTTCGGCGAAGCATGCAGAACATCGACCTCGGCGCCGAGCGCACGCAGCAACGACGGCGCAACATCTGAACTCGCCCCATTGGCGCAATCGATGACCACGCGTAGTCCCTCGAGACGCCGGTCGCCGATCGACGCGGCCAGCGCCGCAGACCACGGGCCGAGTGCGCCATCGTGGGCCAACGAGAACCCGGCATCATCGGAAGAACCGGACCCACCGGTTGGTGACAGCGCAAGTATCTCGTCGAGTTGCGATTCGAGTTGTGCCTCGACTGCGTCGGGGAGCTTCCGCCCACCAGCGGCGAAGAACTTGATGCCGTTGTCCGACCAGACGTTGTGGGACGCGGAGATCACCGCCGCGGGAACGTCGCGGTGCACCGAAGCCCACGCCGCGGTCGGCGTGGGCACGACACCCAGAGACTCGGGCACTCCACCTCCGCGTGCGATACCGATGGCCAGCGCTCGTTCAAGACGCGGTCCCGATTCGCGCGTGTCGCAGGCGATCAAGAATCCGCTCGAACCGTCGAGCACGCGTGTTGCGGCTTCGCCAAGCGCGGCGATGAGATCATCGGTGAACTCGTCCGCAGGACCGCGAACACCATCGGTTCCGAATCTCAAACTCATGTCTGTCCACCGCCCTGTAGTTCAGCTAAACGCAAACGACGTGCGCTTCCCCTGATCGAGGTAACGCACGTCGTTTCGGGAAGTTCTGCAACTGCGCACCGACACGCGGTGCGGTGTTGATCAACGCTTCGAGTACTGCGGAGCCTTTCGGGCCTTCTTGAGGCCGTACTTCTTGGATTCCTTCTTGCGATCGTCGCGTGTGAGGAATCCGGCCTTCTTGAGTTCGGGGCGCATCTCCGGATCGAGTTCGATGAGCGCACGGGCAATGCCGTGACGCAGCGCGCCGGCCTGACCGGAAACGCCGCCACCGTCGATGTTGCAGACGATGTCATACAGCTCGGTGGTGTTGGTGAGGCGAAGCGGCTCGGTGAGGATCATGCGATGCGTTTCCGACGGGAAGTACTCCGCGACTTCACGCTTGTTGACCGTGATGGTTCCGGTGCCCGGGATGAGGCGCACCCGTGCGACTGCACGCTTGCGACGACCGGTTGTCTGGACGAGAGGGGTTGACATTGTGTGTCCTCAGTAATCCCGCTCAGCGGGCCTTGGCGTGGGTGAATTCGAGCGGCTGCGGGTCCTGGGCGACGTGCGGATGCACGGGGCCGGCGTAGACCTTGAGCTTCTTGAGCTGCTGGCGACCGAGACGGTTCTTCGGAAGCATGCCGCGGATGGCGCGACGCACGGCTTCTTCGGGCTTGGTGGCGATGAGTTGGCCGTAGCTCTGCGTGCGCAGACCACCCGGGTAACCGGAGTGACGGTGAACGAAGAGCTTGTCGCCCTTGTTCGACGTGAGCACGACCTTCGAGGCGTTGATCACGATTACGTGATCACCGGTGTCGATGTGCGGCGTGTAGGTGGGCTTGTGCTTGCCGCGCAACATGCGGGCAACCTCGGTGGCGAGGCGGCCCAGGACCATGCCCTCGGCATCGACCACAAACCATGAGCGCTGAATTTCGCTGGCCTTGGGGGTGTAGGTGCGCACGCGCAACCCTTCTTCTTCGAGGAGCCCCTGCAAACGGGGGCACTGAACTGATACGGAGAAACTGATACGGAGAAACTGAAGAACTGCTGAACTGGAAAGCCTGATCTTGAACTGATGGCGAGCAAGAAGCTCCGGCGCAAGCGGTATCCGCGCACCTGAGCGGCTCTACAAACTACGGTCTGCGGCCGCTCCCCGGCAACTCGCCCGATTTTCCGGCCCCGCCGGGGGTCTCCGGATGCACCTCGCCGAAGCCGACTTCCCAGAGACACAGGCCCTGCGCCGGCGCCACCACTCCCGAAAGTGAGCGGTCCCGGGCGGCGAGGATCGTCGCCATCTCCCCCGGGCGGAGCCGACCACGGCCCATGTCGACCAGTGTTCCGACGATGCTCCGGACCATCTGATGGCAGAAGGCGTTCGCCTCGATGTCGAAACGGAGGATCCCGTCACCGAGCTCGTGCCAGCGGGCGTCCCGGACCCGCCGGATCATCGAGAACTCGAGATCGGTCTTCGGCTTGCGGCAGAAGCTCGAGAAATCGTGGCCGCCGATCAGCGGATCGCACCCGAGGTGGAGCGCCTTCACATCGATCGGCTGGGGTACCCACCAGGTCGTCGGGGCCAGGAACGGATCGGGAAGGGGCCGATTGATCACCGTGTACCGGTAGGAGCGCGAACGGGCCGAGAATCGGGCGTCGAAATCGTCGGCGGCGATCTCGCATTCGCGCACCACGATCGCCGGCACGCACGCCATGTTGACGACGCGGGCCAGAGCCACGGGATCGGCGCGGTCGGCACGGATGTCGAAGGAAACGACCTGGCCCCATGCATGCACCCCGGCGTCGGTGCGACCGGCGATGGTGATGATCACAGGATGCTCGGCCACACGTTCAAGTTGCCCGCGCAGAGCGCGGGCAACTGTGGGAACACCATCGTTCTCGGCCATACCCCGGAACTGTGCTCCGTCGTAGGCCACAACCATTCTCACCCTCGCCATGCCTTCGGCAGGTGCGGGCGGGATGATCGTTACTGGTAATTGCGTGTTCAGATGAGTTCGATGCGCGCCATCGGCGCATTGTCACCTTGGCGCGGACCGAGCTTCAGGATCCGGGTGTAGCCACCTGGACGAGTCTCGTAACGCGGGCCGATGTCGTCGAACAACTTCGAAGTCATTTCCTTGTCACCCATGAAGGCGACGACCTGACGATGGCGATGAACGCCACCCTTCTTGGCCTTGGTGATGAGCTTCTCGGCGATCGGACGAAGAGCCTTCGCCTTCGCTTCGGTGGTGACGATGCCCTCGGCAGCGAAGAGCGATGCGGCCAGATTGGCCATCATCAGACGCTGGTGGGAGGCACTGCCGCCGAATCGCTTGGATTTACGTGGAGTTCCTGGCATGGTGGATCAGTCCCGGTGCTTGAGCGACAGACCGCGCTCGTCGAGCTTCTGGATGACCTCATCGAGCGACTTCTGTCCGAAGTTGGTCACGGCGAGCAGATCGTCCTCGGACTTGAGGAGCAATTCACCAACCGTATTGACCTGCGCACGCTTGAGGCAGTTGCGGGGACGCTCGGAAAGATCGAGGTCCTCGATGGCAAGGTCGAGATCGGGCGAGCCGGCATGCGTGATGCTGACTTCACCGAGCTCGAGGCCCTGGGGCTCGTCGCTCATTTCGGCAACGAGTTGAACGAGTGCCTGGAGTGTCGCTCCCGCCGAGGCGAGTGCTTCACGAGCCGTGATCGATCCATCGGTTTCGATGTCGAGCACGAGGCGATCGAACGCTGTCGACTGCTCGACACGGGTCGGCTCCACCGCAAAGGTGACACGACGAACCGGCGAGAAGATCGAGTCGACCGGAATCACACCGATCGTGCTCGTCGACTTGTTGCGATCAGCCGAGACATACCCGCGTCCACGCTCGACGGTGACGTCGAGAGCGAGGCGGCCTGACTCGTTGACCGTTGCGATGTGGAGTTCCGGGTTGAGGATCTCCACGTCGGAAGTGACGATGATGTCGGCAGCCGTGATCTCGGCCGGGCCACGCACGTCGATGCGCAGGGTGACGGCTTCGTCACTATGCACGAGGAGTACGAGATCCTTGAGATTCAGGATGACGTCGGTTACGTCTTCGGTGACACCCTTGATGGTGTCGAATTCGTGAAGGGCTTCATCGAAACGCACCTGTGTGACTGCCGCTCCGGGAATGGAGGACAGGAGGGTGCGTCGGAGTGAATTGCCCAGGGTGTGGCCGAAGCCAGGCTCAAGCGGGCCAACTGCGAACAGTTGACGTGCACCTTCAGCCTCGCCAAGCGCTTCCACCTTCGGGCGCTGCATGACCAGCATAATTGTCTACCTCGGTTTCGTTCAGTCGTGAACGGCACAGGTGACGGGGTCTCCCCCATCGAAAAGTGCCTACTTCGAATAGAGCTCGACGATGAGCTGTTCGCGCACAGGCACGTCGATCTGGTCCCGCAGCGGAAGCGCAAGCACCGTGATGGTGAGGCCGCCGTCTCCAGCTTCCAACCACGCAGGTGGCTGGCGATCGAGCATGTCGCGGTTCCACTGAACCACGACCATTCCGCGTGCCTTGTCGCGCAGCGTGATGAGATCGCCCTTGCGCACCCGATAACTCGGGATGTCGACTCGGCGACCGTTCACGTTGACGTGACCGTGGCCCACGAACTGACGAGCCTGCGGGCGAGTAGCTGCCCAGCCGGCGCGGTACACGACGTTGTCGAGACGCAACTCGAGGAACCGGAGCATGTTTTCGCCGGTCACGCCTTCCTTGCGGGAGGCTTCCTCATAGAGGTTGCGGAACTGCTTCTCGGACAGACCGTAGGAGAAGCGAGCCTTCTGCTTCTCCTGCATCTGCATGAGGTATTCGCTCGGGTTTCCACGGCGGCGTGTGCGGCCGTGCTCGCCCGGGGGGTACGGGCGCTTCTCAAGGGCGACAGTCTCGCCTTTGGTCCCGAAGATGTTGGTGCCGAGGCGACGCGAAACTCGCGCTTTCGGTCCGGTGTAACGAGCCATGTCAGACCCTCCGACGCTTGGGCTGACGGCAACCGTTGTGCGGTACCGGCGTGACATCCTTGATTCCGGTCACTTCAATACCGGCGTTCTGGATGCTGCGAATGGCGGTCTCTCGGCCGGAGCCGGGACCCTTGACCATGACATCGACCTTGCGGACACCGTGCTCCATGGCTCGCTTCGCGCATTGCTCGGCGGCCATCTGTGCGGCGAACGGGGTGGACTTGCGGGAACCCTTGAAACCGACATTGCCGGCCGAGGCCCACGCCAGAACGTTGCCGTGCTGATCGGTGATGCTGACGATGGTGTTGTTGAAGGAACTCTTGATGTGCGCGACGCCGTAGGTGACGTTCTTGCGTTCCTTCTTGCGAGGCCTGCGGCCTCCGGGAGTTGGTTTCGCCATGGTTAGCGCGCCACCTTCTTCTTACCGGCCACAGTTTTCTTGGGGCCCTTGCGAGTACGGGCATTGGTGTGGGTTCGTTGACCACGCACCGGGAGGCCGCGACGGTGGCGCAGGCCCTGGTAGCAACCGATCTCCATCTTGCGACGGATGTCCTGATCGACTTCTCGGCGAAGGTCGCCTTCGACCTTCAGGCCGGCGTCGATGAACACGCGGATCTTGTTGACTTCCTCATCGGTGAGATCGCGAACACGGGTGTTCGGGTTGATCTCGGTGGCTGCACAGATGTTGCGTGCAGTCGTGTTACCGATTCCGTAGATGTAGGTGAGGCTGATTTCCAGGCGCTTTTCACGCGGGATATCAACACCGGAGATACGTGCCATGGATCAGCCCTGCCGTTGCTTGTGACGAGGGTTCTCACAGATGACCTGCACGCGACCATGGCGGCGAATCACCTTGCACTTCTCACAGATCTTCTTGACGCTGGGACGTACTTTCACTTCGCAGGTATTCCTTTCGCCTGAATGAGTGATTCAGGTACACCGGAGCATTTCCTCCGGCGGGCCCGACCCTTGTTGGTCGGACACTCACTTTCCATACTGCTGTTACTGACTGCTTTTGTTACTTGTACCGATAGGTGATGCGGCCGCGGGTGAGGTCGTACGGCGTCATCTCCACCTGGACACGGTCACCGGGGAGGATGCGGATGTAGTGCATTCGCATCTTTCCGGAGATGTGGGCCAGAACCTTGTGCCCGTTTTCGAGTTCGACCCGAAACATGGCATTCGGCAGCGGCTCGGTCACCGTTCCCTCAAGAACGATCGCGTCTTCTTTGGGCTTTGCCACGTGATCCTCCTTGTGAACGTTTGTGCCAGCCGCGCAAAAACGCGGAGGCCAACAGGGCCGAGGAGCGACTCTAGCGGTGATCTGGGGAAAACACCAAATGGGCCATCCTGCGGGTCGAAAAGGTGGTAGAAACCGCCGTCACGGCCGGGTCAGGATCTCGGGCCCGTTGTCACCGATGACGATGGTGTGTTCGAAATGGGCCGACAGGGCCCGATCGGCGGTCACGACCGTCCAACCGTCCTCGTTCAGGAACGTTTCGGCCGACCCGGCATTCACCATCGGCTCGATGGCCAGGGTCATCCCCCGATGGAGCTTTCCGCCCTTGCCCGGAATCCCGTAATTGGGTACCTCCGGTGATTCGTGCATCGCCCGACCGATTCCGTGGCCGACATATTCCTCCACGATCGTGAATCCGGCGCTCTCGGCCACATCCTGGACCGCCGCACCGATGTCGCCGATCCGGTTGCCCTCGACCATCGCGGCAATGCCCGCATACAGGGATTTCTCGGTGACGACGAGCAATCTGGCCGCCTCCTCGCTGATCTCCCCCACTCCGGCGGTGAAGGCGGCATCGCCGTGCCATCCCTCGACGACGGCTCCGCAGTCGATGGAGATGATGTCTCCATCGACGAGAACGGTGTCATCGGGTATTCCGTGGACGATCACGTCGTTCGGCGATGCGCAGATCACCGCAGGGAAGCCGTGATATCCGAGGAAATTCGAAGTCGCACCCCGACGTTCGATCACGTCGCGGCCGATTCGATCCAGTGCGAGGGTCGAAACTCCGGGTCTGATCGCAGCCCGGATCGACTCGTGCATCTCCGCCACGACTCTTCCAGCCGCACGCATGTGCTTCAGTTCCTGCTTCGATCGACCCTTCGAAGATCCGGCCATCGCGCGATCAACCCGTCCGAGAGTTCAGCGGGAAAGACGGGCGTCGATGGCGGCGATCACGCGACCGGTTACCTCGTCGGGGCTGCCGAGACCGTCGACGCGGACCAGGAGTCCGGCGGCTTCGTAGAAGTCGATCGTCGGTTGCGTCTCGGTGTTGTAGGCCGCAAGTCGCTTGGCGATCGCTTCGGGCGTGTCGTCGGCTCGTTGCACGACGTCGGCGCCACAGTTGTCGCAGGCCCAATCGTTCACGGGAGGCATCGCTGTCGAGTACACCCGACCGCACGAGGAACACACGCGCCGGGCGCTCATGCGCTCGAGGACGACGTCTTCGGGGACAGCCAGATCGATTGCGCAATCCACCGTTGCGAACTTCGCCATACCTTCGGCTTGCACGACCGTGCGCGGGAAGCCGTCGAGCAGGAATCCGCCCGATTGCACATCGGGTTCGGAAAGGCGTTCGGCGACCACTCCGAGGATGATGTCGTCGCCGACGAGGCCGCCGCCGTCCATGACGGCTTTGGCTTCGATCCCGAGAGGAGTTCCGGCGGCAACGGCGGCACGCAACATGTCGCCGGTCGAGATGTGAGGTGCCCCGTAATGGGCAGAAAGACGTTCCGACTGGGTTCCCTTGCCTGCGCCCTGTCGCCCGAAGATGAGGAGACGGGCCGGCATTACTTAAGGAATCCTTCGTAATTGCGCATCATCAGCTGACTGTCGATCTGCTTCATCGTCTCGAGGGCGACGCCCACCGCGATGAGGATCGAGATACCCGTGAACGAAACCTGGGTTCCGGGGAGGTACGTGGTGAGGATGTACGAGGGGATGAGGGCGACAGCGGCGATGAAGAGTGCGCCCGGCAGGGTGATGCGGGACAGGACCTTGGCGAGGTACCGCTCGGTCTGCGGACCCGGACGGATGCCGGGGATGAAGCCGCCCTGCTTGCGCAACGTGTCGGCCTGCTTCACCGGATCGAACGTGATGGCGGTGTAGAAGTAGGCGAAACCGATGATCAGGAGGCCGAACACCAGAAGATGGATCGGCGCATTCGGCGTCACGAGGTTCGAGGAGACCCAGTCCTGCGTCGTCGCACCCCAACCGTCGGCGGGAAGCACGAAGGTGAGCAGCTGCGGGAGGTACAACACCGAGCTGGCGAAAATGATCGGGATGACGCCGGACTGGTTCACCTTGAGCGGGATGTACGTGCTCTGGCCGCCGTACATCCGGCGCCCGACAACCCGTTTGGCGAACTGAACGGGGATTCTCCGCTGGCCCTGTTCGACGAACACGATGGCCACCGTGATCAGCGCATAACCGGCGAGAACGAAGATGACGGCGATCCAGCCGGCGTTGGCCTTGATCTGACCCATCTGGCTCGGAAGCAGCGAAACCACGGAGGCGAAGATCAGCAGCGACATGCCGTTGCCGATACCGCGCTGGGTGATGAGTTCACCCATCCACATGAGAAGGGCCGTACCGGTGGTGAGTGTGAGCACGATCAACATCACGTGCCAGACGTCGAAGTTGGGCACGAGGTCGATGTTGGTCGTGTTTCCCTGCGTGAGACCACCACCACCGTTGTGGAAAAGGTAGGCGAGACCGGTCGACTGCAGGATGGCGATGCCGATCGTGACGTACCGGGTGTACTGGGTGATCTTGCGCTGACCGACAGCACCCTGGTTCTGCCATTCCTCGAGTTTCGGAATGACCACTCCGAGGATCTGCATGATGATCGAGGCCGTGATGTACGGCATGATCCCCAGCGCGAAGATGGCGAAGTTGGTGAGTGCCCCGCCGGAGAACAGCTGCAGGAACGCGAGGATGCCGCCCTGCTCGGACTGTGCCTTGAGCTCTTTGAGGGCGCCGACATCGATACCGGGAGTCGGTAGATGGGCACCAAGTCGATAAAGGGCGATCATCAACAAGGTGAACAGCACCTTGTTGCGAAGGTCCTGGACCTTGAAGATGTTCTTCAGGTTCGTGAGCACCGAGGTCGCTCCTGCCGATGGTGAGCTGAGCTCTACCTAGCGGTTGGTGAGGTGGTTGCCCTTGGCGGGCGGACGGCGGTCTCCCCATGGAAGGGGCAGAACTTCGACACTACCGCCGGCGGCGGTGATGGCTGCTTCTGCCGACTTCGAGAAGGCGTGGGCCTTGACTGTAACGGCTCGGGTGATTTCCCCGCGGCCGAGAACCTTGACGAATGCACCCTTGCCGACGAGACCCTTGGAGAAGAGAACATCGGGGTCGACTGCGTCGAAGCCGCAGGCTTCGAGAGCGTCGAGGTTGAGTGCCTGGTATTCGACACGGAAGGGGTTGTTGAAGCCGCGGAGCTTCGGCACACGGGTGTGCAGCGGATTCTGGCCGCCTTCGAAGCGGGCCGGAATGGTTCCGCGGGCCTTCTGGCCCTTGGTGCCACGGCCTGCAGTCTTGCCACCCTTGCCACCGATACCGCGACCGACGCGCTTGCGTCGACGGTTTGAGCCCGGAGCTGGCTGGAGATCATGAAGTTTCACGGGAGTAGTCCTTATGCCTTGCCGGCAGAGTCGGAACCGAGCTCTACGACCGTGATGAGATGGGGAACACGGGCAATCATGCCGCGGATCTCCGGACGGTCGGGGAGCGTGTGGGTCTTGCCGATACGACCAAGACCAAGGGCACGAAGGGTGCCTTTGTGCTTGGGCTTCGAACCGATGGATGACTTGATCTGGGTAACTTTCAGTTCAGCCATCATGCAACCTCGGTGGGAACGTGCGGGCCGCGCTGTGATTCCTTGTAGGCCGCAAGCAGGCCCTTCGGAACGAATTCCTCGGCATCGAGTCCACGCAACCGGGCAACTTCGTCCGGACGCTTGAGACCCTGAAGGCCGGCGATCGTGGCGCGGGCCACGTTGATGTGGTTCGAGGAGCCGAGCGACTTGCAGAGCACGTCGTGGATGCCGGCCTCTTCGAGGATCGCACGGGCAGCGCCGCCGGCGATGACGCCGGTACCGGGAGCTGCCGGCTTGATCAGGACCCGACCGGCGCCCATGCGGCCGATGATCGGGTGGGTGACGGTGGTTCCGGCGATCGGGACGGCGAACAGGTTCTTGCGAGCCTCTTCGGTGCCCTTCTGGATGGCGAGGGGAACTTCCTTCGCCTTGCCGTAACCGAGACCGACGTGGCCATTGCCATCACCGATCACGACCAGAGCGGTGAAGGAGAAGCGACGGCCACCCTTGACCACCTTGGCCACGCGGTTGATGTTGATCACGCGCGACTCGCGAAGTGCGAGAGCGTCGATGTTGAGGGCCATCAGAACTCCAGTCCAGCTTCTCGGGCGGCATCAGCAACTGCCGCTACACGACCGTGGTAGAGGAAACCACCCCGGTCGAACACAACTTTGTCGATGCCTGCAGCCTTGGCACGGTCGGCCAGAAGGCGACCGACCGCAGTGGCTGCGGAAACGTTGCTCGTACCGCTCTCGGCGACACCGGTTTCATGCGACGAGGCGGCGACCAGGGTGCGGCCGGTGACATCGTCGATTACCTGTGCGCTGATGTGGCGGTTCGAACGGAACACAGCCAGACGCGGACGGCCGACGTTGCCACGCACGTGCTTGCGCACACGGCGGTGACGGCGGAGGCGGGCATCCCGCTTTTGTTTTGCGCTGTTGTCGCTCATGTCGTTCTCTACTTCCCGGACTTGCCGGCTTTACGCACGACACGTTCGCCGCGGTAACGGACTCCCTTGCCCTTGTAGGGCTCGGGCTTACGGATGGCACGGATGTTTGCAGCCACCTGACCGACGATTTCCTTGTCGGTTCCGATGACAGCGATCTGCGTGGGGGTGGCCACCTCGAAGGTGATTCCCGCCGGTGCCTTGACGCTGACCGGGTGACTGAAGCCGAGCGCAAGGTCAAGGACGTTGTCGCCCTTGGGAGTGGCTCGGTAACCGACGCCGACGATTTCGAGTTCCTTGCGGAAACCCTCGCTCACGCCGACAACCATGTTGTTGACGAGAGAGCGGACAAGACCGTGCAGGGCACGATTCTGACGCTCGTCGTTCGGACGCTCGACGATGAGCTGTCCTTCTTCTTCGCGCACCGTGATCTCGCCCGGGATGTCACGCTCAAGCGTGCCCTTGGGGCCCTTCACGGTGATGTGTGCACCGGCGATGGAAACTTCCACGCCCTTCGGCACGATGATTGGTGAACGTCCTACTCGAGACATGTGCGCCGCCTACCAGACGAAGCAGAGGATCTCGCCGCCCATGCGACGCTTGCGCGCCTCACGGTCGGTCATGAGCCCCTGGCTGGTGGACAGGACTGCCACGCCGAGACCGCCAAGAACCCGCGGGATCTTGTCAGCCTTGATGTAGACACGGAGACCCGGTTTCGACACGCGCTTGACACCGGAGATGACACGCTTGCGTTCGGGTGAGTACTTCATGGTGACGGTGAGCACCGAGCCGGGACGGTTCGGGTCATCGACAACGGTGAAGGACTCGATGTAACCCTCCCTGAGGAGGAGTTCTGCGAGTGCTTCCTTCACCTTGGAGGAGGGCATGCGAACCTCGTCATGCATTGCCGTATTGGCATTGCGAATGCGGGTAAGCATGTCGGCGATGGGGTCAGTCATTGTCATTCGATTGCTCCCTTCACCAACTGGCCTTTTTGAGACCAGGAATTTCGCCGGCATGACCAAGTTCGCGGAGGCAAACCCGGCACAACTGAAACTTGCGGTACACAGCGCGGGGTCGACCACATCGCTGGCAACGGGTATAACCCCGCACCTTGAACTTCGGGGTCTGCCGCTGCTTGTTTACGAGCGCCTTTTTGGCCATTACTGCTGCCCCTCACGCTTGAACGGGAAGCCGAAGGCGTCAAGCAGGGCCTTGCCCTCGGCATTTGTACGGGCGGTGGTCACGATCGTGATGTCGAAACCCCGGGGGGCGTCGATCTTGTCGTAATCAACTTCCGGAAACATCAGTTGCTCCGGAACACCGAAGGTGTAGTTGCCGTGTCCGTCGAACGACTTGGCCGGCAGACCACGGAAATCTCTGATGCGGGGAATCGCCAGGCTGACGAGCCGATCGAAGAACTCCCACATGCGATCACCGCGGAGGGTGACCTTGGCGCCGATGGCATTGCCCTCACGGAGCTTGAAGCCGGCAATCGACTTCTTGGCTTTGGTGACAATGGCCTTCTGGCCGGTGATGAGTTCGAGGTCGCGGACGGCGCCGTCGAGCAGCGACTGCTGCACGAGTGCCTTGCCGACACCGGCGTTGAGCACGATCTTGCTGAAACGCGGGACCTGCATGATGTTCTCGAGTTCGAGCGACTCCTTGAGAGCAACCCGGATCTCTTCGTTGTAACGCACCTTGAGGCGCGGGACCATGGAAGTAGAAGTGGTCACGACAGGTCTCCTTCGCACTTGCGGCAGATACGGACCTTGGTGCCATCAGCTTCGAAGCGGTAGCCGATGCGGGTCGGCTTTGCGCAGGCGTTGCAGATCACGGCCACGTTGGCGACCTGGATCGGCATTTCCTTGTCGATGATGCCACCGGTGTTTGTCTGGCTCGTCGGCTTCTGGTGCTTCTTGGCAATGTTGACGCCATCGACAATGACCTTGCCGCGCTCGGGGATTGCCCGAGTGACGGTGCCGGTCTTGCCGCGGTCCTTGCCCGTGAGCACCTGAACCCGATCGCCCTTGCGAATCTTCATCACAAGACCTCCGGTGCAAGTGAAACGATGCGCATGAACTTCTTGTCGCGCAGTTCGCGCCCGACAGGTCCGAAGATTCGGGTGCCGCGGGGTTGAAGGTTGTCATTGATGAGAACAGCTGCGTTCTCGTCGAAGCGGATGTAGGAACCGTCCGGACGACGCTTTTCCTTCTTGACGCGAACGACGACGCACTTGACGACGTCACCCTTCTTCACGCCGGCGCCAGGAATGGCGTCCTTCACGGTGGCAACGAAGATGTCGCCGATCGAGGCGTAACGACGCTTCGATCCACCGAGCACCTTGATGCACAGAACTTCCTTGGCGCCGCTGTTGTCAGCGACTCGGAGTCGGGATTCCTGCTGGATCATCGTGCACGCTCCAGCACTTCGGTGACACGCCAGCGCTTCGTCTTCGAAAGCGGGCGGGTCTCTTGCACACGGACGCGGTCGCCGACGTTGAGATCGTTGGTCTCATCGTGGGCGTACAGCTTGTTCGTGCGCTGAACGGTCTTGTTGTACCGGGGGTGACGAACACGATCTGTCACCGCAACAACGGCGGTCTTGTCCATGCTCGTCGAAACGACCACGCCTTCTCGCACTTTGCGCGGATTGGCGCGTTCGCCTTCGGTGGCCGCAGTTTCGTCAGCCATCAGGAGGTCTCCTCATCATTCAGCAGCGCTTCCGCTGCTGCGATCTCTCGCTCGCGCAACTCTGTGTTGATGCGAGCTACCTGCTTGCGCACGACTCCGAGTCGTGCGCTGTTGTCAAGCTGTCCGGTGACGCTCTGGAACCGGAGGTTGAAAAGCTCCTCCTTGGCCTGAGCCAGTCGGTCGAACAGTTCGCTGTCGCCCACATCACGGAGCGACTCGGTGGTCTTCGCCATTAGAAGCCCTCCTCGCGGGCGACGAAGCGTGCCTTGATGGGCAGCTTCTGGATGGCCCGTTCGATCGCCTCGCGGGCAATCGTCTGGTCGTTGTACGAAAGCTCGAACAGAATTCGGCCCGGCTTGACCACGGCAACCCAACGTTCGGGATTGCCCTTGCCGGAACCCATGCGGGTTTCGGCCGGCTTCTGCGTGACGGGCTTGTCCGGGAACACGGTGATCCAGACCTTGCCACCGCGCTTGATGTGGCGGGTCATGGCAATACGGGCTGCCTCGATCTGACGGGCGGTGATCCATCCGGGCTCGAGAGCCTGGATGCCGTAATCACCGAACGTGACCTCGGTACCACCCTTGGACTGGCCCTTCATGCGCCCGCGCTGTTGCTTGCGGTGCTTCACCTTCTTCGGCATCAGCATGATCAGTCACCATCCCCGGGGCGGAAATGCGGAGTCTCGTGCGGCTGACGAGTCGAACGCTCGATCTCCTCTTCCTCGGCGAGAAGACGCTCGAGTTCGGGATCGGCTTCCTTGACCAGCGGTGCGTCCTCGATCACTTCGGAGCCGTCGGGGCCTTCGGCCTCATCGGCACGACGACGTCCGGCTGCGGAGGAAACGACCTTGCGGGCCTTGGGCTCGCCGGCGAGTTCGCCAACTGCGAGTTCGGCTTCGCGCACAGCCTTGTCGTCAACCTGGCTCTTGTAGGGCAGGATGTCGCCCTTGTAGATCCAGACCTTCACGCCGATACGGCCGTAGGTGGTCTTGGCTTCGCGGAATCCGTAATCGATGTCGGCACGGAGTGTGTGCAGCGGCACACGACCTTCGCGGTACCACTCGGTACGGGACATCTCGGCGCCGCCGAGGCGTCCGGCGCACTGGACGCGGATACCGAGGGCGCCGGCTTTGTTGGCGTTCTGCACGGCACGCTTCATGGCACGACGGAAGGCGACACGACCGGCGAGCTGGTCGGCGACACCCTGGGCGATCAGGGCAGCGTCGAGTTCCGGCTGCTTGATCTCCTGGATGTTGAGCTGCACCTTGTTGTTGCCCGAGATCTCGGTGAGACCGGCACGGAGGCGATCGGCCTCTGCACCGCGACGACCGATGACGATGCCCGGACGGGCGGTGTGCACGTCGATGCGAAGACGATCGCGGGTGCGCTCGACCTCGACACGACTGATGGCGGCATGCGGAAGTTGCGTCATCAGATAATCGCGGATCTTCCAATCCTCGATGACGTTCTTCGCATACTCACCGCGATCGGCGAACCAACGCGACTTCCAGTCGGTGGTGACGCCAAGACGGAACCCGTACGGGTTGACCTTCTGACCCATCAGCTGTCCTTCTGTTCGGATTCAGGCGCTGCAGCTTCAGGTGCGTCGATGACGACATCTGCTGCATCGGTGACTTCGACTTCGTCGACCTCGACGATTTCTTCGTCGTGATCATGGCCTTCGTGATCGTGGCCTTCGTGATCATGATCGTGATCATGTTCGGCGGAAGCCTGACGCTCGGCCTTGGCCTGGCGGCTCTTGGTCACTCGCTCGCGGCGGGCCTCGGCAGCGGCACGACCGCCACCGACACGACCGCTCGAAGCTTCGCGGGCACGGAGCTTCTCGAGGTCTTCGGTCGACATACGGCTCACGATGATCGTGACGTGTGTCGTGCGCTTGCGGATGCGGGTCGCACGGCCACGGGCACGGGGACGCCAGCGCTTGAGCGTCGGGCCCTCATCGGCGAAACAGGCGGAGACGAAGAGCTCGTCGGCCGGAATCGAGTTGTTGTGCTCGGCATTGGCGATCGCCGATTCGAGACACTTCAGGATCGTGCGGGCGATGTCGCGTTCGGCGAACTCCAGCACTTCGAGAGCACGAGCCACGGGAAGGCCACGGATGAGATCGAGGATCTCCCGAGCCTTGTACGCCGAGGAACGCACATACTTGACCTGGGCGCGCACTCCGGGGCGCTCATTGGTCTTGGCACCGAAAGCCATCAGCGGCGCCCCTTCTTCTCTTGTCCTGCGTGGAACTTGAACGTGCGGGTCGGTGCAAATTCACCGAGCTTGTGTCCAACCATGGACTCGGTCACGTAGACCGGCACATGCTTGCGTCCGTCGTGGACGGCCATCGTGTGACCGACCATCTCGGGGATGATCGTCGAACGACGGGACCAGGTCTTGATGACCTTCTTTTCGCCCTTTTCGTTGAGATCGTCGACCTTCTTGAGAAGATGGTCGTCGACGAAGGGACCTTTTTTGAGGCTGCGAGGCATTGGAAGCGACCTCTCCTAGCGCCGTGAGCCGCGTGTGCGGCGCCGGCGGACGATGAGTTTCTGGGACGGCTTGTTCTTGTCGCGGGTACGGCCTTCGGGCTTGCCCCAAGGCGACACCGGATGGCGACCACCGGAGGTCTTGCCCTCGCCACCACCATGCGGATGGTCGACGGGGTTCATGGCCACACCACGGGTCTGCGGGCGTACGCCCTTCCAGCGGTTACGACCGGCCTTACCGATCTTGATGAGTTCGTGCTCGGAATTGCCGACTTCACCAATGGTGCCGCGGCAATCGATCGGGACACGACGCATTTCGGTGCTGGGCAGACGCAAGGTGGCGTAATCGCCTTCCTTGGCGACGAGCTGGATGCTCATGCCTGCACTGCGACCCATCTTGCCGCCGCCACCTGGCTTGAGCTCGACGTTGTGGACGACGGTACCGACGGGGATGAAACGCAGGGGAAGTGCGTTACCCGGACGGATGTCGGAGCCTTGGCCGCTCTGGAGGATGTCACCGACACCGACGCCCTTGGGCGCAAGGATGTAGGACTTCTCACCATCGTGATAGTGGAGCAGCGCGATGCGACAGGTGCGGTTCGGGTCGTACTCGATCGCGGCAACGGTGGCGGGAACGCCATCCTTGATGCGACGGAAGTCGACGAGACGGTACCGCTGCTTGTGACCGCCGCCCTTGTGACGGGCAGTCTTGCGGCCGTAGCTGTTACGGCCGCCAGTCTTGGACTTGGGGACAACAAGCGTGCGCTCGGGCGTCGTCTTCGTGATTTCAGCGAAATCGGAGACGGTCTGGAAACGACGACCGGGGCTTGTTGGCTTGCGTTTGCGAAGAGCCATGGTTCCTTACCCCTCGAACATTTCGATGCGATCGCCAGCGGCGAGGGTTACGAAGGCACGCTTCTGATCGGCACGCTTGCCGAAGGTGCCGGTGCGACGGTTGCGCTTGCGCTTGCCGTTGCGGTTGAGCGTGTTCACGTTGGTGACCTTGACGCCGAAGATGCTCTCGATGGCATCGTGGATCTCGGGCTTCGAGGCATCCGGGTGAACGACGAATGTGTACACGTTGTTCTCGAGAAGGGAATAGCTCTTCTCGCTCACGACCGGCTTGATGATGATGTCGCGGGGGTCTTTCACTTTGCTGCCTCCGCATCGGCCGTGGTCGGCAAGGTGGACTTGGTGAACACCACGACGTCGGAAAGAAGGACGTCGTAGGTGTTGAGTTCTGCGGTTTCCACAACATGCACCTTCGGGATGTTGCGGAAGCTCTTCCATGCCATGACATCGTCACGGGACAGGACGAGAAGTACACGACCCTCGGCACCGAGAGCGCCGAGAGCGGCGACGGCACCCTTGGTCGACGGAGCTTCGAAGCCCCAGGTGTCGACCACGATGACCTTGCCCTCGGCTGCACGATCGGACAGAGCCGAACGGAGTGCGAGCTTGATCATCTTCTTGGGGGTCTTCTGGGCGTAGCTGCGGGGCTTCGGGCCGAGGGCCACACCGCCACCGATGAAGATCGGTGAACGGGTCGAGCCGGCGCGTGCACGGCCGGTGCCCTTCTGCTTCCAGGGCTTTGCGCCACCACCGGAAACTTCGGAGCGGGTCTTGGTGCTCTGCGTGCCTGCACGACGAGCGGCCAACTGTGCGGTGACAACCTGATGCATCACGGGCACGTTGGGCTCGATGCCGAAGGTGGCGGCATCGAGTTCGAGCGAACCGGCGTCTTTGCCGGCTGCGGTCTTGACGGTCACGTTTGCCATCACGCATCACCCTTTGTTGCGGCCTTGACTGCATCGCGGATGACGACAATCCCGCCCTTGGGGCCGGGGACTGCGCCGCGCACGAGCAGCAGGTTCTTCTCGGCATCGGTGGAGACGACCCGGAGGTTGAGTGTCGTTACCTTCTCGGCACCCATGCGACCAGCCATCTTCTTGCCCTTGAACACGCGGCCGGGTGTGGCGCAAGCGCCGATCGAACCCGGTGCACGGTGGACGCGGTGAGCACCGTGCGATGCACGCTGGCCAGCGAAATTGTGGCGCTTCATGGCGCCCGCAAATCCCTTGCCTTTGCTCACTGCGGTGACATCGACAAGCTCGCCGGCGGCGAGGGTGTCGACGTTGATCTCCTGGCCGACTTCGAAACCGTCGACGCTGTCGAGACGAAGCTCGAGAACGCGAACACCGGCTTGGACGCCGGCCTTTTCGAAGTGACCGCGATCAGGACTGTTGAGCTTGCTGGCCTTCTTCATTCCGAAGGTGACCTGCAAGGCGTTGTATCCATCGTGTTCGGCGGTTTTCACCTGCACGACACGCATGGGTTCCACCCGCAGCACGGTGACGGGAACAACGCGGTTTGCGTCATCCCACACCTGCGTCATGCCGACTTTTTCGCCGACTACTGCTTTGTTGGCCATACCGGCAACGATCTTTCTGTTGTGATTTGCGTCGTCTCACCCATCCGGAGATGGGCCCTTCACGTCAACGCTCGGCACGGGAAACCCCGGCCGAGCGCCTGTCGGTTGTGCTGCGAGGTATCCACCGGAGTGGACCAACGCAGACGTCGGTTCGATCGACGAAGAGGTGCGTACGTTGCCTTTCCGGGGAAAGGCCCGAACGCACAGGGGAGTGACAATAGCGAGGGGAACCCCCGGAGTCCAAATCGGGTCCGGTTGCCTTCAGAAATGGCCTCGGATCGGTTGCCGATCCGGCTGGTTCTGGTTCGATTCAGATCCTCTGGATGGGGAAATAATACCAGACGCCATCCTCGGCGATTTATCGTCAAAGCCCAGTTCAGAGTGGTTGTATCCCCGCCGGGGCTGGGTGACCTAGAGACCCATGCGCTTCGTGACGCCATGATCGCGTCCGGCCGTATATCCGCCATCGACGGCAATCGTCTGGCCGGTGACGAACGAGGCATCGGTCGAGGCGAGGAACGATGCGACCGATGCAATCTCCTCGGGGCGGCCGAGTCGACGCAGTTTGTGCTCTTCCTTGATTTCCCCGAGCATCTCGTCCATCTCGGGATCGCCGAGCATGCGCAGCATTGGGGTGTCGATGAAGCCCGGGCAGATCGAATTCACGCGGATGCCCTGACGCCCGTAATCGATGGCCATGTTCTTGGTCAGGATGGCGACGCCGCCCTTGGAGGCGTTGTACGAACTGCCACCGGCGGTGCCTTCGAGACCCTCCACGCTGGCCACGGTGATGACACTCCCCCGCTCGTCGTCGACGCGATCCTGGCCGAGCATCTGGATGATGACGTGCTTGCAGGTGAAGAAGGTGCCCGTGAGGTTGACGCCGATGACCTGGTTCCAGCTCGCGGAATCCACCAGATGGACCGGTCCCCCACCGGGGATACCGGCAAAGGTGCAGACCGTGTCGATGCGACCGGTGAGTTCGGCGGCGCTGGCCACGAGGGCGGTCACCGCGGCTTCGTCGGTGACATCGCACTGCACGAACTTCGTCGGCGACACGATGCCGGCTGCGGGCGCCGCGATGTCGGAACCGACGACCTGCGCACCTTCAGCCAGGAAACGCTCGACCGTGGCGGCTCCAAGCCCCGACGACGATCCGGTCACCAGCACAACCTTGTTGTCGAAACGTCCCATGACTCCCCCATCGATTCTGCGGCCCGGTCGGCTCGCTCAGCCCTGAAACCTACAACGTCGGAAGTGCTGGAAAACGAAAAGTGCCCCCGGCGAACCGGGGGCACTTCACCGATTCGGACTGCACAGATTCAGAAGAACGGTGTCTCAGACCTGCTGGATCTTGATCTCGATGTCGACGCCGGCCGGAAGGTCGAGACGCTGAAGCGAGTCGACGGTCTTGGGCGTGGGATCGACGATGTCGAGGAGACGCTTGTGGATGCGCATCTCGAAGTGCTCGCGCGAATCCTTGTCCTTGTGTGGCGAACGGATCACGGTGTAGCGGTGCTTCTCGGTCGGAAGCGGCACCGGGCCGCGAACCGTTGCACTGGTACGGACAACCGTCTCGACGATCTTCTTCGTCGACTGGTCGATGATCTCGTGGTCATACGCCTTCAGGCGAATGCGGATTTTCTGCTTGTCAGCCATCGTGGTCTCGATCTCTTACTTGAGGATCTTGGTGACGCGGCCGGCGCCGACGGTACGGCCACCTTCGCGGATAGCGAAACGGAGGCCTTCTTCCATCGCGATCGGATGGATCAACTCGACGGTCATGACCGTGTTGTCACCCGGGATACACATTTCAGTGCCTT
>WLFD01000129.1 GCA_009703925.1 Actinomycetota bacterium | reverse complement strand
TGTTGTCACCCATCGAGCAGGCGAACACGGGGATGTGTTCGGCCTTGATGTGCGGTGCGCCGAGGATCGACATGTTCTCGTTGATGTAAGCGACGATTGCGTCGATCTCGTCCGGGGCGTAGCCGAGACGCACGAGCGCACGAGGAAGCGTCTGGTTGACGATCGGCATGGTGCCGCCGCCAACGAGCTTCTTCATCTTGACCAGACCGAGGTCGGGCTCGACGCCGGTGGTGTCACAGTCCATCATCAGGCCGATCGTGCCGGTCGGAGCGAGCACCGATGCCTGCGAGTTGCGCACGCCCACCTGAGCGGCGAGTTCGCATGCGTCGTCCCATGACTTCTGGGCGGCCGACAGCAGGTCGGCGGGCACGAGCGTCTCGTCGATGCTCGAGGCCGCGGCACGATGCTGGTCGAGCACCCGGAGCATGTGCTCCTGGTTCTCGGCGTAGCCGGCGAACGGGCCCATGCGGGCGGCCGTGCGGGCCGACGTGGCGTAGGCGTGACCGGTCATGAGCGACGTGAGCGCACCGGCGAGGGCACGACCTTCATCGGAATCGTACGGAAGGCCGAGAGCCATCAACAGGGCGCCGATGTTGGCGTAGCCGATGCCGAGCTGACGGAACCGGCGGGAGTTCTCGCCGATGGGCTCGGTCGGGTAGTCGGCGTTGCCGACCAGGATCTCCTGCGCCGTGAACACGATCTCGATCGTGTTGCGATAGCCCTCGATGTCGAACGTGTCGGTGTCGTCGAGGAACGTGAGCAGGTTGAGGCTGGCAAGGTTGCAGGCCGAATTGTCGATGTGCATGTATTCCGAGCACGGGTTCGAACCGTTGATGCGACCCGTGTTGGCCGCGGTGTGCCAATGGTTGATCGTGGTGTCGAACTGCATGCCGGGATCGGCGCATTCCCATGTTGCCTGCGAGATCTGACGCATCAGATCGCGGGCCTTCATGGTCTTGACGATCGCACCGTCGTACACGGCACGCAGATGCCAATCGGTGTCGTCGACGACCGCCTGCATGAACTCGTCGGTGACCCGGACGGAGTTGTTGGCGTTCTGGTACTGGATCGAGGTGATGTCGGCGCCATCGAGATCCATGTCGAAGCCGGCGTCGCGCAGCGCACGGGCCTTCTTCTCTTCACGGCTCTTGCACCAGATGAACTCTTCGACGTCGGGATGATCGACGTTGAGGATGACCATCTTGGCGGCGCGACGGGTCTTGCCACCCGACTTGATGGTTCCGGCCGAAGCATCGGCGCCACGCATGAAGCTCACGGGACCCGAAGCGGTTCCGCCGCCCTTCAGGTATTCCTTCGAGGAACGGATGCGGGAGAGGTTGATGCCGGCTCCCGAGCCGCCCTTGAAGATCGTGCCTTCCTCGACGTACCAGTTGAGGATCGAGCTCATGCGATCCTCGACCGAGAGGATGAAGCACGCCGAAGCCTGCTGCGGAACGCCCGGGACACCGATGTTGAACCACACCGGCGAGTTGAAGGCGGCGCGCTGGGTGATGATGAGGTACTTCAGTTCGTCGGAGAAAGCCTTGGCCTCGTCGTCATCGATGAAGTAGCCGTCGCGGATTCCCCACTCGGTGATCGTGTCGACGACACGGTCGGCAACCTGCTTGAGGGACCATTCGCGCTCGTCGGTACCGGGGGTGCCGCGGAAGTACTTCTGCGACACGATGTTGGTGGCGTTGAGCGACCAGCCGACCGGGAACTCGACGCCGAGCTGCTCGAAAGCGATCTCGCCGGTCTTCCAGTTGGAGATGCGGGCGTCGCGACGCTCCCACTCGACCATGTCGTAGGGATGCGTTTCGCCGGTGGTGAAGTACCGGCCGATGCCGATGCCGGCCTGATCTTGGGCCAGAGCCATGTGATGTCCTCCGCTAGGTAACTGAATCTTGGGTGCTTGAGTGCTGGGTGCTTGAGAGCTGGGTGCTTGTCAGCCCTGCATTCCCCGGAATCCGGGTAAATGCGGGGAAATTCGGGCAAACACAAGATGTTGTGTTCGAGATACCGCCTGCGCCGTCCGGGCCACAAGATGTCGTGGAATTACAGCAGAGTAATTCCACTCGTGTCAACGACTGTTTGGAACAATTCCGGGTCCTGATCAAAGGTGCTGGTGAGAGGCTCGTGTGTGTCGCCGGTGTTGCCCGGTATTCCCGGTCCGCTCGGATGGCGGGTGAGCTGCTGCGGCGGGGACGCCAGGTAGAGCGAGTCAAAAGCCCCCACCCAAGGAGTCGTCCTGCCAGCGAAGAACGTCAGAACGCCGAACCACCGTCCGTCGTCACCGCCGCAGCGCTGCACCCGAGGAGAAAGGTACGGAAGAACCCCTGTGGATGGATAGGGGCATAACCATGTGGATTTCAGGTGGATATCCGGTGGATTTCGAGTGAGTTTGTCCACAGGCATCCACAGGGGGCTCCGCCGAGGACGGGCGGACTGGCCCGACCGAAGCCCTAGCGTGGGGACGTGCGTCAGATCCTGCCTACCCCGATCGAGGAGATCGATCCGCTTTCGGCCTATGCCGCCGATGTCCGGCCGAAGCCGCCGGGGCGACCGTGGGTTCTGGTCAACATGATCGCCAGCCTCGATGGAGCGACGGCACTCGACGGAAGATCCGGTGGCCTGGGCGGGCCCGCCGACAAGGCCGTTTTCCGAGCCCTCAGGGCCCTGCCCGACGCCATTCTCGTCGGAGCCGGCACAGCCCGCGCCGAGACCTACGGACCGGTCAGACTCGACGATGCCGCTCTCGAGGAACGGAACGCCCGAGGACAGATCGGACCACCGCGGCTCGTCATCGTGTCGGGGCGCCTCGATCTCGACCCGACCGGGACGATGTTCACCGACTCGGCCGAACCCCCGATCGTGTTCACGACCGGGGCCGTACCGGCCGGGACCGTTGCCGCCTTCGCCGGAGTTGCCGAGATCGTTCGTTGCGGCGAGACCGTTGTCGATCTCCGATCGGCGATGGCACATCTTGACGCCATCGGAATCGGGACGGTGCTGTGTGAGGGCGGTCCGACACTCAACGGTCAGATGCTTGCCGCCGACCTCGTCGACGAATGGTGCCAATCGATCGCACCCATGCTCGTTGCCGGCGATTCCGATCGGGTCGCCATCGGCGCGGCCGGCAACGAACATCCCCCGGCCCGCATGAATCTCAACCGGGTTCTGGAACAGGACGGTTATCTGTTCGTCCAGGCTGTTCGCGCCAGCTGATCGTCGGCCCGATGACCGCAGACCCGACTGTTGAAAACTCAGTGACGCTTCGGCTCGGTCGCCTTGGTGAGTAGCCGGATCTCCCGCTGGAAGTCGGCGGGATCGTCGAAGTCCTTGTACACACTGGCGAACCGCACGTAGGCGATCTGATCGAGTTCCCGAAGACATTCCAGCACGGCGAGACCGACCTGCTCGCTCGTCACCTCGGGGCCGAGCAATCGCAGTTCCTCCTCGAGATCGGCGGCCGCCTCGGCGATTTTGACTTCGTCGACCGGACGTCCTTTGGCCGCCGAGGCGATGCCCTTGACGATTTTCGAGCGGTCGAACGGAACCCGGTCTCCCGATCGCTTGAGAACCGTCAGTGGGATCTCCTCCAACCGTTCGAACGTGTTGAAGCGGACCCCACAACCGAGGCATTCCCGACGGCGTCGAATGGCCGAGCCGTCGTCCGTCTGGCGCGAATCGACAACCTTGTCGTCGAGATGGGCACAGGAGGGACAACGCACCAGTGGAAGCTAGTGCCCACAGTCCCTGCGGACCGAGCACGTTCATCGAAATCCCGACTCAGTTGCCGAGCCCGGTGATGTCGAGTCGCTGCCCGGAGGCCACCGCCGCACCTCCGGCCCGCGAGGCGAGACGATCCACGAGTTGACGCACATCACCGCTGGGCTGAAGACGGCGGGCGATCGACCACAACGTGTCGCCCGGTTGAACGACCACCTCGACCGGCGCCGACGAGGTGTGGGCACCGGCACCGGCCGGGTGGGTGGCTGCAGCGGTCGACACCGGCCCGGAGGCGGCAGCGTCGGCGCCGAGGAGATTGAGTACCCCGAGGACGGCGAGAGAGACGAGAAGGGCGAGGCCCAGACCCCCGGCGATCGAGACCAGCGGCCGACGGACTGCCGCATGCCGGTCGGCGGCCTGCGGCCCGGCCACATGCGGGGCCACAAGACGGAGTTGGGGGCGAAGGGGCCGCTCGGACTCGAGGTTCCAGGGGGCGGGGATGGTTGAGGGGTTGAGGATCGCTGCCATGGGGATCATTCTCCAGAAGGGGTGTGACAGTCCCGGCTGAACCGGCTGGACTGGCTGGATTGAGCTTCCGAAGGCGAACAGCTGTTCGTCCGGGACACCATCGAACACGAACGCCCGTTCGATGTCAAGTCAAAAATCGAACGGGTGTTTGCTTCCCCTGCGACCCCGGATTATGGTCATACACACGTTCGGAGCACACGTGTTCGAGCCGGGTCCTCGGACCCCTCCAAGTCATCCATCAGTTCACTCATCCAGTGGAAATCACCCCGTGAAAACGGAATCGTCCATGAGAAAACGGAGTCGTCAATGAGTACCGACCGCCTCACCGATCGACAGGAACAGATCCTGCAGGTGATCGACCAGCACATCACCGAGCGGGGCTATCCCCCGTCGGTCCGGGAAATCGGCACTGCCGTCGGCCTCACCTCTCCGTCGAGCGTGCAGAACCATCTGAACCGGCTCAACGAGCTCGGCTTCCTGCGCCGCGATCCCACCAAGCCCCGGGCCATGGAAGTCCGTTACGACCCGAACTCGGGCGCATCGGGCGAACGTCGGCCGTTCCGTCACGTTCCCCTTGTCGGCGATGTCGCGGCCGGCACCGACGTTCTGGCCGAGGCCAACGTCGAGGAGATCATGCCGATCCCGACCGATCTCTGCGGTGACGGCGATCTCTTCATGCTCCGGGTGCGCGGCGATTCGATGATCGAAGTCGGAATCTTCGACGGCGACTATCTCGTTGCCCGCGCTCAGGTCACAGCCGAGAAGGGTGACATCGTCATCGCCGGCATTCCGGGTGATGAAGCCACGGTCAAGACCTACACCCGCAAGGGCAACAAGGTCGTTCTGGTTCCCGCCAACCCGCGCCTCGAGCCAATGGAATTCGATCCGGACGACGTTGCCATCTACGGCAAGGTCGTCACGGTGATGCGCAAGTTGTAGACGCTTTTCAGGTGGTCGGCACGCCCTCGGTGACGAGGGCGTGCACCACCGACCACACCTTCTCGAGCGGTTCCCGATCGAGATATTCCCCGGCGGTGTGCGCTATCCGGTTGTCCCCCGGTCCGAAGTTCACGGCCGGGATTCCCTGTGCGGCGAAACGGGCGACATCGGTCCAACCCAGTTTGGCAAGGACCTCGCCCCCGGCCCGCTCCGCGAGGGAGGCGAGCAACGGGTGTCCGAGCCCCGGTGCGGCAGCGTCGCTGGCATCGACAAGTTCGAGGGAATCCTCCGGTTCGAGACATGAAGCGAACAGTCCGCGCACATGGGTCTCGGCCTCGGCCATGGTGCGATCCGGAGCGAAGCGGAAATTGATGGTCACTGCCGCGCTGTCCGGTACGACATTGCCGGCCACCCCACCTTCGATGGCCACCGCCTGCAGTGCTTCGTGGAATTGACAGCCGTCGATCACGGGCCGGCGAGGCTCGTAGGCGTCGAGAATCTGGAGCACCGGAGCCAACCGATGAACCGCATTGCGACCCATCCAGGCGCGGGCGGTGTGGGCGCGGGCGCCGTGTAGGACCATCCGGAAACGAAGCGTCCCCTGACACCCCGCTTCGATGAGGGCATCTGTGGGTTCTCCCAGAATCGCCGCATCGCCCTCGAGCAGATCGGGGCGCGTCTCGAACAATTCGCCGAGACCGCTCTCGATGCCCGCCACTTCTTCGCGTGCGTAGAACACGTACGTACAGTCCATCGCCGGATCGACCGTGGTGCGGGCCAGTTCGAGCATGACGACGAGACCGCCCTTCATGTCCGACGACCCGACCCCGAAGAGTCGGTCTCCGTCGATCCGGGCCGTGGCGTTGTCGGCGGCAGGAACGGTATCGGTGTGGCCGGCGAAGATGAGTCTCTGCGGGCGACCCAGGAGGGTCCGGGCGACAAGATTGTCTCCGACACGGGTGACGTCAAGATGGACGTTCGATCGAAGCTCGGCTTCGAGGATGTCCACCAGCGCCTGCTCCTCGCGACTAGGCGACGCTATGTCGACGAGCGCGGCGGTGCGCGCGAGGAGATCGACTGGTGTCGCCGGTTCGGTCATTGTTCCAACCTCAGGTTGCTGCGCCGTGATCGCGCAGGATGTCGTTGAGTGCGGCCTTGTCATGACGCTCACCCTCGGTGAGACGCTTCACGACGAGAACACAGGGCATCCCGAAGTCGCCACCGGCGAACGTACGCGGACGGGTCGCCGATACGGCGACGCACCACGAGGGGACGACGCCGCGGCCGAGTTCTTCGCCGGTCTGGGCATCGATGACGGGGATCGAGGCGGTGAGGATGCAACCGGCACCGAGCACGGCACCGGCGCCCACGCGGGCGCCTTCGGCCACGATGCAGCGACTGCCGATGAGTGCGTCGTCACCGATGATGACGGGCGCAGCCTGCGGAGGCTCCAGGACCCCACCGATACCGACGCCACCTGACAGGTGCACGTTGGCGCCGATCTGGGCGCATGAGCCGACCGTCGCCCATGTGTCGACCATGGTGTTGGCGCCGACTCGGGCACCGATGTTGACGTAACTCGGCATGAGGACGACCCCGCGGTCGAGAAACGACCCGTAGCGGGCCGAAGCGCCGGGGACGACCCGCACGCCCGCCGCCGCGAAGTTCGACTTCAGCGGAATCTTGTCGGCGTATTCGAACGGACCCAGTTCGATCGTCGCCATCTGCGACAGACGGAAGTAGAGAAGGATCGCGTGCTTGAGCCACTGGTGGACGATCGGCTCACCGTCGGCGCCCAGTTCGGCGACCCGCGCCTCGCCGCTGTCGAGGAGGGCCATTGCCTGACCCACCGCGGCAACAGCGTCGCCGTCACCCGCCTGCAGGGTTTCGCGGGCGTCCCAGAGATCGTTGATCGTTTTTTCAAGTGCGGCCATGGCGGCGCAGGTTATCGCCCCACCGACACGGGATCCGCGCTCAGTGCGTTGCGGGGCTCGAAGGCGAGGGAGGTGGCGGCGCCGGGGCCGGGAGGATCGTGACCGTCGGCGGTGCCGGAGGAGGAGCCATCGGTACGACTGTCACGGTGGACGGGGCCGGCGCTGTCCATGCGCCGGGACCGGCGAAGCTCTTGCGAATTCGACCGCGGCGCACGATGGTGACGATCAGGATGATCAGTGCAATGACGAATCCAACCGCACCGACGAC
>WLFD01000128.1 GCA_009703925.1 Actinomycetota bacterium | reverse complement strand
GGTGAGCGCTTCAGCGTTCGCTGGCGAGAGTTCGAGTGCCTTGTCGTAGGACTCGATCGCAAGCTCGTACTGGGCGAGAGCTTTGTCGGTGTTCCCGGCTTGAAGGGCGGCACTGGCCTGCCCCGTGTACCCCTGCGCACGAAGGATCAGGTTGGCGCTGTCCTGCCGAACATCACCCGTGAGACCCTGACCCGGTGCGCGCGTTCCCGAGTCGCGGAACACGACCCAGCCGGCCCCCACGCCCAGAAGTGCCACGAGACCGAGCGTCAGAGCGCTGCGCTTCCACGAGCGCACCGGACGCGAGCTCGCCGCCAACTCGTTGCGCGCATCGATGGCCCGGATGACGTCTGCCGCACGAGCGGTGTAATCGTCGTTCAGCGCCGCATAGTCGACGTCGTCGACATCGCCCGCCGCATGCTCTCGCTCGAGATCCTCGAGCGACCTGAGCAGGAAGTCACGCTCCTCCTCGAGGGCGACGAGAGCGTCGGGATCGAGTTTCTTCCGCACGGGTGCCGACGGTCCCTTGCCGCGGCCTGCCGGATCGCCCTTGACCGTCGTTCTGCCCCGGGACGGGCCCGCGGTCGACTGCGCGCGGGCAGCCTTACGGGCGGCGGTTCCGCTCTCCCCCGATGACGGATTGCTCATCGGGAGTCTCCCTCGCCATGCCCGTCGGTCGGATCGGCGAGTTCGGATGATCCTGTTTCGTCACCGCGCAACGCCGCTTCCACCAACCGGCGATCCTCGGGTGATGCCGTCTCCGCCGGTTCGGTGCTCCATCGGCGGAACACGATGGCGAGACCCGCCAGAGCCACGGCCAGCGCCGCCACGGGAAGAATCCATACCAGCGCATTGATTCCGGACGCCGACGGCGTCAGCAGAATCGCTTCGCCGTAACGGGCGACGTAATAGGAACGGATCTCGTCGTCGGTCTGTCCCTCCTGGACGCGCAGGGCGATGTCGCGCCGGATCTCCTGAGAGGCCGGAGCGTTCGATTCCGCCACCGATTCGCCGGAGCAGACCGGGCACTTCACCGTGCGCGAAATCGAGCTGACGCGGTCCTGGGTTGTCGGGGCATCGCGGGTTCCGAACACGGCCAGCGAGAGGGTGGCAACGATGACGACACCGAGCAGGAGCCAAGGACCGAGTCTCCGCAGGGGTGATCCCGAAGAGAACGCCGAAGAGTTCGTTCGCCCGGAACTCATGAGCCCGAACCCGCCATCGCCATGCCGCCGTTTTCGTTTATGACCTCATCGAGACCGCTTGCGGTCACGCCACCGAAGAATCCGGCGACAACAAGGCCGCTCGGCGCGACGACATAGGACTCCGGCACCTTCGTGATTCCGTAATCGAGCGCAATGCGGCCCGTGTCGGAGGGTATGACCGGCCATGACGCGCCCTGACGTCCGGCGAAATAGGTGCGGATCGATTCGGCATCGTCGGAGAAAGCCACACTCACGACCTTCACCGGCTCGCCTTCATGACTGGCGACGAACTGGGAGATCTGAGGGTCCTCGAGTCGACACTCGGTGCACCAGGTTGCGAAGAAATTGACGATGACCCACTCACCGCGGTGCATGGCGAGGTCGAAGCGGGATCCGTCAAGGGTCTCGCCCGAGAAGTTCGGCGCCGCCTGCCCGACGATACGACTCGAGATCGGCGTATTCGCTCCCCGGGTGGCGAGCAACGCTATGAACCCGACGAGGAAGATCCCGACGACGATCGCGGCGTTGCGCGCAAGATTGCTGCCGCCACGCCTGGCGCCGGTCTCCCGTGATGACGTCATGCGTTGGCCACGACCCGATCGGCTTCGGGTTCGGGCTCGGGCGGTGACGCGCCGGCGAGGGGCGACGAAACCGCGTCGATTGGATTGCGGCGCTTCCCGGGGAAAACCGCAAGGAGCGTTCCGAGCGCCATCACCCCGCCGCCGATCCACAGCCAGATGATCAGCGGTTGAACGGTCACGCGGAGAGTCACGGACGGATCGTCACCACCCCTGATGTCGATGACCGACAGCGCCACATCATCGGTGAACGTCGATCGAACCGAAGGCGTTCCGATCGTGGTCTGACCGTTGGCGAACTTGTTCAGTGAAGGTGCCCACGGGCCGGTTCCGTCGATGCGGACGAGCGCCTGATTGATCGTCTTGGCCGACTCTTCCTTGATGTTCTGACCCTCATAGAGAAGCGTGTGGCCGGCGAACTCGGCGGTGTCGCCCGGCCGGAGTGTGAACTCGGCCTGACGGACATAACTGCTGCTTGCCGCGAATGCGACAGCGATCATCACGACGCCGAGATGCACGACCATGCCACCGTTGGCCCGGCCGACCAGTCCGCGCCAGCCCTGACGTCGGGCGGCGAGAACGAGTTGACGGCCAGCGGATCCGGCGGCGAACCCGCCCAGACCGAACGCCACCACCGGAGCGAGACCGCGTGCACCGACAGCGACGGCGAACACCATCGCCCCGGCGCCGACCCATGCCGGCCAGATCAGGCGATGCCGCAGGAGTTCGGCACTCGCCTTCCGCCACGGAAGCACCGGAGCTATCGCCATGAGGAAAAGAAGCGTGAGTCCGATCGGCATCGTCATGCGGTTGAAGTACGGAACCCCGACGGAGATCCTGTCGTTGTTGATCGCTTCGACGACGAGCGGGAACACCGTTCCGAGGAGGATCACGAAAGCGAATGCCCCGAAGAGCACATTGTTCGCGAGGAATGCCCCCTCGCGCGACAGTGGCGAATCGATCCGCCCCGGCGACCGAAGTCGGTCGCCGCGCCAGCCGATGAGTCCGACGGTGACAAGTACGATCAGGGCGAAGAACGCGATGAGCGACGGACCGATGCTCGATTCGGTGAAGGCGTGGACTGATTCGAGAACACCCGAACGCGTTATGAACGTGCCGAGGATGGTCAGCGCGAACGTTGCGCACAGCAGGGAGATGTTCCAGACGCGCAGCATGCCGCGTCGTTCCTGGACCATCACCGAGTGCAGATACGCGGTACCGGTCAGCCATGGCATGAACGACGCGTTCTCCACCGGATCCCAGGCCCAGTAGCCGCCCCAGCCGAGGACTTCATAACTCCACCATGAGCCGAGAATGATGCCGGCGGTGAGGAAGCCCCAGGCGATGAGAGTCCAGCGGCGGGTGGCGAGGAGCCACCCCTCGCCGACGCGTCCTGTGGCGAGTGCTGCGATGGCAAAGGCGAACGGCACCGTGAAACCGACATAACCGAGGTAGAGCATCGGCGGATGGAATGCCATCAACGGATGGTTCTGGAGGAGCGGGTTGGGACCCGGCCCGTCGAAACCGGCCGGCGGCGAGAAGTTCTCGAAGGGGTTGGCCGGACCGGCCATGAGGAAGAAGAAGAAGGCGGCGACCGCCAGCATCGTCAGCAGCGCCCATCCCACGAGTGGATCGGCGAGACGCTTGCGGAACTTGAACACGACGGCGACGAGATAGCCACCGAGAATTGCCGACCACAGAATGATCGAACCCTCGAGGGCACTCCAGAGGGTTGCAAAGTTGTAGAGCGCCGGGGTCTTGCTCGAACCGTTGTCGGCGACGAACTTCACGGTGAAGTCGCGGGTGATCAGGGCTCGCTCCATCGCGATGAAAGCGACGATGCCACCCACGAACACGAGCACCGCATAGGCCCGGGAGAGCCGGATGAGATCGGGACGTCGACGCACCAGGCCGTACCCGACAGTCACCACGCCGAGGACGGCGGCGACCAGACCGAGCGTGACACCGGCGCGGCCGAGAGCGACATTCATGGAGTCGTGCCCGGAACCGACGTGACCACGGGGACCTTGCCGCCCATGTCGGCCTGCTGGAGTCGGTCGGCCTCCTTCTCCTTGTAGACCTCGCTGTGCTTGATGATCATGAGATTCGAATCGAATGTTCCCGAACCGGATGCATCGAAATTCCCCTCGAGGAGAACCGCTTCGTTCGCTTTGAACATCTCCGGAGGATCCCCGACATGGTCGACAGGAATCTCCACGCCGTTGTAGGCGACGTCGAAGGAGACACCCTCGCCGGTCTGCACGATCGAACCGGCGACAACGGTGCCCTGGAGGCGGAACCGCGTCAGACCGAGAGTCTCCCGTTGCGCAGCGGCCTCGTCGACATTTCGGTAGAAGGTTGTTGCGCTACCGAGAGCGTTCACCACGACGAAACTTCCGACGACGAGAAGGACGACGATCATCGCCAGAGCCGGAAGTCGGTTGCGCTTGCTGCGAATGCGCTTCGATGCGAGGGCTTCACCCTCGGCGCCGGAATCCGGACCGGTACGCGGTGTCAGCTCCATCGGCGCTTCTCCGGCGGTACCTGCCTGCTCAAACGACGACCGCGCAGAACGGTGGCCACCGAATAGGCCCCGATCGAGCCGAACACGATGATCCACGAGGCGATGACGTAGCCCCAATTCATGGCGCAACCTCCCCGATGAGTGCTTCCGCACGCCGTTCGGCGATTGCGATATCGAGACCCTCGGACTCGACCTGTTCCTCGAGCCATGCGAGCCGGAAGCGGTGGACGATCAACCATCCGAAGACCAGCGAGATGGCGATGAAACCGGTGAAGAGCGAGAACAGCATCAGGCCCTCGATCTTGGAGTCAAGACCGTTGGACAGCAGCGTCGGCTTCTGATGAAGGGTTCGCCACCAGTCGACCGACTTGCGGACGATCATCACGTTCGGAACGAGGAGCAGTCCGACGATGGCGGCGCGCTTTGCCCGCACCTCGTAGTCGGCTGGAAGGCGCCGAACGGCGAGGTAGCCGAGGAGGAGCAGGAGGAGCATCGCCGTCGAGGTCAGTCGCGCATCCCAGACCCAGTAGACACCCCATGTCGGGCGACCCCACAACATGCCGGTGACAAGCGTGATCACCGTGAAGAGGGTCGCGACTTCGGCACCGGCGTAGGCGACGAGTTCCCACCACCGCGATTTGCGCCAGAGGTAGATGATCGAGCCCAGCGTGGTGAGGAAGCACCCGATGTAGGCGACGGTCGCCGACGGCACGTGCACGTACATGATCCGAACCGATTCGCCCTGACTCGCATCAGCGGGACTCAGAATGAGCCCGAACAGAACCAGGACCCCGAGGGCCACTAGTGCCAACAAGCCCAGAACGCGGGTGGCGCGAGAACCCGTCGATGCGGGCCCTGTCACCTCGGTCGGGGTTTGCGGGATCACGATTCCTCCATCAATGGGCCAAATCCGAACACTCCGGCGACGATGTACAGCACGGCGATCACTCCCATGAGTCCGACCCAAGGCCATCCTTCGGATGGCGTGCCTCCGAGGGCAGCCTCGAAAGCTCGGGTCGATCCGATGAGCACCGGAGCGAGTACCGGCAACAGTAGGAGTGGAAGCAGGGTTTCACGAACTCGAAGACCGGCAGCGACCACCCCATAGAGGGTACCGGCGGCTGCTATCGCCACGGTCGCGACCATGGCGGTGACGAGAAGGAGAATCCATCCGGTGATCGGCGTGGTGTAGAGGACCGCAACCCCGATCCCGAGAAGGACCTCGAGGGCCAGCAACTGCAGGCCCACCGCCATGACCTTGCCCAGGAAGATCCCGGCCGGATCCAGACCGGAGAGGCGCAGGGCGTCCCGGTTGCCGTCGGCCGATTCGATCGAGAACGACCGCTGCAGGGCGAGGAGTCCGCTGAAGAGGACCGCCACCCAGTAGAGCCCCGGCGTGGCCTTTTCCAGAAGGCCCCGATCCGGATCGAGCGCGAACGCGAACAGCACCAGTACGAGAAGGGCGAAAGGCGCCACCTGGTTGAGAGCGACCCGGGAGCGCCATTCGAGGCGCAGGTCCTTGCCGGCGACGAGGAGCGCGTCACGAATCACGGGTGGCCACCCCTCCGGAGAGAGTCACGACTTCGTCGGCGAGTTGCAGGGACCGATCGAGTTCGTGCGAACTGAGAATCACCGTGGCACCGGCGGCGGTGGCTTCGCGGAGCAACTGGTCGACAAGATCGCGCCCCTCCTGGTCGAGGCCGGCATGCGGCTCGTCGAGAAGCCAGAGTTCCGGACGACGGGCTATGAGGCAGGCCAGCGAAGTCCGGCGACGCTGACCGGCCGAGAGACGTCCCACCGGCACCGTTCGGAGGCGTCCGTCGAGTCCGAGTCGGGCCATCGCCGCGTCGACGTCGGAGCGTTCGGCGCGTGCGGCACGCGCCCAGAATGCGACGTTGTCGGCGACGGTGAGCTCGTCGTACAGACCCGTGGTGTGGGCGAGCAGGCCGACACGCTGACGAACCGATCGTCGATCGGTCAGAAGGTCGACGCCGAGCACCACGGCTTCACCCTCCGAGACGTGGACCAGACCGGCCAGCGTGCGCAACAGCGTCGTCTTGCCGGCACCGTTCGGCCCCCGGAGCAGAACGATCCGGCGCCGATCGATGTCGAGATCCACCCCGGCCAGGGCGGGGAATCGGCCGAGCAGCGCGACTGCCCCGCGGAGGTGGACCACGCGTCGCTCCGTTTCACCAGCTCCCGACGATTCCCCCGATGACGGGTCGGCTGATGGGCCGGAAGATGAGTTCGGGTCGACGGCGTCCATGGCGTGTCCGAAGGGTACCCGTCACCCCCTCGGGACGACCAAGCGCACGGCTCCCGATCGCCCTCGCCCCGACCCGGTCGCTAGGGTCGCCCGGTGAAGATCTGGATGGTCGTCGGAGCAGTCGGAAGGATGATGATGCGCGTCGGCGCTCTCGTCCTGCTCTTCGTGGCTTTCCAGCTGTGGGGAACCGGCCTTGCCACGTCGCAGGCCCAGAATCGCCTCGCCGACGAGTTCGACGGACAGCTCGCCGCCATCGCTGCTCCTCCGACCACGATCCCGGACGAGCCGGAATCGCCTGTGACGGCCCCTGCGGATCTACCCATCCCCGAGGCCGGAGATCCGGTGGCCCGGATCGAGATCCCGCGTATCGGCGTGGATTTCATCGTCCTTCAAGGTGTCGATCTCCGTTTGCTTCAGGATGGCCCCGGCCATTTCCCGCAGACACCGCTTCCCGGTCAGGCGGGTAACGCATCGATCGCCGGCCATCGCACGACCTACAAAGCCCCGTTCAACCGCATCGACGAGCTCGATCCCGGCGATGAAATCACGATCACGAGTCTTCAGGGAACCTTCACTTACCGGGTCGACACGTGGCCGAACGTGAACGGTGTCGGCGTCCTCGGGCACTTCATCGTGGAATCATCCGACATCGGGATCCTCGACCAGACGTTCGGAAACCGCCTCACGCTCATGGCGTGTCATCCCAAGTTCAGCGCCGCACAGAGGATCGTCGTGACAGCAACGATGGTCTCGAACCCGGCACCGACCACCTCCCAAGGCGACCTCGGAGATCTGGTCACGACCGATGCATCGGTCGATGCACTTGCCGGCGGTGATTCCGGGGCGTGGCCGGGAGCATTGCTCTTCTCCGCACTTGCCGG
>WLFD01000127.1 GCA_009703925.1 Actinomycetota bacterium | reverse complement strand
TACGGAGTCCAGTAGTCGATCGTGATCGAGGATGCGGCGGCCGATGACGCAGTTGACGACGTGACCGCGACCGATGGCCGCGTCATCGGTCGTCGCGCCATCCAGACTCGTCGTCGCATCCTCGACACGACCGCCGCGCTTCTCAAGGAGCACGGTGGGTTGGACCTGAAGGTGACCGATGTTGCCCGGGAGGTCGGCACCTCGCCGGCCACCTTCTACCAGTACTTCGCCGATGTCGAGGACGCGATCCTCGCCCTCGCCACCGACCTCGTCGTCGAGGTCGCCCCGATCAGCGCCCAACTCGACGACGACTGGACCGGCCCCGACGGTCCCGATCGGGCCCGGCGCTTCGTGTCGGATTACACGACGTTCTGGGACGAGCATGCGGCGGTGCTCCGCATCATGCTGCTGCGCGCCGACGAACGCGATGAACGATTCCGCGGGATCCGGCGCGGGTACAACGCGCCGTTCATGACCTCGATGGTTGCGAAGGTTCGCTCCGCGCAGAGCGTTGGTCGACTGACCACGGCACTCGATGCCGAAGCGACCGCAGGGGCGATGCTTGCCGCCCTCGACCGTCTCCCGAACTATCGGGAAATGTTCGAAAAGCGCGGCACGACCCGCGACGCCATGATCGAGACCATGGCGCGACTTCTACTTTCCTCGCTGACCGGAGAACCACTGTCATGACCTTGCTCAAGCGCTGCCTCGCTGTCCTCCTCCCGATCGCCGCATTGGCGGCTCTGACGGCGGTGCCGACCGCGTCGGCGCAGGTGAGTCCATCGGTCATCGATCCGACCTGCGCATTTCCGATCATCGTGAACCAGGACGACGCCAACGTCGCCTATCCCGACACGAATTCCACGTACTGGGCCATGCCCACGAACTTCTCGCTGGGTGACGTCATCACGATCAGTGGTGAATTCGCCTACGCCAGATACATGTCCTTCAACGCGTACGACCCGGCCGGATCCAGCACCGGGGGTCTGAACGACACCGCGATCGTTCCCGACGCAGGCAGCATCAATCCGTTCCTTCCCGGTCAATCGCTCACCGCAATGCCCCGCAACTACACGGTGACCGTGAACGTCACCGCAACGCCGCAGATCACGTCGGCCATACCCGGTGCGATCGATGCGCTCCCCGGCGGTGGTTGGATCCTGATCCGCGTTTATGTGCCGTTCGATGCCAACAGTCCGAGCGGTGGGGTGGCCCTTCCGTCGATCACGGTCAACAGCGTCACGAAGACGGGTTGCACCACCTTCGGTCCCGAACCGGCGATCGTGGCCCTGGCCGCGCTGGTCATGGGCAGCGCAATCGCCGACGCGATCCCGCCGGCCGAGCAACCCGAGTTCTCGTTCTCGGGTGGTGGCGGCCTGTTCCCGAACGCCGACAACAAGTACGTGTACGCAACCACCACGTGGAAGAGCGGCCGGATCGTTCTGGTACGTGGACTCGCGCCGACCTATCCCGACACGCCGACCGAGAGCCTCTATCCGCAGCAGCAACTGCGGTACTGGTCGATGTGCACCAACCTGCTCGTCACCCCTGCACCTGTTGTGGAATGTGCTCGTGACAGTGAAACCGCACTTGATTCACAGGGTCGGTATCTCTACGTGATCGCGGCGAACGAGGATCGGCCGTCGGTCGAGTCGCTCACCCGAGACAGTGCGACGCCGCTCAGTTGGTTCGGTCCGATCGGCGAGGCGTTGCCCGACGGGGCGAAGCCCGATGGCAACCTGATCCTGCGCAACATGCTTCCGGCGGCATCGTTCGCCAATGCCGTGCAGAACATTCCCGTCGACCAGTCGAACGCCGCAGCCAGGGCCACGATGGGTGAGTTCTACCCGGAAGCCACCTACTGCGAACGCACGGTCTTCGAGCGCTACGGCGCCGATGCGTGCTTCGTGCACGGCCCCGCGTTCACCGGCTGAGAATCACCAACCGCGGTATTGCACGTCGCGTCGTTCCTTGAACGCGGCAACGCCTTCCTGGAAGTCCTGCGTGTAGGAGGCCATCTCCTGGGCCCAGGCTTCGTCCTCGAAGGCGCCATGGCGCTCGGAGTCGAGACTCCGGTTGAGGAGCCACTTCGAGAGCATGAGGGCTTTGGTCGGCGATTCGGCGAGTCGGCCGGCCCACTCGGCGGCGGCTGCGTGAAGTTCGGCACCGGGAACGACCTTGTTCACGAGTCCGAGGCGGAGTGCGTCATCGGCACGGACGTCGTCTCCGAAGAAGATGAGCTCCTTGGCTTTTTGCAGTCCGACGATGCGGGGAAGCATGTAGGCGCCGCCGCCATCCGGGGTGATGCCCCGGCGGACGAACACCTCGATGAACTTCGCATTGTCGGCGGCGATGACGAGATCGGAAGCGAAGGCGATGTGGGCTCCGATACCGGCGGCGGTGCCGTTGACCGCACAGATCACGGGCTTCTCGCAATCCATGATCGACGAGATGAGGCGCTGTGCGCCCCGCTTGATGTTGCGGCCGACATCGCCGAGCACCTTGGTGGGGGCGTCGTCGGGGCCGGGGTTCACGGGAATGGTGCTGACGCGCAGGTCCGCGCCGGTGCAGAAATGACGTTCCCCGGCGGCGGTGATGACGACGACACGAACGTTCAGATCGCTGCTCGCGGCCTGCATGAGTTCGATGGTGCAGTTGCGCTGGTCCGGGGTGATGGCGTTGGCGGCATCGGGGCGGTTGAGCGTGAGCCAGGCCACGCCGTTCTCGTCGATGTTCCAGAGAAGGTCGGTCCCGATGATGTCGGCGGCGTCAGTCATGGCGACAGTTCTACCAGAACGGATCAACGTCGCTCATTGAACGCACGGTAAGTTGACCGAACATGGATCCGCAGAAACTTTCCGCCCTGTTCGACCTCAGCGGCCGCACCGCCATCGTCACCGGAGGAACCCGGGGTATCGGTCGGGCGATCGCCGAGGGATTCATCTCGGCGGGAGCGAACGTCGTCGTCGCCAGCCGCAAGGCCGATGCCTGTGCCGAGACGGAGACGCATCTGAATGCATTGGCGATTTCCGCCGTCGACCGCGGCAACCGCGCTCTGGGTGTCGCAACGCACATGGGAGAGATCGAGGCGCTGAACGCGCTCGTCGCCGTCACCGTGGAGCGGTTCGGCGGTGTCGACATCGTCGTCAACAACGCTGCCACCGGCGTGACGATGCCGCTCGGTGAGTTCACACCCGAGGCGTGGGACAAGCAGTTCGAGGTGAACCTGCGCGGACCGATCTTTCTGATCCAGGCGGCATTGCCTTACCTCGAGAAGAGCGAACACGCATCGGTGGTCAACGTGATCAGCGCCGGCGCCTTCCTCGGATCACCGAACGTCGCGATGTACGGCGCCGCGAAGGCTGCGCTCATGTCGTTCACCCGCTCGATGGGCTCGGGTCTTGCCTCGAAGAACATCCGGGTCAATGCGCTCGCTCCCGGCACGGTCGACACCGACATGGTGCGGGCGAATACCCCCGAAGCGCAGGCCTCCATGGCGGCAGCCTCGCCGATGAAGCGCGCTGCTCATCCCGACGAGATGGTCGGACCGGCCCTGTTGCTGGCGAGCGATGCCGGGAGCTTCATGACCGGACAGGTGATCCTCGCCGACGGCGGCATGGTCCCGCACTAGCCCGGTAGGGTTCGGTCATGCCGCTCTACGAGTTCCGTTGTCCGGAGTGCGAAACCACGTTCGAGGCCCGTCGGCCGATGGCGGAAGCGTCCGATCCGATCGACTGTCCGCAGGGGCACGTCGGTTCGCGCCGGCTTCTCTCGGTGTTCGCTTCCACCGGAAGCGCTTCCTCGTCCACCAGCGCCAGTGCTCCAGCGCAGATGCCCATGGGTGGCGGACACGGTTGCGGCGGCGGGATGTGCGGCTGTTAGCTCAGCCGTTCAGCGTGCGGCCCGGCCAACGGCTGCGCTCGTATCGCCAGTCACCGTCGCCCATCCAGAGGCGATGGCGTTCACCCGGAATCGACGCATCGCCCGAGTTGTAGCCGGCATCCTCTTCGTACATCGCAACGACGCTTCCGTCGACAGCGGCGAACTTGGTGACGAAATGCTCGGGCGGGAAGTTCCGGTAGTGCTCGAGAGCATCGTGCGCAGTCGGAAAATGTTCGAGCAGCGCCAGCGTGATGAACGTGGGCGGGATCAGTTCGATGTCACCTTCGTTGCGCCGACGCATGGCGTCGCCGGGGCACATCCAAGCGAGCTCGTGGATCTCGCCGCCATCGGCTTCGAGGGCCCCGATGTGTTCGGGGGCCGGTGCCATGAAGAACCAGGTGGAGAATCGTTTGGGTGCCTCCATCGGGGGCGTCCAGTGGGAGAGCCACACGAGCGAGTCGATGTCGATCACGGCGCCGGTCTCCTCGGCCGCTTCGCGCACGCTGGCATGGCGAGCCGCTTCCAGCATCCGGGGATCGTCGTCATCGGTCACGACATCACCGGGATGGTCCTCGGGATCGATCCGTCCCCCGGGAAACACCCATGCGCCACCGGCGAAGAAGAGTTTCGTGTTGCGTCGGGCGAGCAGGACCTCGAGACCGTTCTCGCCGTCGCGGACAAGGACGGTCGTCGACGCGGGAATCGGAATCTTGTTCGGATCTGTCATTTCGCCTCGTCTGCTCGGGCGGTGGTCACGCCATACCGATTCGCTGCAGCATCGCAACGGGAACGCCCTGGTCGTCGAGCGACAACCGAAGAGCCCGCTCGACGTTGATGACATCGAGATCCCGTCCGGTCCAATCATCCCACGGGCCGGCCGGAATGCGACGGGCATCGCCATCGGCATCGGCGACGGCGTAGAGATAGGCCTGCAGCAGACCCAGATGGCGCGGTGCTCCGACCGGTCCGATCCCGGGGACGACCACGTTGGCCTGATCCGCCAGTTCGCCGAGTGTGTCGGCCCAGAGTTCGGGGAATCCGTCCCAGGCATTGGGCGTGGTTCCGATCGTGGCGAAAGCGCCAGTGAAGATCACACCGGCGGACGGCACGAGCACGACGAGGTTCTCGTGCTGCTGGCCGCTCACGGGAATGGCACAGACAAGGGGAGTCAGCCACGCCGCGGCATCGACGACATGCGAGACCGGGCGGGTGGCGAACGACTCGTCGAACTCTCCTGCGTAGGCGGGGACAAGTCGGCGGTAGGCCTCGATCGGAACGGGTTGTTCGAGAAGCGTGCTGGCCTGCGAGCGACCGTAACGGGCGGCCATCCAGAACACCGCCGAGCCTCCGACCGATTCGACATGGCTCGAGGTGTAGACGACCCGGCGCACGGGGACCCCGAATCGCTTGAGTTCGTTGTTGAGGGCCCGGGCCGGAGATGGTGCCGCCAGCGTGTCGATCAGGGTGATTCCGTCGTCTTCGACGATCACGCCGACATTCGGTCCCGGGCGGCCGGCGCCGTCCGTCCCGATCCAGACCCAGACTCCGGGAGCGATCGGTTCCAGTTTTCCCGCATCGGGCGCGGCCGGGCCGATGTCGGGGGTGTCGGGCATCGGTCCCAGTTCGAACATGGTCCGATTCTGCCATTCGGTCCGGGGTTGGGCACTAGCGTCTCGTCGTGGCCAACCACAAGAAGACCCAAAAGCCCCGCAAGCCCCAGAACCACCTGCCCAAGGTGGGAACGCCGGCGAACGACAAGTACCGACTCAAGCGCAGCCGCGAAGACGTTCTCGATTTCGGCCTGATGCACCCGGGACGCAACACCCTCACCTGGATTCTCGGTGTGCTCGCCGTGGTGTTCATCGCGGCAATGCTGATCTCGTTCGTCTTCCTGACCTGAGGCTCCCGGTCTAGAGCAGCAAGCCTCCGTCGACAGGAATCACGGTTCCGGTGATGTAGGCGCCGGCTTTCGACGACAGGAAGATCGCGGTGCCGGCCATGTCGGACGGTTCGCCGATCCGGTGAAGCGGCACGGAAGCCTTGATCGAGTCACCGAAGTTCTCGAGTGTGGACGCCATCATCTTCGACTCGAACGGGCCGGGTGCGATCGCGTTGACCGTGATGTGTTCGCCGGCGAGACGCTTGGCGAGCACCTTGGTCAGTTGGTGAACGGCGGCCTTCGACGCGGAATACGAATAGGTCTCGAGCATCGGCACCTGAATGCCATCCACCGACCCGATGTTGATGACGCGGGCGGGATCGGCTGCCGATGCGGCCGCCATGAGTTCGGCGTGCAGGAAACGGGTGAGATGGAAGACGCCCTTGACGTTGAGATCGAGGACCTTGTCCCACGCCGAGTCGTCGAAATCGTCGAACTCGGCGCCCCATGTGGCGCCGGCGTTGTTCACCAGGATGTTGAGCGAACCGCCGCTCCACTCGCCAACCTCGCGGGCGAGGCGCAGACACTCGGCTTCGGTGGACAGGTCCGCCGGGAACGAGACGCATTCACCGATCTGTGAAAGTTCGGCGGCGACCTCGTCGCACACCGATGCCTTGCGGGACGAGATGGCGACGCGGGCGCCGGCCTCGATGAATCCGCGGGCGATCATCAGCCCGATGCCGCGGCTTCCGCCGGTGACCAGAGCGGTCTTTCCTGAAATGTCGAACAGGCTGCCTGGATCGGTCATTGCTGACGAAACTCCTCGGGGAGATGGTGGCTGAGATCGCCGTAAAGCGTCGGGCGCATCCGGCGTTCGGTGAAGTGCCATACGCCGTCGGTGCGGGCGAACGAATCGGCATAGCGGCCGGCGATGATGGGCTGCAGCGGCAACAGGTCCGTCTGCTGGAAGACGGTGAAGCGTGACTGGCACGTGGCCGTCAGTTCGTCGTCGGCGATCTCGATCAGGAGGTTGGTGGTGACGTGATGTGTGCGCGGCGTGCCATCGTCATGCTTGAACGTCGTGTAGTTGTACATGCCGGTGACCGCTTCAGCCCCGGTGACGAGGGGGTTCCCGTCGGCATCGGCGAGCGATGCCCTTGCGAAGAGAGTCCCGATGGCTTCGTAATCGCCGTCGTCGATCGCATTGGCGTAGCTGTAGAGCAGATTCTCGATGGCACCGCGATGATCGGACATGACCAAGCACGCTAGTTGTGCGCTGTCGATCAGGCGCCGAGAATCCTGATCGCGTCGCCGTGGAGCATCTCTTTGTGGGTGCCGATGACCTCGCGGGATTTCGGTGCGATCGTTGCCGCCCATGCGATGGCGGAAGCGAGGACCTCGGATTCAGGAAGGATCTCGTCGGCGATGCCGGCGGCGACGGCTTCAGGGCCGGTGTACCGACGACCGGTGTTCAGTGCTTCGGCGACGGTCCGGCGGGGGAGTCGGGCGAGGAGCAGGGCCGCCATCTTCTCACTGACGGGAAGGGCGAGGTCGACCTCGGGCATGCACCAATAGCCGCGGTCCTCTCGCATGACGATCCGGTCGTGCGCACTCGACAGAAGGGCGCCGGCTCCGAAGCAATGCCCGTTCACGGCGGCAACGGTGATGCAGTCGAGTCCGAGGATGCGACCCCACAGACGGTGGATCTCGTGGAGGAACTCGCGGGCGCTGTCGGG
>WLFD01000126.1 GCA_009703925.1 Actinomycetota bacterium | reverse complement strand
CTACACCGAACTCACGGCGACCGCCGATGGTGCTGGTGAGGCCGGCGACATCCAGTGGAATTTCGAGAAGTTCCTCGTCGCTCCCGGTGGTGAGATCGTCGGTCGGTTCCGGCCCACGGTCGACCCGGAAGCTGACGAACTCGTCGCCGCCATCGAATCCGTTCTTTCGTAACGATGAAATCCCGTCGAATCCTGCTTGCCATCCCTGCAGTTGCACTGGCCCTGCTCGTGGCCGCTTGTGGATCCTCAACATCGGCAACGGCGAAATCCGAGCCGGTGGTCGTTGCGTCGATTGCGTCGAGCACCGGCAGCGCCTCGTCCTACGGTCTTGCGCAGCAGAAGGGAACGGCCCTTGCCGTTGCCGAACTGGGCAACGGTCTCGTCGATCTGCGCACCTACGACGATCTGTCGACTTCGGCGGGCGGCAACGAAGCAATGCGGGCGGCGATCGGCGCAGGCGCCTCGGTCGTGCTCGGGCCGACACTTTCGCCCGTGGCGGCTTCGGCCGATCTGCTTGCCCAAGCTGCTGGTATCCCGGTGTTGGGAGTCACGAACGCGACCCTCGACATGGGTGCCATCGGTGATCGGATCTGGCGGGTGTCGTTGTCCGAGGACGCAATGGTTTCGGACTCTGTCGCCTATGTCGCTCAGAACAGGTTGAAGAGCTCGAAAAACGCGGTGCTGATCTGGGAATCGGCCGATGGCTATTCGACAGGTTCGGCAGAATCGTTCCGTGCTGCAGCGCGGGCGAACGGGATCACGATTACCAGCGAACAGAACTATGTGGAGGGTTCGACCACAGTCGGTTCGATCGCAGCGGCCGCCTTGGCGACGTCGCCGGATGTCGTGTTCATGGCGCTGCGTTCGACGATTGCCGGAGACTTTCTGGTGGCGACCGCCTCCACGACTGCCGTGCGCATCGGTGGCAACGGTTTCAATTCCGCCTCGGTCCTCGGCAAAGCCGGGGCAGCTGCATCGGGTCTGATCGTCTCGGGCTCATGGAACATCAATTCCTCGAATCCGCAGTCGAAGAAATTCGTCGAGTCGTACACGAAGGCGAATGGTGTCGCCCCCGATGCCTTCGCTGCGCAGGGCTACGCCGCAGTCCAGGTGCTCCTGGCGGCGATGGAAAAGGCGCAATCCGGTGATCCCGCCGCCATTCAGGCGGCCTTGGCCGAGATCGGTTCCGTGGACACGGTGCTGGGCCGTTTCAGTTTCGACGCCGAACACGAGCCGACCTATCCCGCTGCCGTGCAGGAGGTCATCGGGGGAGAATTCACCCTCGTCAGGTAGCATGAGGGTCGTTAGGGACGGCCGTCGGTCGTCCGGCGGCACCCGAGGGTGTCGCACTTCCCCTCAGGAAAGCCTCCGATGACAACTTTTGCCGACTTGGGCATCTCGCCCGATTTCACTGCCGTACTCGATGAGCGCGGGATCACCAGCCCGTTCCCGGTTCAGGAACTGACCATCGCCGACGCCCTCGCCGGGCGCGATGTCTGTGGCAAGGCCAAGACCGGTTCGGGCAAGACGCTCGCCTTCGGATTGCCGGTGCTCGAGAAGGTCAAGACGGCGGAACCCCGTCGACCCCGTGCACTCATTCTCGTTCCCACCCGAGAACTCGCTACGCAGGTGCGTGACGAACTCGCCCCGATCGGAGCGGTCCGAAACGTCACCGTCACCGCCATCTACGGCGGGGCGAAGATGGAAACCCAGGTCGCCGAACTCGAGAAGGGCGTCGAAGTTGTCGTCGCCACACCGGGTCGCATGATCGACATGATCGAGCGCAAGGAGATCTCGCTCGGTGACATCATGCAGGTCGTCATCGACGAAGCCGATCGCATGGCCGACATGGGATTCCTTCCGCAGGTCGAATGGATCCTGCGCCACATCCCCGGTCAGCACCAGACGCTCCTGTTCTCGGCGACGCTCGACGGTGTGGTCGACACGCTCATCAAGCGTTACCAGACCGATCCCGCCATGCACGAGGTCATCTCGGAACAGGTGACGGTCGACAAGATGCAGCACCGATTCCTTGCCGTGCACGACATGGACAAGATCAAGGTCGCTGCCGCCATCTCCCGGGCATCGACCCGCACAATCGTGTTCGTGCGCACCAAGCGTGCCGCCGATCGAGTCGCCGGCGATCTCGTGCGCGAGGACGTCGACGCCGCATCGATCCATGGCGATCTTCGTCAGAGCCATCGCGAGAAGGCGCTCAAGGACTTCAGCGACGGAAAACTCAAGGTGCTCGTCGCCACCGATGTCGCCGCCCGCGGTATCCATGTCGATGATGTCGACGTCGTCATCCACTACGACCCGCCGGAAGATCACAAGGCGTATCTCCACCGTTCGGGCCGCACAGCACGTGCGGGCGAGTCGGGTGTCGTCGTCACGCTCGTTCTCTGGAACGAGGAGCTCGAAGTCAAGCGACTGCTCAAGCGTCTGAAGCTCGAGGACTATCCGATCGTCGAAGTTTTCTCGAACGACAAGCGTCTTGCCGATCTCACCGCGTGGGATCCCCGCAACGACACTGCGTCCAAGTAACTCCCGGCGTTCTCCATGAACCCGGAAGGCGAGCTCCGTCGATCGCTCGGTGCCGCGGCGCGTGCGTTTGCGTCCGATCGGGGCCTTGACGTCGAAGTTCTTTCTAGCCTGCTTCCGCTGCTCGCCGATGGCGATTCGCAGGATCGGCCCGACGGCCACGGCGTGTCGACGCTGAGCGGTCTCGGCGAACTCCACCAGTCGCTTCTCGCCGACGGGCATCGCCGGCAGCGCGGGGTTCACTACACGCCGGATTCGGTGGCGGGAACCCTCGTCGATCGGGCCCTCGGGGGAGTCGATGTCGAACTTCCGCTGATCTGCGATCCGAGTTGTGGCGGTGGGGTGTTCCTGCTGGCAGCTGCGCGCCTGCTGCGCGGCAACGGGATCGACCCGATCGACGTGATCGGTGCTCTGGCCGGCATCGACATCGACCCGATCGCGGTCGAGGTAACCAGAACGGTGCTGACGCTCTGGGCGGCGGATGAAGGAGTCGGAGGCGATGATCTCCGGACGGTCGTCGCCGCGCTCGGCGAATCGATCGTTGTCGGCGACGCTCTGCGCGATCGGTGGCCCCGCGACACCCGACTCGACGTAGTGATCGGCAATCCGCCATTCGGTGGACAACTGGCCAGCAACACCGTCCGCGACGCGGCGAGCAAGGAAGCGGCGCGCGTCGTGATGGGCAAGCCCGGCGGGTACACCGACACCGCGGGGCTGTTCGTCATACGGGCGCTTGATGCCGTGAAACCCGGGGGACTCGTGGTGCTCGTGCAGCCCGCGTCCCTGCTGGGTGCGCGCGATGCCGGGACCGTGCGCGAGTGCGTGATCGAACGCGGTGAACTGGAAGAGCTCTGGCTCGCCGGCGAGCAGTTCTTCGGAGCGGCGGTTCATGTATGTGCACCGGTGATCCGACGCAAGGGCATTGCCGCCGCTGAGCCTGATCCGGTCGAGACGCCGACGATCGTCAGCACCGGTATCAATCGAACGATCGTTGCCGTCATCGACGCGGAACGTTTCGCCTCGATCGGTTCGTGGGGCTCAGCGGCGGCGGCCTCGGTCGGCGTGCCGCTGCTCGATCTGGCCGACTGTGAACGCCTTTCGAAATGGGCGCAAACCACGGCGGGTTTCCGCGACGAGTTCTACGCGCTCGTTCCCTTCCTTTCCGACAGCGACCCGACAAAACCGGTGGCGGCCGGGTACCCCCGGGTGATCACCTCCGGGCTCATCGAAGCGGCCCGTCACTCATGGGGAATCAAGTCGACCCGCATCGCCGGCACGCAGTTCAACGCTCCGGTTCTGGACGTCGAAGCGTTGCGCTCCTGGTGCGCGGTGCCCGGTAACAAGTCGAGGATCGGTCCACTGATCGATCTGCGCTGCAGCCCCAAACTGTTGGTGGCGACCCAGACCCGCATCGTCGAGGTCGTTGTCGACGGCGAGGGAACGAACTGGCCGGCGGTTCCGGTCCTGTCCGTACATCTGCATGACGAATTCGATGATGACGATCACCGCTGGTTGGTTGCCGCGGCACTCATGGCGCCACCAGCGTGTGCATGGGCGGCGGAACGGGCAGGGGGCACTGCCCTGACGCCGACAGCGCTCAAGCTCTCGGCGCGTCAGTTGGCCGATCTGCCGATGCCGGCAAACCTCGACCAATGGTCGATTGGAGCACGTCATCTCCGCAGGGTGGCCACAGCGGTCAACGCCGAGGAGGCGCGTGTGCACCTGTTCGAGGCAGGTTGTGCGCTCACGGCTGCACACGACCTCGAATCGGCCGATGCCGATGCTGTCCTGTGCTGGTGGGCGGCGCGTGCGAAATGCGCCGATCTGCTCGACTAGCGGTCGGTGCGGGTGGTGGGGATCAGACGGCTGTCCGCGAGTGCAACCTCGCGATCGACCATCGCCACCTGATAGGCGTCGCTCGAGATCATGTCGAGGAACGCGGCACGCGACGGGTACTGGACGAGTATGACTTCGTCCCACTGCTCGTCGGCCGGGCCGATCACGGTTGCGTGGGCCGATGCCATGAACTCGAAGCTTCCGCCCCGCTCGATGACCATCGGGATGACGGCCGCCCCATAGGTGGCATAGGCCTCGCGTCCGGTGCGGCCGCTGCCGTCACTGGCCTGATCGAGATAGCGGAGCAGGTTGACCATGACGATGGGTCCGTCATCAGGTCCGTTGGCGAAGGCACCGAGCTGCTCGCCGGTCGGGTTCAGGGTGGCATTGGCAGGCACGGGAGTGGTCACGGCGCCAACCTAGGCCCTTCCGACCCGGGGGAGGAGGGCATTCTCCGGCACGGGTCATCGAAATCCGCATCGGCGGTGACTTGCGGTGTTTGACTCGTCAGGTCCGATACGGGCAGCATTGTCCAACACATCACGAGTGGCCCGGTTCTCCGGGCTCGGCAACCTGGGGCGAACACCCAAGGTGCCAACCCGCCGAAAGGTGGGGATGCGGCTTCCACCATCCGGTGGCGGCAACAACCTGTTCGAGGAGTATCGATGTCCCAGCCGACCCGTCGGGCGCCACTGAGCGCCGACCTGCTGCCCGCCTCAGGCGCATGGCAGCCGGGTGATCCCGCGGGTGGTCGGAAGTTCGTCGGTCTCGGTGCGGACCGGGCGTTCGTGCTCGAAGGGGGCGGAACGCTCCGCGACATCACGGTCGCCTTCGAGACCTGGGGCGAGTTGAACGAATCGGGGACCAACGCTGTCCTCGTGTGCCATGCCCTCACGGGTGACAGTCATGCCGCCGGCCCGAGCGGTCCCGGTCACCCGACGGAGGGATGGTGGGATGACCTGATCGGTCCCGGACGGGCAATCGACACGGACAGGCTGTTCGTGGTGTGCGTGAACGTCCTGGGCGGTTGTCAGGGAACCACCGGTCCGTCGTCGATCGACCCGAGCACCGGAACTCCCTACGGATCGGCATTTCCTGTCGTCACCATCCGCGACATCGTTCGCACACAGGCGGCTGTCGCCGATCACCTGCGCATCGATCGGTGGTTGGCGGTGGTCGGCGGTTCGATGGGAGGGATGCAGGCACTCGAGTGGGGTGTGATGTATCCCGACCGTGTTGGCGGCGTCGTTGCGATCGCTTCCACCTTGGCGGCCAGTCCGTGGCAGATCGCGTTCTCCAGCGTGCAACGCAGTGCCATCGCACTCGATCCGAAATGGCGCGGTGGCGACTACTACGACGCCGCTCCGGGTGACGGCCCCCATCAGGGGCTGGCGATCGCCCGCGAGACGGCGCAGGTCACGTACCGGACCGAATCGGTGTTCGCGACGCGCTTCGGCCGACGCGAACTCGATCCGCTCGACGACGGTTTCACGCCGTGGCAGCGCTTCCAGGTCGAGGGCTATCTCGATTACCACGGGGCGAAACTCGCCCGGCGCTTCGACGCCAATTCCTATCTCGTGATCAACCGGGCGATGGATCTCCACGACCTCGGTCGGGGTCGTGGCGGACTCGAACGGGCCGTTGCCCGAATCTCCGCGCCGGTGCTCACGATGTCCATCGATTCCGATGTGCTGTACCCGCCGCATCAGCAGGAGACGATCCGCGACCTTGTGAACGGCTCCGGTGGTGACGCACGGCTGGTCGAGATCCACAGCCCCGACGGCCACGACGCGTTCCTGATCGCCATCGGTCAGGTGGCGGACGCCGTGGTTCCCTTTCTTTCCGAAATCGAGAAGGCAACGTCATGACCGAGCACGAACTCCATCCCGAGACCAAGGCCATCCGGGCCGGCCGAGGCGACAACGACACCGCACTCGCCCCGATCCTGTGGGCGACAACTACGTTCGTTACGCCGACCGTGGCCGAAGGTCGCAAGATGGCCACCGGCATCGGATCGGCGCGTTTCTACAGCCGCTACGGCAATCCGACCGTGGCCGGATTCGAAGATGCCATCGCCCAGCTCGAAGGGGCGGAAACGGCCCGAGCGTTCGCTTCGGGCATGGGTGCCATCAGCGCCGTCATCCTCGGACTCTGTTCGACCGGCGATCACATCGTGGCCCAGCGTCAGCTCTACGCCGGGACCCAGCTGTTGCTGCAGACCGCGTGTCCACGTTTCGGTATCGACGTCACCTTTGTCGATGCCACAGAGCCGGGCGCATTCGCTGCCGCAGTCATCCCCGGGCGCACGACGCTCGTCTTCGCCGAGACGCCGGCGAATCCCCGCCTCGATCTTGTCGATCTCGACGAACTCGGTGCGATCGCCGGACCGATGACGGTTGTCGACTCGACATTCGCGACACCGCTCATCCAGCGGCCTCTCGATCACGGCGTCGATCTGGTCATCCACTCGGCCACGAAGGCGATCGCCGGTCACAACGATGCAACGCTGGGCGTTGTCGCCGGAGCGGCCGAACTGGTCGACTGGCTGTACTCGTTCGCGGTGCTGCAGGGCGCCAACGCGTCGCCGTTCGATGCCCTGAACGGATTGCGCGGTCTGCGGACCCTTGGTGTGCGCCTCGAACGTCAGAGCGCAACGGCAGGTGTTCTTGCCCGGTTCCTCGAGTCCCATCCGGCCACCGCCGAGGTGCGTTGGCCGGGCCTTGAATCGCATCCGCAGTACGAGCTCGCACAGCGTCAGATGCGTCTACCGGGCGGCTTGCTCACCTTCGACCTCGTCGGTGGCATCGAGGCCGGTGTGGCGTTCGTCGAGGGGCTGGAAATCGCTCAGTTGGCGACGTCGCTCGGTGGGCCGGAGACACTCGTCACCCATCCGGCCTCGACGACACACGTGAACCTCACCCCAGAGGAACTCGCGGCGAACGGAATCAGTCCCGGCACGGTCCGCGTCTCGACGGGACTCGAGCACGCCGACGATCTGGTGGCCGATTTCGCGCAGGCCCTCGAACGTCCCGCAGGCTGAGCGATGCCGGAGATGCTCGAGGTTGAGGTCTACAGGCGCGCGGCACACGCTGCGCTGGGCCGCAGGATCATCGGCATCTCGGCACCGGACGCGTGGTTTCTCAAAGGTGGGATCACCGCAGCGGCAGTGGGCGATGCATTGATCGGCCGCGAGTTCGTGGCCGATCGTCGACG
>WLFD01000125.1 GCA_009703925.1 Actinomycetota bacterium | reverse complement strand
TGATGATGCTGTACATGCAAATTGTGGGTGGCCACGACACGCCAGCGACGTGTTCTGCACCCTCGTAATACACCAGCGATGCATCGATACCGTTATCAACGTAGTACTCGTGCATTGCCACACTCCACGCGTATGGAGTGGCGGTATCTCCGAAACTTCCGATGATCAATGGTGCCGGTGTGCCTTCCGGCAGTGGCAATGCCGGCCACGCCTTGGTGGGCTCTGAGTCATCGGTGACATCGATGCCGCTGGGGAACAGCCCCTCACAGCCACCCAAGTTCATCGGATAAAGCCATCCCAGATAATTCACTGGTTCACCGGGTGCGGAACTCTCGGCTGCCTGGACCATCTCCGCCGCGGAGGAGGGAACCCCAGGCATGTCAAGGCAATCCACGGTACTGAATATCAGTGAGGAATTGAATGAGGCACGAATCTCGCCAGGGCTGGCTGTCTCTGGGGCATTGGCCAGACCATCCGGCAACGGTTCACTGACGAGAGGGTCGGGGGGCGTTTCGATTGCAACATCGAGACCATTGACGACAACGTCGTAGGTACCAGAAATGAAGCGGGCAGTCTCGGGCCACGAGGTTTCACCTTTAAGCGCAAACGAAACCTGCAGGGTAAAGCTCGCAAGAGTGACCTGAGCCTCTTGACCGTCGACGGTGGCCGGAACCGAAGCCCGTCCACCAGCACCGGCAGAGGGATTCAACCCGGTAGGAGCAGGCGCACTTAGAGCAGCAACAACCTCGTAGAACTTGTCACCGATACCGTCAGGCGCGGCGGGGGCGAACAGAATGTCGAACACTTCGTCGGGCGGACCGGCACGCTCGGTGAGGTCGTCAACGTAGGTAGATGCGGGATCCACTGCCCCGCTGAGCACGAAGGCGCCAGCGTGGTTCCCGAAATGCTGCAGGTAGACCTCACCGAGGCGAGTCCCGTACGAACCACCGAAGTACGCCAGTTTCTTGTCGCTACCCCGACCAATATCCTCAGCCCGCCGGATCCAGTCCATATCTCCCGCGACCTGCCTCGTAGCCAAAAATCCGAGGTACCTCGCGGTCGCTGCCGAACACATCGACTTATACGTCCCGATGGCTGGGACGACTGCAGCAAAATAACTCGGCCAGTCGGGATCCAGAACATTGCCAAGACTGTCGGAACCATCGGGTGGAGGAGCGCAGTAAGGCGCCGGGGAACTTTCCCCGACGCCCCGGGGATCGAAACCGATGATGTCGTAATTCTCGGCAAGTGCAGTGCCGGCGTAAATTCGAGACATCCCGCGGGCGAACGACAGGCCGCGACCTCCGGGGCCACCGGGGTTCGTCAGCAGAGCACCGTTGCTTTGACCGCTCGTGGCCGGGAACCGGTTCACCGCGATGTTGATGAACGTGCCCTGAGAACCAAAATGATCAAGCGGCACCGACACTGTCGCACACTGCTCACCTTCGATGGCCGCCTCGCTGTCACACTCACCCCACGCGATGGCACTGGGTGTAATCGGGTCCTTCGTCGGCTGCGGGACTGGCACCACCTCTCCAGACGGGGCCGTCACAGTGACCACCGGGACGTTGTTTCCGCTACACGCAATGGCGACCTGGGTTCCTTGCACCCACGCAGAAACGGTGTCGAACAACTGCACCGTCACCGTGTAGTCGAACGTCGCACCCGCATCCACCAGATCACCGAACCAGACATCATCCACATAGGGTGTTGACGGCGGGGCAATAGATGGCGATGGACGTATCACCGGAATGTCGACACTGCCCAACGACGTCTCGACGGCAGGATTACCAGATGACACAACCCACGAACTGCGAACAGTCCAACCATCGGGCACATCGGTGAGACTCATGAATGACGAAAATTCCGTCAGATCCGCGTTCAGTTGACCGTTGATTGCCACCCCATTGGCAACACAGGTCACGTCATCGGGGTCGATGCTGAGAGCCACCGCAGGATTCCCGGCCGCTGGAACGAACTCGTCGTTCGCCTGCACCGGCGAAATGGGAACAAACGTCAACCCCACCATCACTGCCGATACCGCCACAACACCAACCAACCTGACGGCACTACGACGAGTACCAAAACGCCCTGCACGCAGACCCAGCATTGATTCCCCTTATTCGGCCAAATTTGAAACTTTTTAGAGAATAGGAAACTACACCATTAGAGGTAATCCTGCGTTACGCATCCCGGCATTGTGGAATCTCGATTGCCGCCCTACCGAGAAGCGCAAATGCCGCTCAAGAAAGCGGTTCCCATGCCCGATGGGTCCACAACATCTCGACAATCGGCGTGATCCCGAGCTACGACCCCATCTCGAGCAATTCTTCTGAATCAATTGCCATTTCCCGCCGCAGATAATTCGACTCGAGAGTCTCCCGGGTCAGTACAAGCCAAGAAGCGCGAGCACGGCACCTACGACAGCGAAGAAAAGAAAGAAGGAAATGGCCGCAAGGACCGGTCGCCCGCGAAATCTCGGCTTCAAACGGTCTTCGAGGGCGTAGTAGATCGCAAAAATCACACCAAAAACCGCAGCAGTTACAAGAATTCTCGTCATCCGGTGAGGCTAGTTCCAACCAGGGATCTCAGAACGTTCTTGTTGTGAACAAGGCCGAAGGTTCGAGCCCCCGGGTTCCACAGAGCCCAAATCGTTACAGGACGACGGCGGTTCCGTAGGCGACGATCTCGACGATGCCGTCGGCGATGTCACTCGAGTCGAATCTCACGCCCGTCACCGCGTTGGCTCCCATCGCAAGTGCGTGATCGACCATGCGCTCCACCGCTTCACGTCGGCCTTCTTCAAGCGTGGCCGAGTACTCGGTGATGTTGCCCCGCTTCAACGCTTTGACCCCGCCGACCACGCCACGAGAGAAACCCATCGACCGAGCGATGACACCGAAGCAGGGGCCGAGCACGGCGCCGGCCTGGCCGTTGACCTCGAACGTCGTGGTGACGGGAATTGCGAGCGGTGTAATCGGTGCACGATCGTCCGCGGCCATGTGATTCCTCCGATGTCGGGCCCGAAGCCCGGGCATGTGCGGACGATAGCAAAGGAGGCATTCGCGGTTGCCCGATGCACGAGGCACGAGGCACGAGGCACGGATCCGACCTGCGCCAGATTCCGCTGACGCACCGCTAGCCCTGAGGAGCTCCGTACAACCACGATCGCGAGGTCGGGAGAGAGGCAAGGACTGCGAGGACCACGGTGACGCCGACGAGTACGAACGCGAGCGGGTCGACAACGAGGGCAAGCGCTAGGTCGCCGAAGAAGACGAAGGCGATGGCGTAGGCGACTGCCTTCGACCGTCGCTCGGAGCCCAACCCGATGACCACATGAGCGGCGCCAAGGATCACCCCGATGAGCACCACCCCGAGGACGTTGCCGCTGCCTTCGCTTACTGCCCGCCCGATGGTCGCGATCCAGAACGCGATCCCCAAGGCACCACCCAACTGGATCAGGCGGATTGGCGTTGGAACCTTGTTGGACATGGATCTGAACCTAGTGGCCAGTGGGTCCCCACGAATCTTTGCGCTTTGTCTCCCCTGCCGACCTGACCCGACTACGAAGTCAGGGGCACGACCCGAGTCCGGAGCCATTTATACCTAACGAGTACGATTAGTTGTACTTAGCGAGTACTATGAGGGCCAGAATCCTCCCCGCTCTCGTACAGACTCCAGGAGAACAGATGTCAGCTCCCGATCACGCCGAAAACCCGACCCAGTCGACGGGCCGCCGGGCTCTGGCCCGTCGTGGCGGTGCAATCGGATCGGCCGGGCTCCTCGCCGCCGGCGGCGCGGCAGCTCTTCTCGCCGCCATTGCCGCTCCGGCAGGCGCGGCCGCCACCATCACCGTCGATTCGGGTGGTGACGGCACCGCCGATGCCGCCCACTGCTCTGACGGCACCGCGAACAACTGCACGTTGCGCGACGCCGCAGCCGCAGCCGATGACGGCGACACCATCAACTTCGATGCATCGCTCTCCACGATCACGTTGACCGACGGTTCCGTCGACACCGACGCAGTCATTTTCGCCGGCCCCGGCTCGGCGCTGCTCACGATCACGACGACGGGTGGACCCGGGGCCTATGACGTTTTCCGTGTGGGCGGGACCGGCGATGTCGTCATCAGTGGCATCACGGTTTCGAGGAACAGACTGAAGTCGATGAACGCCGGTAAGTTCAGGCTCGACGATGTTTCGGTGACCGGATCGACAGGCGCCTACGGCGGCGCTCTCTACGCCAAGAACACCGGTGATCTCGAGGTCGTGAACTCCAGTTTCACCGGAAACACTGCTACTGGAGCTGGCGGGGCAATCGCTCTCTACAACACAGGCACCACCACGATCACTAGTTCAACATTTACATCCAACAATTCGGCATTCAGCGGTGGAGCGATCAACTCATCGGCGACCACCTCTTCCGTCACGATCACAGGGTGCGAATTCGATGGCAACTCGACATCAGGTCAGGGTGGTGCGCTCAGGATCGGCGGCATCACCTCGCTGACATTTTCCGGCTCGACAGCGACCAACAACACGGCAACCAGTGGCGGCGGGGCAATCTTCGAACAGGCCGCCACCTTCACCATGTTGAACTCGGCGGTGACAGGAAACTCCGGTGACCGTGGTGGCGCGTTCTACAGCGACGCGAGCAGTCAGGTATTCGTCGCCAATTCGACGCTGTACGGAAATTCCGCGGTCGGCGAAGGCGGCGGCATCTACTTCAGGAATCCCGCCCTCGAACTCGACCAGGTCACGATCGCTGCGAACACGGCGGGACTCGGAGGTGGCATCTTCGGATCAGCGGGCAGTCCCCCCACTGCGACACTCTCGGGAACGATCGTGTCGGCCAATATCGCAACCGGCAACAACGGCTACGGCGCCGACATCGATGCCACCGGAACCACACTCACCGTCAGTTCGAGCCATTCGATCATCGGCATCGCCAACGCAGCTCACGTTGCGGTAAATGACGCTGGTGGCACGATCCGTTCCAGCACGCCGGGCCTCGGCACCTTGGCCGACAACGGTGGGACGACCAAGACCTTGGAGTTGCTGGCCGGGTCAGTCGCTATCAATGCCGGTCCGAACCCGGTCGCGACCTTCACGGGCAACGGCTTCGATCAACGCGGCACTCCGCTGGTCCGCATTTACAACAGCGTCGCCGACATCGGTGCGTTCGAGGTGCAGCCCATACCGATACCCACCACAACGACGACGAGCACTACGAGCACAACGACGAGCACCACGACACCCAACCCATCCTCGAGTACGAGCACGACGAGCACGACGAGCACGACGACACCCAACCCGTCCACATCCACGAGTACGTCGACAACAACCCCAGCCTCCACGTCCACGTCCACGTCCACAACAACGCCGGGTTCGACGAGCACCACGACACCATCCGGCGGATCGATCACCCCCGACTTCGGTCCCGGTGATTCGATTCGTTCAGGCAACCTCGCCGTCACCGTCAACGGAACCGGCGGTCAACCCGGCGCACCGTTCGAAGTCGTCGTCCACTCCGAAACCACGATCCTCGGATCCGGCATCGTCGACCCGACCGGCCTGTTCGGCGGTACCTACACGCTCCCCGCCAGCCTCGGCGCCGGATCTCACGACGTCACCGCCACCGCCACCGACCCGACCGGCAACCCCATCACACTCAACATGTGGTTCTCACTCGACAACAACGGCACCATCACCGCCGTCAACAACGACGGACCCACCCCCGACCCGACAGCCGACGGAACCAACCCCGCCCTACCCGCCACCGGCTCGGACTCCACCCTCCTGCTCACCACCGGAGCGGGATTCGCCCTCCTCGGCTCGACAATGGCGATCGCCGCCCGACGTCGCCTCCACAACACGAACTGACCCTGAACCGACGCCGCATGCTTCACGAGCGCACCGACCGACACCGAGCCGGGTCAGCCGGTGAAGCTGGGAGTGACATAACCGGGGCAGTCGACGAGGGTGTCGCCGAAGTCGAACACGAGCTCGTTGAGGGGACTGCGACAGATGATCGTGTCGCCTCCCCTGCCGTTCTGCGCGTTGATGAACGTGCGCCCGGTTGAACCGATGAGCGTGTCGTTACCGCCGTCGCCGATGATGAGCTGGTCGATACCGAACGCTTCGATCAGATCGGCGCCCGGTCCACCGCGCGCCACTGCCTGGTCGCCGTAGACAACGAGGTGATCGTCGCCGAGTCCGCCGAGCAGAACGGCGAGACGGCCGTTGGCGACCATGTCGTCATCACCCAGCCCCAGCATTGCGAGCACTTCGTCGACGTCGGAGACAACGGTGTCGTCACCGATGCTTCCCCGCACGGAATTGCCGCTGATCTCGAGTCCGGCGTTGCGGTCACGGCAGTGGAGCTGAAGACCCGTGTGCACAGCGGCGAATTCGGCGAGCGCCTCGATGGCGACTCCGTCGCCGAAGAAGGTGAGTTGCGGATCGGGCGCATCCTCGAATCCGAAGGTGACCACCTCGGCGAACAACGGAACGGATCCGGCCGGACAACGCAGGCTCAGCGGCTCGGCGAGTGTCGAGCGGGCTTCGAGCAACTCGCCTGCCTCGATGAATCCCGGTTCGGTTGAAGCGACGGCATTGTCGGAGGGCTCGTTGAACTGCGACCCGTCCGACCCGAAGGTGTTGATCGTGTTTTCACCAACTCCTCCCACGGTGGAATCGACGTCGCCGACCGCATAGGGGGTCGGTCCGGGATTGATGTTGCACCATGACGGAGACGGCGGGGCATCGAGCGGCTTGGGGCTGGCGCACACCACTGTTGCGCAGTCCGGTTTCGTCGTCGTGAGTGACGCCGTATAGACACCGGCCATGAGGTACGAGCAGTAGGTCGCCATGTTCTTCGGAGTGTCCTGCGTCGGATACACGATTTTGTAACCCGCATCGGAGTAGATGCGCGCGCTCGCGTCGCCGGCCTCGACCAGCTGGGAGTTCGTCCACTTGGGGTTCAGGAACGGCATGGCGCCGGAAGTGGAGCCAATTGTGTAAGAGCTCGACAGAAGGCTCGCGCTGCCCATGTTCGGCACGTAGCCGGCCGGGGCGGTCCACAGGATGTTGACGGCGAAATGACGGGTTCCGGCGACCGTGTTGTTGGCCGTGGTCGAATAGGAAACGCTGGCCTTCGGTGCGGGTGTCGCTATTTCTGCGACCGACCACCAGATCGAACTGCTCGAGCTCCATCGGCTCGAATCCTGGCGGTAGTACCCGTAGGGCGCCGTGGCCGTCCAGGTCTTCGAAGCGTTCGGCTTCACGCTGACCGTTCCCGATCCGCGGACCTCGGCACAGGTGTAGCTCTTGGCGCCCGTTATGGAATCGGAGTACGACACGCCGTAGCTGTCCTCACCGGGGCAGGAAGGGATCGAGGTCTCGGCCTCCGCGCGCTGGCCCGGACTGGCGACAACGACCGAGGCGACAAGCACGGCAATGGCGAGCATGGAGAGAAGGACCGACCGCCGAGAGTTCTGCGGACGTGGATGATGCTGCGAGTTCACGAGCGGTGCCTTCCCGGGTGCGGACTACGCACCAGCCTTTGGAGGCGTAAGTGTAATCCCCTATGGGAAACTTATGGCAATCAGGGTGCCAATTCCTTTCCCGGTCACATCCACCTGCCAGAGAGTGGGCC
>WLFD01000124.1 GCA_009703925.1 Actinomycetota bacterium | reverse complement strand
GCGGAGATAGCCAACCGCACGCCTGTGCGACGGGAATGCCCTATCTGTCTTGACGCATTTTCGCGCATGAACACCTCGATGGACCTCGGGCCGGTGAAGTCTCCGGGATTCGTCACCGAACGCTGAAAGCCAATGGTTGTGGCCGCGGGTGGTGACCGAATCCCGCTATCGACGTATCCGCTCGCCGCCAGTGATCGACTCGGCCGGCCGGCACGGCGGGCAATGTCCTAGAGTTCGGGAATGCCGCTCAAGACACCGCACAAGATCCTCCTGTCCGAAGACGAAATGCCGACGCAGTGGTACAACATCGTGCCCGACCTGCCGGTCCCACCGCCGCCCGCACTTCATCCCGGAACGCTCCAGCCCGCAGGCCCCGAAGACTTCGCTCCGCTGTTCCCGATGGCCCTCATCGAGCAGGAAGTCTCCCAGGAGCGATACATCGACATCCCCGGCGGTGTTCTCGACATCTACAAGATCTGGCGTCCGAGCCCGTTGTTCCGCGCCCATCGCCTCGAGGCACTCCTCGACACACCGGCGCGTATCTATTACAAGTACGAGGGTGTGAGCCCCGCCGGTTCACACAAGCCGAACACTGCGGTGCCGCAGGCGTATTACAACCACCAAGAGGGCATCAGGAAACTGACGACCGAGACCGGTGCCGGACAGTGGGGAACCTCGCTCGCGTTTGCAACTGCGCAGTACGGAATGGAATGCGAGGTGTGGCAGGTCGCGGCGTCGTACCGCCAGAAGCCGCATCGTCGCACGATGATGGAGATCTGGGGCGCAACAGTTCATCCCAGTCCGTCGGATCTCACCGAGTACGGCCGTTCGCTGCTCGCGATCGATCCCGATCATCCCGGAAGCCTCGGCATCGCCATCTCCGAAGCCGTCGCGATGGCTGTCGCCGATCCGAACACGCGTTACGCACTCGGCAGCGTGCTCAACCATGTCCTCATGCACCAGACGATCATCGGTGAAGAAGCACTCCTGCAGCTTGCGAAGGTTGGTGAAACTCCGGACGTCCTCGTTGGATGCACCGGCGGTGGTTCGAACTTCGGTGGTCTCGCCTTCCCGTTCCTGCGCGAGAAGTTGGCCGGACGCATGAGCCCGACCATCCGTTGCGTCGAGCCGGCAGCCTGTCCGAGCCTCACGATGGGCGAGTACCGATACGACTTCGGCGACTCTGCCGGCATGACTCCGCTCATGAAGATGCACACGCTCGGCAGCCAGTTCATTCCGGATCCGATCCATGCCGGCGGATTGCGCTATCACGGCATGTCGCCGCTCGTTTCGCACATCTACGAACTCGGACTCGCCGAAGCGATCTCGATCCCGCAGCTCGAGTGCTTCGACGCCGCGATGAAGTTCGCCCAGACCGAAGGCATCGTCGCTGCTCCGGAACCGACCCATGCCATCGCCGCCGCCATCCGCGAGGCGCTCGCATGCAAGGAATCCGGCGAGGAGAAGGTCATCCTCACCGCTCTCTGCGGTCACGGACATCTTGACCTTGCGTCCTACGAGAAGTACCTCTCGGGCGAAATGGTCGATCTGGACCTCAGCACCGACGCCATCGCCGAAGCGATGAAGTCGGTGCCGGTCATCGCCGGCTGAACGACGCCGAACGCTACGAGCGTTCGAGGATCCTGATGGGCAGGCTGCGCGGTCCGCGCACCTGCCCTTGGGAGAACGTGACGCTGTCGGCGTCCACGAGTTCGAACTTGGGGAATCGCCGGAGCCATTCCTCGAGTGCGATCGTCATCTCGAGTCGAGCCAGATTCGAGCCGAGGCAACGGTGGATACCGAGGCCGAACGCGGCGTGACGATTGGCCTCGCGGTCGATGAGGACTTCGTCGGCACGGTCGAACATCTCGGGATCTCGGTTGGCGGCCGGGAAGCTCAGCAGGATCCAGTCGTCGCGCTTCATCGGGCAACCTTCGAACTCGAAGTCGTCCTTGACGAGTCGCGCCATGGTGACCGGTGCGTACGCGCGGAGGAATTCCTCGATCGCCGATGGCAGCAGTTCGGGATGGGCGATCAGACGGGCGAGATCATCTGGATTGTTGGCGAGATGCCAGATCGACGAACCGATTGCCGACCAGGTGGTGTCGATTCCGGCGACGATCAGGAGGAGGATCGTTCCGAAGACGTGTTCGTCTGCGAGCTTGTTGCCGGCAATCTCCGCGTCGAGCAGGTACGTGATGAGATCGTCGGCGGGTTTCTCGCGATGCTCCTCGATCAGGCCGACGATGTACTCCTGGATCGGTTCGAATCGAGCAAGTCGTTCCTCGACCGGGAGATCGACCGCCTCGATGATCTCGTGCACGAACGACCGGAACAGGTCGCCGTCCTCGGGCGGAAGTCCGACCATCTTCGCGATGAGTCCCACGGGAATGTGTTGCGCGTAATCGAGGCTGGCGTTAACGACGTCGTTGTCGCCCATGGCATCAATAAGGTCGTTGCACAGCACCCGGGAGAAATCTTCGAGAGCTGCGATTGGCCGCGGGGCGAATGCTGGAAGCAGCAGTCGGCGGGCGATTTCATGGAAGGGCGGATCCGACGAGATCGGAGGAGCGACACCGATGGGTGCCGGCGGTGCGTCGTCGCCGGGTCGGCCTTCGTTGATGACGACCGTCCGCGACGTGAAGTGTTCGGTGTCGTTGGCGATGGCCGCAACGTCCTTGTGGAGCACCGGAACCCACATGCCGCCGTAACGGTCGCTGTGTGCGATCGGGCACTGCTCGCGGAGGTCGGCCATGATCGCGTAGGGATCGGCGACCCACGCATCGTCGACATGGTCGAAGTCGGTGGTGAAGTCCTTGACCGGAGGATGTTCCATGTCAGTCTCCGATCTCGATGGCGTACTCGGGGCAATTGGATGCCGCGAGATTGGCCCGCTTGAGTTGATCGGCATCGAGTTCGCCGGTGACGAGAACGACGGCGGTGCCGAGGTCGTCGGAGTCGAAAAGGTCGGGGGCGAGGCTGTAGCAGCGGCCATGACCCTGACACTTCGAGGCTTCAAAATGGATCTTCATTGCTCTCCCGATCACTATGACTTATGTCATCCTGCCACGCCGTGCCCCGCCAACCGGGTCGAGAAGGCCTCATGGTCGGCTTCGTTCTGGTCGGCATAGGCGTCGGCGAACCTGGTCATGGCCGCGGCGAATGCCTTTCCTCCCCCGAGATAGGCGCTGATGGCAATGCTGTCACCCGATCGGGCGTGTCCCCTGGCCAGTGTGTAGGCGCAGAGCTTGGCGTAGATACGCAGATGGTCGGGGGACATGGTCTCGACATCAGCGGAGGCCTTCGCGTCCCACAGTTGACGGAAGTAATAGTCGTGTTGGCGATCGTCGAGTCCCGGCGCGCGCACCCAACCGAGGAAGATGTCGCTGGTGGCCTGCATGAGACGCTGGCCCTCGACGACTCGCTGCCCTTGGGTCGGGTAACGCGACGCTCCGAGATGTCGCTCGAGAACGCTTGGTTCGGCCTCCTTGATCTGGAGGAACAGGGGATCGCCATCCTCTCGGCCGACGAGAAGCGCGACCCAGCATCGGGTCCCGACGCTGCCGACCCCGACCACCTTGCGGGCGAGGTCGACGAACTCGTAGTGCTCGAGGAGGAACTGCCGATCGGCTTGCAACGTCGATCGGTAGGAACTCATCACCTCCTGCAGATAGTCGATGAGTCGCTCGTGCTCTTCGGGGGGCATGAGATCGCGGACGGGTTCGAGTAGCGGGGGATCGCTGACGAAGCGGGGTTTGCCTCCTTCGAGATCGGCGAGTCGGTTGAAGGCCCGGAGTCGATCCTTGCCGCGCGCTTTCGCCACGGCCTTGTTGAACCTGCGCACGATCCCCGGCCGAGCGCCCTCTCCCCAGTCCGACAGGATTCTGTCGATGTTCAGGTGCGAGTACCACAGGTCGATGTGGTCCATGCGGGAGAACTCCGCCATCGACGTTGCGTAGGTTTCGCCGAGGTCACTCTGGATGTTGCGACGATCGGCGGCGCGAAACCCGTTCGTCCGTGCGGCGATCTCGAAGCTTGCCGCGAGCCTCTTGACATCCCATTCGAACGGGCCGGGAAGTGTCTCGTCGAAGTCGTTGATGTCGAACACCAACGATCGTTCCGGTGACGCGAACACCCCGAAGTTCATGAGATGGGCATCGCCGCACAACTGCACCTCGAGGCCCGAACGCGGACAGTCGGCGATGTCGTCGGCGAAGATCGCCGCCGCGCCGCGGAAAAAAGCGAACGGCGATACAGCCATGCGCTCATGACGAATGGGAACAAGTTCGGCGACGCGGGGAACTTCTTGTTCATCGAGTCGGCCGAGAGGATCGCGGTCGGCGGCGGGCGACCAGTCGCCGAGTGTCGAGCGGGGCACGCGCTGACGAAGTCTGCGACCTGCTTCCGCTCGATCGGCGACAGTTGTCTTTTCACCATCCGAATTGATCGCAGTCGATTCCACTTCTTGCGGTGCTGCCGGAGGAGTGGGATCGGGTTGAGGAGTGGTTTTCGTCCTGGGCATACGTCGGCGCAAGTTCACTCCTCGCGCATCTCTGCGCCATGGGCGACGAGAGCCCAGATGACGAGAACGTCGATGGTGAGAACGGTGATCGACCAAAGGGGGAAGAGCGGCAGGGCCAGGAAGTTGGCGAAGATGCTGAGTGCGGCGACCACGACGCCGATGGCACGCGCGAGCGCATTGCCCGTCATCACACCGATGCCGGCAAGGATAACGACGATGCCGAGAGCCAGATGAATCCAGCCCCAACCGGTGACATCGAGATACACGACGCCGCGGTTTCCCCACACGATCCATTCATCGTTCACGATGGCGATGAGTCCATAGATGGCGTTGAGCCCTCCACCGACCATGAGCATGATTCCGGCGAAGACGATCCAACTCGTCCAACCTGTACGTTGCGTAGTTGCAGTCATGATTCCTCCGTTCGGCCCCGGGTATGCCGGAAACCCCTGTGTAGGCAATGAACGGATTCTTCAGCGGCGCCGGGTGGTGGTGACTCGCCCGACCCCGGTATTCGCGGCGGATCGTCCGAGAACGGAGCCTTCACCGAACCTCAGGCGGGAACGGTTTCCTCGTGGGGTTCGAATTCCTCGAGGTCGCTTCTCTCGCGTTCGACTGCCCAATGGAGGAAGCGGAAAGCGATCTGGGCCCAGATGATCAGTCCACCGACGACCTGGAAGATTGCCGCACCCAACTGTTGATCCTGGACCGCATCGAAACTGTCGAAGACCCGAGGGGCGAGTTCGAACACGGAGAACAGGGGATACTCGGCCCATGTCATGAAGAAGGCGACGGGCAGCGGGATGATCGACTGGATGATCAGATAGACCATCGCGAACGGGCCGACGAGCCGTGGCGTCAACGGGGTCGGCGGTTGCAATGGGAACCAGATGATGAAACCGGCGACAATCCAGGCGATGTCGAGAGCGAATGATCCCCACTGACTCGAGATCAGGCGATCGGCGAAATAGGGCGACATCGTCGCAATGAGGATCGCATTGGCCACGATGACCGCGACAAGTGGTCGGGTGATCGTGGCAAAGGCGCGGCGACGGCGTTGCCCTGCGGCCAGCCAGCGGCCGACAACGGGAGGAGCCCCGTAGAGCAGCAGGGGAATGGCGATGAACACGACCAGAACCTGACGAGCCATCTGGACGGAAACGAGATATCCCGCACCGAGCGTGGCCAACGGCCAATCGGTCGCGATCAACAGGATGATCAGTCCGATGACCGCTGAAAACTTGCGTCGCAGGGGAAAGTCGCGGTCTTTACGCCAGGCGAGGAGCATGGAAACGCCGAGGAGCAGGAACAGGATCCAGGCGCCGAGATAGGGCGACCATTCCCATGACCAATTCCTTCCCGTCGCAGAACACCACCAGTTCATCGGTCGGACGGCCAGATCTGGTTCTCGAGGCGGGGAAGATCTTCTTCCCACGCCTGTTGCCGTGTGCCGAACGGGTAGGTGATGTGGCAGAGGTTGTCGGGAGTGAACACGAGGATCTGGCTCGGATGACCGACGATGTAATCCGTTCCCTTGCCTTCGGGATCGATGACGACCGATGGCATGTCGAGCTGTCCGAGCGCTTCGTCGATGGCGCTCGGCGTTGCGGTCAAACCGACGAATTCCGGGTCGAAGCCATCGAGGTAGGAGCGGAGTCTCTGTGGTGTGTCGCGGGCAGTGTCGACTCCGACGAAGGCGACATCCGGACGCCCGCCATCAAGGCGTAGGTCGTCGAACGCGGCCGACAGGATTCCGAGATGGACCGGACAGATGTCGGGGCAGCTGGTGTATCCGAAGAAAAGGAGCGCCATCTGACCTTCGGTCGCGGCGGCGAAGTCGTAGGGCTTCAGGGAAGTGTCGGTGAACGCGATCGTCGGCTTCTCGAGCGGTTGAGGAAGGACTCGACCTCCGTACCCGAGATTGTCGGTCCTGGCGATCGTTGCGTCGCCGGACGCGCCGCATCCGGCGAGGATCGCCAGTCCGGCCGCGCCGGCGGTACCAAGAAGGAACGAGCGGCGCGTGATCAGTTGAGTACCTGATCGGCCGAGACGACTTGAGCGGATGTTCTGATCGGCGGCGCACCGGTGAACGAAAGAGTCACTGCGTAGGTGTCGCCCGCTACGAGCCCGACGGGAACGGGGAGCATGACGTGGTCGGCGCCCGCAGCCATTTTCAGTGTCGAACCGGGGTCGATGGTGAATCCCGAGACCATCGTCATCATCGCCTGACCCGAATTCGAGATCTCGGTGCGATGGAGCATTCCGGTTCCACTGGCGGTGGTCACATCGATGAGTCGCGCCGGAGCATCGCCGGTGTTCTCGATGGAGAGGTAAAGAGCGGCACTCGAGGGGTCGGTCGGGACGGGACTGATTGCGCGCACCACCGAGAGTTGCGCTTGCGACGAGGTTGTCGTGGAACCGCAGGCGCCGAGCAGAGCCATGAGGGCAATGGCGAAACCGATGATCGTGATTCGCCGGATGTCACCAATGGATTGAATCCCGCCTCCGGGCTTCGCTGGTTCCAGGGTGCAACTCACGCCTCGGAATCTACTTGTCCTCAGGCTGGTCACACAGTCAGGGGGCGTTGTTCCTCCGACGTTCGGTACTACTGAACCGGTTGCGTTGGTCCTCGGTGCGGATAGGGGCACTCCCGAGGCCGAGATGCTGTCGGTGACCTAAGTCGTTCGACAGCGACCGACTCGGAGAATGGGGCTTATTCGCAGGTGATTGTGCGGTTTGCAAGCGGACACGATGCCGACATCGAGCCGTCGTAGTCGTAGTTGTCGATCGTCCACTGGCCGGTGCTGGAACCGGATTCGGCAATCGCGTACCCGTACTGCACGTTCGTCCAGAGGAACGAAGCATTTGGATAGGGGGCCAGACCTGCGACCAGGGGTGTTCCGTCCGCCTTCGCCAACGGCCCGAACTTGGGAATCCCGTAGCCGGTTGTCGGCTCGAGAAGAGCGCCACCGTTACCGATGATCACCGCCGCCGGCTGCCCCGGGATCTGGGTGACCTGGGCGAAGTGGATGTGGCTGGCCAGCACCATGTCGTAATTCTCGAGGAGGCCGTAGGACGCGATCATCTGACCGTCGGAAGTCCATGGATCGACGAGAGGATCGTCCTTCGGCAGCAGCGTCGTGCTGATGAGGGAGAAAAGTGGTCGATGTGTGACGAGCCACGACTCGACACCCGGTTCGGGTTTCGTCAGCACTTCCGCCTGCTGGTAGATG
>WLFD01000123.1 GCA_009703925.1 Actinomycetota bacterium | reverse complement strand
GATAGGCGGCGACGAGTCCCGAGCGGTCGGTCTCGACGAGGTGCCCGGTGGGAAGCAGGCCGATCTCGCGGTAGAGCTCGCCGACGATGCGGGCCACGGTGGTCTTGCCGGTGCCGGGGTTTCCGACGAACACGAGGTGCGGCGAGGGCACGGCGGCGGCGAGACCCTTGAGGCCGCGCATGCGGGCGACTTCCTGGGCGGCGATGAGCCCGCGGATCTCGTCCTTGGCCGGCGCGAGGCCGGTCAGATTGTCGAGCTCGCCCATGAGCGCCTCGAGCCCGCGCCCGGCCGGCACCGAACGGACGGCGACCGTACCGCTCTCGATGTCTTCGTCATCGTCGAGTTGATCGAACTCGTCGGGTTCGGGATCGACGGAAGTGGCGACAGCGCCCGACGGAGGGCGCAGCGACGGGGGATCGCCGGCGGTGATGAGTTCTTCCATGCGTCGGCGGGTGCGACGGGTGACGTAGGTGAGCGTGCTCAGTACTTCGTCGAGTTCGTGGTCCTCGATGGCATCGGCCTTGAGCGTGTGCGAAACCAGCAGTCGGGCCGTGCCGGTGGGATCGCGGCGATCGCGGTCGAGGTGGATCGTGGTGAACGGCATGATGCCCGAGCGGGTGGCCACCCATTCGATGATCGACGGGTCCATCGGCACATCGTCGACGAACGCGTCGATGGCGAAGACCCACGTGCCGTTGAACCGTTCGTAAACGCGCGCACTGATGGCCTCGCCGTGCACGATGCACTCGAGGGGACGTGATTCGGTCAGGTCACCATCACCGAGCCGATCGGCCCGATCGGTGAGCATCCGCCGCAGCTGCTCACGAATCGTGTCGGTCACGTGTTGTGCGTGCCGCCCGGTGATAATCCGGTGGCGAATGCCCGTACCCGCTGGTCGGTCTCGACCCAGGCGTGCGGAAAGTCGGCCATGGTGAGCAATTCGGTGAGCGTGGAACGTTCGCTGTCGGTGAGCGGAAGGCCGCCACGGACCGAAGCGCGGGCGGCGGCGGTGGCGCCGGGAGCGGGGAGACCGTCGGCAGTGCGCAACGTGGCGGCGAGTTCGGCGAGCGCGGAGAGGAGTTCTTGCGTGCGGGCGCGATCAGTGCCGCCGGGGAGTGAGGCGAGGGTTTCGGCCAGGGCCCGGAACGAAAGGGCGAGGGCGAGGGCGTCGTCGGCCTCGCCGCGTTCGACGGGCGAGGCGTTGTCGAGGACGAGTGCGCCGAGGCGGACTTCGACGGTGGAGTCGGCGGCATGTTCAACGGCTGATCCGAGGGATTCGAACGTGTCGGTGCTGATGGCGCTCACGAGACGGGCAGCCGGTTCGGACACGGAATCGGGAAGGGCGCTGATGCGATGGAACTCGTCGGTGCGGCTGCGGGCATGAAGGACTTCGAAGCCGACGAGCTGACGCGAACCGTCGTGACGGGGGGCCCATTCGACGAAGGTGTCGGCGTCGATCTCTTCGCGATGGCGCTTCTCGGGGGGAACGTCGGACGACACGGATCCCATGAGCACATCGCCGACAGGGCGATAACGCATCTGGACCTCGATCAGGTCATCGTCGGACGTCATACCCCTCATGCTGCCATGACATGGCCGCTGATGACACGGCGAGCCGCCGTGAGGCGGCGACTGGCGCCTGAACGACCGAGCCCGAGGCGCCTCGCGGCGTCGGTCACGGAGAAACCTTCGATGAAGACGTCGCGGACCAGTTGCTGGTCGATCGGGTCAAGAAGGGCGATGGCCTCGAGCAGTTCGATCGAGTCGATCAGATCGGAGGCGAAGTCGACATGGCCGGCCAACGGGACTTCACCGTGTTCGGTGACGGTCTCGAGAATGACGTTCTTGCGACCCGATCGCACGGTGCCGTCGGGGTCCTTGTGCAGACGGGCTCCGCTGCCGGTCTGGACCCGCTCGGTGCGATGGAAGTCGTTGATGCGGTTTTTGACGGCAACGGCCGCAAAGACCTCGGGCTCGTACGTCGCCATGATGTTGTCGGCGTCGCTGAGGAACTGGATGCCGACGATCTGGGCGATGTCGTCGGAGTCGGCTCGATGGCCCGTTTTCGAAAGGGCGAGCGTAAAGGCTCGCCGGATGACCACCTTGACGTACGTCTCGGAGGAATGGATGGTGAAGTTCGCAGGCTCTGATTTCAAATGTGCTCCTCTGTCGGGGAATGGAATTCGGGTTGGTGTGGCGCAGCGCCGGAACCCGAGAGACCGGTGACTGGCTGCGGGACAACTATGCACATGGGGGTGTGACAGTGCCCTCGGAGGTGTCGCCGGAATGTCGCCGCAATGTCCCCGGAATGGTGTTGGTAGGGCGCTATTTGCCCTGGTCATTGCCCTGATCACGACCAATTTCGGGAGAGCAAGTCTACAAAGGAAGTCTGATAATCCTCATAGCGGGACCATTTTTCTTCGAGCCAGTTGTGGGCCTCGCGCTCGTCCCATCCGTTGGACCGCATCGCCCATGCCTTGAGCACGAGGCCGGTCCGGCTGCGCCCGCCGTGACAATGCACCACCACGGTGCGGCCTTCGGCGAGGAACGCGTCGATCGAATCGACAGCGTCGCGGACGGCGCTGCGGGGATCGGCGTTGGCCGCCCCGGCCTGATCGATCAGGTGCACCTCACGACGGACCGCATGGCCATCGAAACGCCCATGGGTACGGCACATCGAGACGATCGCCCAATCAGCCGGGACCGTGGCCGCACCGCCGAGATCGGCAGCGTGCAGGCCCGGGGCCACCTGGGTCGGGCCGGCCGGTGACTCGGTGATCGTTGCCGGCACGGGAGTGCGTCCGGCGAGTCGGCGGGCGAGGTCTTGGAGCGCAGCGTTGTCGTAGTGGTCGTTGTCGGCACCGGCACCCACGACACCGTTCAGATACGTGAGCCAACGCGACGGAATGCCCTGGACGCTGGAGCGGGCCCCGGCGAGTGCCCCGGCCACGGCGGCGACGGTGTCGGTGTCGCCGCCGAGGTCGATGGCGGCGGTGACGGCGCCGGCGAACGTGGTCTCGGCGCGCACCGCCCACACCGCCTGGGCGAGACAGCCCCACACGGAACCGTTCGAAACCTCGCTCGGGTCATGGGGCGACCACGACGGATCGAGCATCTCGGTGAATCGCCCGCGGTCCGGTTCGTCGATCAACCCGAGCAAGCCGGGAATGGCGGCAAGGGCGTCTTCACCGAGGATCGATCGACGGATGAGGGCCGCGGCGATCGCCGCGCCCCAACCTGCCGCCGGGTCGAAATGGGTGAGCGCACTCTGCGCCCGTGCCGCGTCGATGAGCGTCGCTTCATCGCCGGCGGCGTAGGCGCAGGCCAGACCGGTGACGCGCATGAGTGAACCATTGGCACCGCTGCGACCGCGGAACGCCCGGTGGGCGTCTTCGGCGGCACCGGGCCACGAGGGATTGCTGAGTGCCCGGTTGGTGAGACTTCCGCAGTCCTTGGCCCCGCGGCGCCACGCCTGGAAGCGGGCCCAGACATCGTCGGCGTCGAAACCGTTGCAGGCGACGATCGATTCGCCGAGTGCGATCGCCATCTGGGTGTCATCGGTGAATTCGCCGGCCGCCCAGATGAACGGGCCACCGCCGATGAGTTCGCCGGTGCCGCCGACGACGGGTTCGGGAAAGCGGGCCGAGTAGGCGCCGGCCGGACCGAACTCGAACGGCGCGCCGAGAGCGTCACCGACGGCCGAGCCGAGGAATGCGCCGACAAGCCGTTGCATCGCGATCGCATCGAGCGTCGCCGGTGCAGTCGGAAGTGGGATCCGGATCGGGAACCCACCCGCGGGTTCCGCCATTCCGGTCGCGTCCGTTGTTGGTTTCTGATCGTTCATGAGCCGCCTCCGCCTGTGCTGCGGACATCGGGTCCGGGGCACAAGCAGAAGAACGCACGGAGACCGGCCAAGTGTGCGCAGAACGTTCTGGCGGGTTGGTCATGACGGCACTCGAGGAGATCGCCCATCTGCTCCGAGCGCCGGCGAACGCACCAAAGCCCGCTCAGCGGTCGTAGATGGTGACGCGGTGCAGGATCCGGGGAGCTTCCTCGTAATCGTTCACGGCGTAATGCATCGTGCATCGGTTGTCCCACAGTGCCGCGTCACCGGGCGTCCAGGTCCAACGCGTGTTGAACTCGGGCTTCTCGGCGTGGTTGAACAGCGCGGCGAGCACGCCGACGCTTTCGTTCTGGCCCATACCGACGATCGATGTCGTCCAGCCGCGGTTGACGAACAACGCCTTGCGACCGGTTTCGGGATGGACCGTCACCATCGGGTGCGGATTCAGACCGGTGAGCCCGGGCCGCCCGTGCATGGCATCGAGTCCGTCGATCATGTCCTTCAGCGCGGGAGACAGCGCCTCGTACGCGGCGTATTGGTTCGACCAGAGCGTGTCGCCACCCTTGGCCGGACAGATCTGCATTGCCAACAGCGATCCCTTGGGCGGGATCTCGGCGAAGGTCACATCGGTGTGCCACGCGTTGGCCCGGCCCTGAGGCTTGGAGGCGTCGAGAACGAGAACCTCACCGTTGGGACCGGTCGTCTGCTGTCCCCGGTAATCGTCGTCGCCGGTCGTGGTGGCGGCGAGTCGGCCGAACTTCGAACCAAGCTCGATGTGTTGGTCGAGGTCGAGGTCGATCCGGGGGAAGAACAGCACGAGGTGTTCAAGCCACGCGGCATGAAGTTCGGCAACGGTCTCATCCGTGAGGCCGCCGGAAAGATCGAGTCCGGTGACGGTGGCCCCGAGTGCTTGCGGGCGTGGCGTGATGGTGAGCGTCAATGTGGATCCCCCTGTGAGAAGCCCGACTGTAGCGAAGGAGGGTTGTCCGGCCCCGGGGTCCGGCGCGGTCGCTACTCGAGTGGAAGGTCCAGGCCGCCGTTGCGGGCCAGTTGACATACGAGGTCGGGCAGCTCCGGATCCTCCAGCGCGTGAGGGTAGGCCTCGTAAAAGGATTCGACCGCCTCGGCGGCAGACATGAATCCTGCCACCGGAAGGATTTTCTCGATGTCGGCAAGATCGTTTTGCTGGCTCCTGAGGAGCTTCATGGCGAAGACGGCGCGAAGAGGAGCCCCTCGCACGACCAGCTTGTCGGTCTCGAGAAGAACCTCGCAGTCGTTGAGGACGAGGGTCGCGGGCCTGAATCGGGCCGCCTCGGCGTTCAGCCAGTCCGGTTCCAGACCTCTTTCCTGGGCGACCTCGGCGACAGCGGTTTCCAACTCCAAGCCGAGACGCTCGATGCTGTCGACGTCAATCGTGGTGTTCCGCAGCCCGTTCCAGGCGAGGAGTGCACCGCCCACGATCACGACAAGGTGTCTATTGGGACCAGGGGTCAGGTGCTTGGAGACCTCCTCTAGGAGGCTCTTGATGGCATTTCCGTCGAGTGGCGTCGCATCGTCATTCGGCGTCGGCATGGTCCCTTTTGCGCCAGATGGTCTCAGCGGAGACGAACACGTTTCGGGACGCGAGCTGCGGTGGCGTCGTCGCGCGCGCGACTGCTCGCATGCGAGCAGTACCCATGCCTTCCCATGGCGCTCTGAGAGCCGGAACCCGTTTCACCCATGCCGGGCGGCGCAGGCCGTCGTCATCGGCGATCATCTCGGCGACACCGGCGATCAGGTTGTCGAGAAGCGGCGACCCGGACGGCGCGGGGGCAGAAAGGATCGACGCCTGCGCATCCTCGGGGTGCCTGAACAGGTAGTCGGCGAACGCACGAAGCCGCGTCCAGTCAGGCTGCTCATGGCCAGCGACATCCGCTGACCAAGCGTCGGCCAGATCAGCCAGATGAGGAACTGGCTTGGCGCGACGGCGAGAGAGATGCAGCGTCTGCCCGAGAGCAGCGAAGAGCTTCTGAACGGTGGCGAACGTCGGATCGATCTGCTTGTTCTCGATCCTGGAGATCGTCGTGAACGAGACATCCGAGCGCTCGGCAAGGGCGCGCATCGACAGACCGGCGTCTTCTCTGGCTTCCTTGACAAGCGTGGCGACATCCGACATGGCTGTTATCGTATCCGCATACAGCGGGCTATCCGCAGATTTCCTCGGAAAAGTCATCTGCAACCGAGGGCGGTGTTGAGCGCCGCCCACGAAATGTCCGGCGCATGCTTGTGCGTCGCTGGCCTGGTCTCATGCGACAGGATGGGCGGATGTCGACGAGTCCGATCGAATCGCTGAGCGCAATCACGTTGATGACGGCCGACATGGCAGCGTCGGTCGCGTTCTACGACACCCTTGGCCTTGAACTGGCCTTCGGCGGCCCCGATGCGTCGTTCACCTCGATGCGGATCGGGCGAACCGCGTTTCTGAACCTTCAACTCGACGAGACATGGACGCCGCCGGCGGTGACATGGGGCCGGTTCATCGTGTGGGTCGATGATGTCGATGCGGCCCACGATCGGCTTGTTGCCGCCGGCCATCAGCCGATGATGACTCCGTCAGATGCGGTTTGGGGCGAGCGCTACTTCCACATCACCGATCCGGCCGGTCACGAACTCAGCATCGCCCGCCGGCTCTAGCGCCATCGGGCGGGCGATGAGAACGAGCACGACCGTCGACGAGAGGATCGTCTGCATGAACGAGTTCACGAACACGGGTGCTTCGCCGGCACCGACGCCGTAGACGAACCACAGGAATGCCGAGATCGAGATGGTCACCCACGCGACGAGCGACACGCCGGGCCCCCGTCCGTGGCGGAGGCTGTAGCGGATCTGGGGCACGGTCATGAGCAGACTTGCCGGGGCACCGATCCAGCCGGGGAATGCCGGCCACTTGTGCCCGAGCGCGACGAAGAAGACCAGGGTCGCGCCAATGACGACGATTCCGGAGAGGGCGGCGACGCCGCTGCGTCCGCGGAGCATGAGCCACGTCAACGGAATGATCACGAACATCCACGAGCCGTTGGCCACGATCTGCTGCGGCGAACGCACGCCGATGGCGTAGGCGAACCACGCAACGGTGGAAACCGACAGCAGGAGCCAGGTCCCGGTGGCCACACCTTGGGCGCTGCGCACACGGGCAAAACGGATGAACTGACTGGACGCACTGGTGATCGACATGACTGCTGCTGCGTAGCCGGCGGCTTCAGCCCAGGGCGGAATCATCGAGATGTTCTAGTGGAACATCACCGAGGAGAGCGGCATCAAGGACGCAGTCGAGAGGACTTTCCTTCAGCCGGTGAACTCCGGAACCGATGGTTGGATCGCGACGGTGGTCGTTGTTGCCGGTACGGCCGGCGTGGCAACCGCAAAGGAGTACCAAGAGATGTACGCGGCAGTATCGCTCAGAGAAACCGTCGGGGTGAAGGCGCCCGTCGTGAGATCGATGGTGCCGAGCTGGTTGGAGCCGCCATGGGAGTCGAGCGCGAACACGGTGTCGCCTGATGTCGCGCAGTCGTAAGCGGGCGGGGGCGACTCGACGGAACCGGGGAGGACCGCACCGGTTGCAGTGTCGACGGTCGACCAGGTCAGAAGCAGCGATGCGGGCTGGTTCGGCATGGCTCCGGGGCGGTTGGCTCCGTAACCCAACGTGCGCATGGCCGACGCGCACGAGGTCAATCCGACGAACAGGCCGTCGAGTTGGTTCGATGGGCCGATGAGCGTGGCGACGCCAGTGATGGGGTCGATGGTGTAGAGACACACCAGGGGAATGCTGTCGGAGATGTAGAGCCCGGTGGTCGGGTTGATCATGTTGGCGCAGGAGGTCGCGTCCTGGATCTGGGCGTAGATCGTTCCGTCGGCGGTGACGGCGATGCCACCCAGCAGAAG
>WLFD01000122.1 GCA_009703925.1 Actinomycetota bacterium | reverse complement strand
GTTGCCGGTCACGACGACGTTGCGCAACGTGGTTCCGTTGCCACATTCGTCGTAGAGGCCGCCTCCTGAATCTGCGCTCCCACCCGTGATCGTCAATCCCTCGATCACGGTGTTCGGGCCGCCGCAGATGTAGAACACGCGGCTGTTTCCACCGGCATCGACCGTGAGGAGATCGGTGCCCGGGCCCAGCAGGAGAATGTCGTCACCGATCTTGAGCTCACCCTGTGTGAGAGCGATGGTGCCGGAGAGGCCCGAGACGAACGCGATGGTGTCGCCACCGATAACAGCATCGAGAGCATCACGGAGCCCACATGAGCCCGGCACCGGAGTGGTGCAGTCCGACGCCATGTCGGAACTGTCGTCGAGCGTGTCGACGTTGTATTGCGCCGGTACGGCACCAGCCGGTGCCGCGGCCAGCGCCAACAGAAGCGCTCCTGCCGAACCACCCACCAAAGTTGCCGCCGAACCAAGTGCCAGAGATTTTTTCCGCATTTTCATACGAAGAACCCTAATCCCCCGACTCGCCGCCAACCCGAACCCGTCAGTACCGTCCTCCAGATGCCCCTCCCGACCTTCACTCCCACAGCCAGTGGCGACTGGTCGCCCGCCCTGCCCGGCCTCGACCGTCTGCGGGTGAAATGGGTGGTCCTCGTCCAGCTCGTCGTCACCGTGCTGATGGTCGGCATGATCTGGACGGTGCACGTCGTCCACTACGACCTCTTCCCTCTCGTCGGGGCTGACTCGTGGGACGCGTACGAGCATGCCCACGTCGATCGCATCGGCAAGGTGCTGTTCGGACCCTGGCTGATCGAGGGGCTGTGTGTACTCGTTCTGCTGCTGGCCCATCCGAAACGCATGCGGGTCCTCGCCCTAGCGAGTGCGTTCCTGATGCTCTTCATCCTGATCGACACCGCGGCGTTCTCGGCACCCGCGCACGGCGTGCTGCTTGATCACTGGGACCAGCAGACCTACGACGAACTTATGACGGTGAATCTCATCCGGGCGTGGCTCTGGACGGCGAAGGGAGCGGTGGCGGTGTGGATGATGGCCGAGGTACTGCGCACGCGGCCGGAGCGATTCCGCTGACCGACAACCGGCGGCGCGCGTGCAGTACGACGAGAACTGCCGCGACGACGTACGCAAAGGAGCACAGCATTCCGGCGAGATGGAAGGCATCTGCCTGTTGTGCATAGGCCTCGAGATTTCTCGCCGTGTCGGCATCGAGCTCGTCGAAAACGAGCGTTCCGCTGAGCAACCCGACGACTGCGATACCCAGGTTCACCGAGGCGTTGCGCACCGATGAAGCCGAACCTGCTCCGTCACCGGGCGCAAGATCCATGAACGACTGCGTCATCGGTCCCACGGCGGCAGCGATCGGGAACGCAGCGATGCTCAGGACGGCTATCGGAACCCACGCCGATGAGTCGGCGACGACGACGAAGGCACCGAGCGAGGCAATCGCCGCACCGGCAAGTGCCACGGCGGCAACACGCCAACTCCCCCATCGGGCACTGAGACGACCGCCGAGGATCGCACCGATACCCGCTGTGACCTGCGGGATGATGAGGATCAGGGCTGTCTCGAAGAGCGTCTGGTGATACCGATACTGCAGAAGCAGGTACGTGAAGAAGAACAGGTTCACGCCGTTCACGACCAAAATTGCGGCAAGCACCGGAAGCGAGCCGCGGGCGCGCATCGACCGCAGGTCGAGGGTCGGTCGGGGCAACCTCCGCATGACTACAACGAGCACCGCGAGCGCAAGTACCCCTGCAAGAGCGGAGAGCAATCCGCGATGCACCTGTGTTGCGGTCCGCGGGGTGAGGCTGAAGAACGAGAACGTCAATGCCAGCCCCGCCAAGGCGACTCCCGCCAAAGCGGGGGTCACGAGCTCCGGGCGCAGCGAACTGACAACTGTCGTCTGCAGGGTGCGTCGGGCGAGCATCATGGTGACAAGTCCCACGAGGATCCACACGATGGTCACGGTGCGCCAACTGGCGACAGGAATGATCGCCGACGAGAGCAGCGGGATGACGATCGAGACCGCCGGGGCGATGACGGCGAACATTCCGAAAGCGCGGGCGCGTTGTTCCTTCGCCGGAAAGGTCTTGTTGAGGATCGACAGGCCAACGATGGCCATCACGATCGTTCCGATGCCGGCGACCGACAGACCCAGCATCAGGGTCACGAGATACGGAGAGAGTCCGACGATCGCGGCACCCACGCAGAACGCGCCGCTGGCCCAGACGAGTACACGCCTGTCCCCCAATCGGTCCGCAAGGGCACCGGCGAGGAACACGGCTATCAGGCATGCTCCCGATGCGACCTGGGAGACGACGATCGTCGAGTCGGCCGACATCGAGAAGTCGCTCTGGATCTCGACGAGCATGAACTCGAGGCTCGAGAAGGTGATGAGACCGGCCGCTATCGCAAGGAAGGCCGTTGCCCCCCGGATGCGGGTGCTGTGCTGCAGGTCCATTTGTGGTCAGCCTACGCAGGTGAAGGCGACGGGTTCCGAATCCGCCGACACGTAGAGCGGATGCCCCGGATGTCCGGCTTTTGTCAGCCGTAGCGCGTGCAGCTCCACACCGGTTTCGGCGACCATCGCGCCGACCTGTCGGCCCCGACCGAACAACTCGCCGTGCGTTCCCCACGCGGCAACGACCAACTCTGCAGAACGGACTGCATCAAGAATCGCCCGGTCGTTCTCCGACCCCACCGGATCGGCGGCCAAGCGCAGGCCCTTCGGATCGGTGGACCGGAACGCGAAGATGTTCGTGGTCGCGAGACCACCGAAGCCCCAATCCCGCGCAAACCCCACACAGCGACGGTTGGTGGGATCGAGCGTGAATGCATCCGCGGTCGACGGATTCAGCATCAGGAAGTTCACGATCGGCAATCGGGAGTCCCAGACGCGGGTCAACGAATAACGATGGATCCGATCGGGCGAGAACGTCGCTGTGGCCTCACCCCAGACACCCGAATCGGTGTCGGTGACAGTTCGACCCGACCTTGTTGCCATGTTCCTCAGGCCGGATTCCGCGTGTTCCTGGCCACGTTCCATGCCAACCAGATGAACATGAACTGGAACGGCAATCGGATCCACGACACGAACTGCTCCGATGCCGAACGGTCGCGCCAGTCCCACACCATGTAGAGGTTGGCCGGATAGACGGCGATCAACACGCCGACCGCTGCGAACGCTCCCCAACGGCGGGTGCGCGGAACCAACAACATCGGACCGACGACAAGTTCCGCCACACCGCTTGCGTAGGTCCAGAAACGCTCCGACGGCCAGAGCCACGGCGGAACAATCGCATCGAAGAAATCAGGATTGGCAAAGTGCATCACGCCGGCGACGGTGAAGAAGACACCGAGCACAATGGCAACGCGGTCCCAGAGCTTGCTACCGGCTTGCTTGCTCACGCTCGGAGATTCCATCTGTCGACAGTAGATCGCCGCCGCTGACGGCCGGGTCAACCGGTGAAGGTCGGAATGGCAGTTTCGTCGGCGGCATCACCAAAGAGCGGCGTTCACCTCCGACTGTTACCTTCTTTGATGTACGGGCATCCGCCCTGACATTTCAGACACAATCCTGATCGCCCGCCCAGCGCGGGTTCGGAGCCCCAGATGAAGCGCCTCGCCCTCACCCTATTCGCCGCCGTCGCCGTAGTGTTCGGCACCCTCGGCGTCGCCGACGCCGCCACCACCACATGGGGAAACGCCCAGGCGGTTCCGGGTCTTGGTGCCCTCGGCAACGACGGCTCTGCCGACGCGGATCTCATCCTCTGTCCGAGCAACGGCATCTGCTCGGTACTCGGTTCCTTCAGCATTCCACCCGGTGTCCGTCAGGGATTCAACGCCAATTACCTGGAAGGCCTCTGGGCCGACGCGTCGGAGATCGATGGCCTCGCCGCGCTCAACACCGGCGGCAACGTCGATATCCAGAAAGGGACTTGCGCTCCTGACAATTACTGCGCCGTCGTCGGCACCTACTCCAGCGGCATCTCCGAGCAGCAGGGCTTCGTCCTCACTTCCGACGGCACACCGGCGATACCCATCCCCGGTCTGATCGCGCTCAACACCGGGGACGATGCGAATACCAAGGGTGTCGCCTGTTCCAGCACGGGCAACTGCACCATCGTCGGCACCTACTCCGATGGCGTCAACGACCTCCCGTTCATCGCCGATCAGGTCGACGGCATCTGGCAGGACGCGGGAACCTACGGTGTCCCCGGTGTGCTGGACTCCGTCTCCTGCTCTTCAGATGGTGAATGTGTCGCTGCAGGGGCACTCGTCGTCGGCGTTCAGCTCGTCCCCGTCGCGATCATTCGTTCCGGTGGAATCTGGGGCACACCCACCAACATCCCCGGTGTCGCCAGCATCGGCTCCGGCGAAGGCTCGATCACCGACGTGGCGTGCCCTGCCACAGGCACCTGCTTCGCCATCGGCACCTACACCAATGGCCCCGGCAGCAGCAGCATCTTCGTCACTTCCCTCTCTTCGGGCACGTGGTCGAACGCGACTCAGCTTCCCGGCTATGCATCGCTCGACACGCAGGGTTACCCCGGCGTCACCGGCCTCTCGTGCTGGTCAGCGACCAACTGCCTTGGCGTCGGCGAATACTCCGACGTCATTGGTGGACACACATGGACCGCTGAAGTCGTCGGCGGCACCTGGGCCAGCGCCACCGAACTGCCGGGTTTCTCGGCCCTGAGTTCGAATGGAACCTCCCACACGACGTCGATGTCGTGTGCCTCCGACGGCATGTGTGCGATCGTCGGCAACTACGTCGACGGTGCTGCTTATGAGGGTTTCGTCGCCATGCGCGACCCGAACGGGACGAACGGGACCATCGCCGATGCCATCGCCATCCCCGGTCTCGCCGCTCTCAACGTCGGTGGCTACGGAGATCCGAAGAGCGTCTCGTGCACGGTCGGCTGGTGTGGCATCTCGGGCTTCTTCGCTGGCGACGCCCACTATCAGCCATTCGTGGCCACGTTCAGCTTCACTCCCGATCAGGAGCCGACCACCACGACCACGGCCGATCAGTCGGTAGCGCCCGCCTTCGCGGGCTGAGATGTCCGACATCCGAGACGCCGGGTCTCCGGATCGCTGAACCGCCGATACGGGGGAATCTGGATGGGTCTTTCCGGCCCTTTCGGACCCCCGGGCCCGGCACCACTACATTGCAAACCGTGACTACGACCGAACGAGTACCTGCTGTGGAGGGTTGGTTCACCACCTCCGAGCCCTATTCCCTCATTGGCGCCAAGTGCACGGACTGCGGAACCTACGTGTTCCCGCCCCGTTCCGGCGCCTGCCCCAACCCCTCATGCGATTCGATGGAACTCGCACCAGTTCCGCTGTCGCGCAAGGGCAAGGTGTGGTCGTACACGGAGAACCATTACGCACCGCCTCCGCCCTACGTGGCCGCCGATCCGTTCGAGCCCTACGCACTCGCTGCGGTCGAGCTCGCCGAAGAAGGCCTCGTCATTCTCGGGCAGGTCGCCAAGGGCGTCATGGGTGCCGACCTCGAAATCGGCATGGACGTCGAAGTCGATCTCGAAGTTCTGTACCGCGACGCCGATGGCGTCGATCACTGGATCTGGACATGGGCGCCCAGCGCTCCGGAAGCGAGCGCATGATGAGTTCCGATCGCGATCTTGTAGTACTCGGTGCCGGAATGCACCCGTGGGGCAAGTGGGGCCGCAACTTCGTCGAATACGGACTTGTCGCCGCCAAGGCCGCCCTTGCCGAAGCCGATGTCGCCTGGCGCGACATCGAATTCGTCGCCGGCGCCGACACCATTCGCAACGGTTACCCCGGTTTCGTGTCCGGTTCCACGTTCTCGCAGGCGATGGGCTGGACCGGCGCCCAGATCTCCTCGTCCTACGCGGCGTGCGCATCCGGTGCTCAGGCCCTGCAATCGGCTCGGGCCCAGATCCTCGCCGGTTTCGCCGACGTCGCCATGGTCATCGGTGCCGACACGACTCCCAAGGGTTTCTTCGCTCCGGTCGGTGGCGAGCGCAAGGAAGATCCCGATTGGCAGCGCTTCCATCTGCTCGGCGCCACGAACCCGGCGTTCTTCGCACTCAATGCGCGTCGCCGCATCGATGTCTTCGGTGACACCACCGAAGACTTCGCCATGGTGAAGGTCAAGAACTCCAAGGCCGGCGTCGGCAACGAGTACGCCCGCTTCCGCAAGGAGTTCACGCTCGACGACTTCGCCGGATCGCCGATCGTTTCCGATCCGCTGCGTCTGCTCGACATCTGTGCGACCTCCGACGGTGCCGCCGCAGTCATCATCTGCACGCCCGAGTACGCCATGCGCAAGCTCGGCACGCTCGAGGGCACCGTGCGCATCCGCGCCGTCGCCAACTCGACCCCGACGTACCCGCAGGTCCGTCTCGAGCTGCCCGACATCGCCACCGACTCCAACGCGGTCGTCACGGCACCGGCACTCGGATTCAAGGATTCGATCGCCCACAATGCCTATGAGCAGGCTGGGCTCGGTCCGGAAGACATCAGTTGCGCCGAGGTCTACGACCTCTCCACCGCACTGGAGCTCGACTGGTACGAGAACCTCGGCTTCTGCCCCGAAGGCGAAGGCGCGTCACTCGTGCGATCCGGAGCGACCGCCCTCGGTGGCCGACTGCCGGTCAACGCTTCGGGTGGCCTGTCGAGCTTCGGCGAAGCCATCCCAGCCCAGGCGATCGCTCAGGTCTGCGAGCTCACGTGGCAGCTTCAGGGCAAGAGCACGGGACATCAGGTCGAAGGCGCCAAGGTCGGTCTCGCCATCAACCAGGGCCTCTTCGGCCACGGTTCCTGCACGATTCTCTCGGTCTGAACCTGCAGAATCGGGGTCGTCAGCCGACCCGGAACGTCACGACGCTTTCCCAACCTCTCGTCGCTACCGACGCCAGAACCAAGCGGGCCTGCCCGTCCACGATCATCGCGCCGATCGCCTTTTCCTGGCGGTAATCGGTCAGCACCGCCAGCTCATCGCCCCTGAACACGATTCGGCCGCGTTCGTTATCAAGGGTGTTTACGTCGAGATTGGCTATGCCGAGCGCTTCTCCGGCTGCGCTGACGAGTGACAACGAGAACGGCGAACCTGACGAGGTGGCGCGGGGTTCGATCTGGCGGGTGATCGTTGACGCCGGTGCGAGTACGAGACCTGTCAGACCCCACCTCTGCTGGGCCGAATCGGTCGGCAGTAGGAGGACATCACCCGCGGCCGAGTTGCACCAGTCGAACGTATCGATGTCAGTCACCGAAACGATCGTCACGCCAACCGGCAGCTGATTGTCGAACTCGACCCTCGTCATAAGGCTCTTAATGCAGTACTCGCTATCGAAGAAGTCGAGGTCACCGGCGGCCGCCCCACGGGACTGCTCGCTGTCGTCGGAACGGGCGTCGCCAAACGCTTTCAGGCCGAACGATGCGCCCAGTATTGCGAGGGCACCGACCAGTGCAACTGCTGCGCCGCTGACTGCCGACTTTGAATGCAGACCCTTGGTCACACTGATTCCGATCTTCTCAGGTTGAAGTGGCGACCGTACCACCCCGTTGTCAACACTGTTGATACCCCTCTTCTACCCCGCCCGGCGACGGATAACCTTCGGGGATCCCTTCGCTCGATTCGAGCGCAACCACGAGGAGTTCCCCCCATGGCCGAGGCTTACATCGTCGATGCAGTTCGCACCCCCGTCGGTCGTCGTGGCGGCGGTCTCGCCGACATGCACTCCGCCGATCTCGGCGCCGCCAGCATCAAG
>WLFD01000121.1 GCA_009703925.1 Actinomycetota bacterium | reverse complement strand
CCGACTGCGTCACAGGCACGTTGGGAGCGTGTTCGCCCACTGGTGCGCGAGCGACTCCCGCTGCCGATCCGTCGCGGCACGACCGATGAACAGGAACTGACCGTCGCCGGGGGGAACCCCCTCGTGAACGGTTGGGGACGCGCCTCGCGCGAAGCCCATGTGTTGTTGATCGATGCCGCGAACAACGTTCCGTCGACAGTGACCGACGCGGAACCCAAGGCGACGGTGCCGGAAACATCAACGCTCCTCGGTCGCCTTCAACACGATCTTCGGACCGACACAGCGCCGCCCGGTGCGCCCGCCGCGGAACAACCCGATGAGAGATCGCCGATCGATCCGGCGACGGATCCGAGCCTGCGTTGGCACCGCGCGTACGGACCGGCCCGTCAGGTCGAAGTGCTGCGCGATGCACTGATCCGGCTCCTCGACGAGACCAACGATGACGGCACGTTCCGTTTTCATCCGCGCGACATCGCAGTGTTGACTCCGGATGTCGCCAGCTTTGCTCCATTGGTGGAGGCCACCTTCGCCGGTGATCCCCGTCATGGTGTTCCTGCACTCCCGGTCCGTATCGCCGATCGCACCCTGCGGGCCGACGATCCGCTTCTCGACACGCTCGGTGCACTGCTTGCGATGTTGGGCGGACGGTTTCGGGCCACCGAAGTTGTTTCCTTCGCGTCGCGTCAGCCGGTCCGGGACAGATTCGGGTTTTCCGACGAGGCGCTGGCCCGCATCGGTTCCTGGGCAAGAGCAACGCATGTCCGCTGGGGTCTTGGTTCCGCCGATCACGAACGCGCCGGAATCCCCGACACACTCGTCGCCCATACCTGGAGCGCCGGTCTCGACCAGTTGCTGCTCGGCGCAACGATGGCCGATGGTGATCTTCGACTCGGAATCGGCGATGTCGCCCCATTCACCGATATTGAAGGCAGTCAGGTTGTCGACGCTGGCGCTCTCGCGGATTTCATCCACTCCCTGAATGCCTCGATGGCCGTGCTTCAGCAGCCCTCCTCGGTCAATGGGTGGTGCGATGCGCTTGCCGCCGGACTCCGCAACTTGTGCGCGGTTCCGGATGCCGATGCGTGGCGATGGAGGGCAATCGAAAAACTGATCGAGGAGTTCCGGGACGACGCAGTCGTCGACGGTCAACCGCGGAACGACATGGTCGACGCCGCAGAACTCGCCGCCCTGCTGCGTTCGCGCCTTGCGGGTGCGGGTGGTCGTCCGCGTTTCGGGACCGGTTCGATCACGGTCTCGGCGCTCACGGCCCAGCGCGGTGTCCCGCACAAGGTGGTCTGCCTCCTCGGACTCGACGACGACATCGGCGCCGGTGGTATGGCCGTGGCGGAGGATCTGGTGGCGGTCCTTCCCTGTCTCGGGGATCGGGATCAACGCAGCGAGCAACGGGCACAACTTCTCGACGCGGTTCTCTGCGCAGGAGAACGGCTTCTGGTGTTCAGCACCGGCCATGACCTGCGCACCAACACGGAACTTCCGCCAGCGGTGGCAATCGCCGAATTGTTCGACGCGGTCGACGCAACCTTCCGTATCGATGGTGTCGGTAATGCACGAGTTTCTGCCGCGCTGTCGACATCACATCCGCGCCAGGCGTGGTCGGAACCGGCACTTGAAGCGGGAGCCCTCGGCATCGAAGGACCGTGGAGTTTCGATCGGGGCGCATTGGCAGCAGCAGTCGCCCGCCGGGATCGTCAGGACAGCGGGACAGATACAGCAGAGCCCCTGGCCCCGCCGAAACTCGCGACTGACGGACTCATCGAGCGCATATCGATCGCCGATTTCGCGGCGGTGGGCGGCAACCCGGCTCAAGTGCTGCTCAAGTCGCGTCTCGGTCTCACCGTGCTCACCGAGGAAGACGATCTCCGCGATGCCATAGAGCTGGATCTGGCCGGGCGCGAGGAATGGTCGATCGGCGATGCACTGCTGCGCGCACGACTCGAAGCCGGTGACGACTGGAGCCCTGACGATGTTGTCGCCTGGTCCGAGGTCGAACGGGCCCGTGGTGCGGTTCCGCCGATGACGTTCGGCAACTCGGTCATGACCCGGGTCTCCAACCGGATCGAAGCTCTGCGGGCTCTTCTTGTCACTGCGCTGCAGGGCGCGCCCTGGCGGCCGGAACCGGTTGCCATCCGGTTGGTCCGGGACGCAACCGACCGGACGCTCCTGTTCGAGGGCACCATCCCCGGCGTGATCGGCAACAAGATCATCACGGTGACGGCGTCCCGCCTCAAGGACCGCGATCTCCTTGTTTCGTGGGTGCGCCTCGCCGCACTCACCCTGCACGACCCGACACAATCGTGGCAATCGGTTTCGATCGGTCGTTCTCCGAAGGAGGACAAACTGGCTGTGCAGACATTGAGCCTGCGCTCGGAATCGGATGCCGAAACGATTCTGGCGTTCATGACCGACTTCTGGGAGCGCTCCCGTTCGGACGCAGTTCCCTTTTTCCCCTCGACATCGCGGGCGGTGCACGAAGGACGATGGAAAGACGCTCGGGCTGCGTGGGAGCCATACGGAAGCTCCGGAGAGCGTCGCGATCGCTGGGCCAACCTCGTGTACGACATCGACTTCGACGAATTGCGCTCGATCCCGTTGCGTGACGATGAACGAACCGACGGCGATGGTTCCGGAGGACGACTCGCCCTTTGGTCGCGTCGGGTGTGGGGCACGTTTGCCGAGACAACGGTTGTCGACGAAGCGATCCACAAGATTTCCGATGTGTTGGTAGCTCCCGTCGGGGCGACCTCCGCCGACGAGGACGGTTCACGATGACGGCGCCGGCGAATGCATCCGAAGCGGTGGATTCGGTCGCGTCTCCGCCAGTCGTTCCGAAATTCGACATCAACGGTGCCCTTCCCGATCGCGTCACGATGCTCGAAGCGAGCGCCGGAACCGGCAAGACCTACGCCCTTGCCGGCCTGGCTCTCCGCTACATCGCCGAGGGTCACGTTCTGGTGTCGCAGCTCTGCGTTGTCACCTTCACCGAGGCCACGACTGCCGAATTGCGGGGTCGCCTCCGCCTTCGCCTTGCCGAAGCGGTGGTCTATCTCTCCGGCGTCGATGTATCCAGCGACGACACGGTTCTCGTGAAACTGGGTGCGGTCGATGACGCGGAACGGCGGGTTCGTCTCGAACGCGTCGAGCAGGCCCTTTCGGAATTCGACACGGCCACGATCTCGACGATCCACGGTTTCTGCACCCGTGTCGTTGCGACGGGCAGCGGACCATCGATCGACTCGCCGATCGGTTCGGGATCGAACGACGTGGCGGAAGTGGCCACCGATCATTTCATCGCGGCATACGGCCCGACGACGGCGGGGCCGATACCCGTTCCGTACAAGAAACTCCTGAAGGCGGTGAATCTGCGTCTGAAGATTCCGGATGCCGAAATGCTGCGCATCGATCCGCCCGACGCGAAGTCGACGGCCCGTTGCGAGCAGATCGATCTGGCCGCCGATCTTGTCGATGAGGTACTTCGCCGAGTTCTCGAACGGCGAACAACCGATCGCGTCCGTACCTTCGACAGTCTGATCACCGACGCCCGGTCGCTTCTTCACAGTCCGGCCGGCGAGGCAATCATCAGCGAACTTCGGAAGCGTTTCAGGGTCGTGATGATCGACGAGTTCCAGGACACGGACTCCGTGCAATGGGACATCTTCCGCACCGCCTTCCTCGAGGGCGATGACCCCGTCATCGTGATCCTCGTCGGTGATCCCAAGCAGTCGATCTACCGTTTCCGGTCTGCGGAAATCTCCGCGTATCTGACGGCGCGGGATTACACGATCGCCCACGGTGGAGCCGTTGCCGGCCTCGACACGAACTGGCGGTCCGACAAGCCGCTGCTCGATGCCCTCGAGAGGATTTTCGGTGGGTACCAATTCGGCGATCCCTCGGTGGGCTTCCAACCGGTGAAAGCGGCCCCGAAAAATCTCGAACCGCGGCTCCTCATCGGCGCCGATGCCGATCCCGAGGCCACCGCTCCGGTGCAGTTCCGGTCGGTGGCTTCCTCACCCGACGGATCGGAAGACGCGAAGTCACTCATCGCGGCTGATGTTGTGGCCGAGGTGACGCGACTTCTGAACACCGCCATACTCGCGACGAGGTCCGGCACCCGCCCGTTGCGAACCGCCGACATCGGCATCCTCGTCCGATCGAATGCCGATGCAACCCGATTTGCCAATGCACTCAATGAGGCGGGGATCCCGGCTGCGAGCAGCTCGAACGATTCCGTTCTCGAAAGTGAAGCAGCGGCTCAATGGCGCCGCCTTCTTGCCGCTCTCGACCGTCCCGCATCCACGGGTCTCGTCCGTACGGCGTCGATCGGCTGGTTCGTCGGTCTCGATCTTGCCGAGGTCGCGGCATTGACCGATGACGAGACGGCCGAACTGTTCGAGCGGTTCCGCGGCTGGGCGACTGCACTCGTCGAAGGCGGACTTCCACGACTGTTGGCCGCACTACGCGAACACGGACTGGCCGAGCGGGTCCTGTCCACGGTTGGCGGTGAGCGCGATCTGACCGATCTCGATCACATCGTCGAGTTGCTCCAGGGAGTCACCGGTGGCCGGCCGACAACGCCCGGACTGCTTCTTGCCGAGCTCGACGCTCTCGGTGGTGATGGCGAGGACGGCGAGAGTGCATCGTCGGAGTTGTTCGATCGCCGCATCGATCGCGATGACGACACGGTCAAGGTGATCACCGTCCACAAGGCGAAGGGCCTCGAATGGCCGGTCGTTCTGTGCCCCACGCTCTGGACCGGTGCACAGGGGGGTGGATCCCCCGGCCATGCCTGGATGGGGACCGGACGCGTGATCGACACGAACAAGCTCGTGGTCCCTGAGTCGAAGGCAAAGGCCTTCATGGACGTAGCCAAGGCTGCAGACATCGAGAACGAAGGGGAAACCCGTCGCCAGTTGTACGTGGCGCTCACGCGGGCCCAGAGTCGACTGATCGTCTGGTGGGCTGCGCCCGAGTCGAAGAACGGAACGAGGACCGTCACGCCCCTCGGCCGGTTGCTCGCACATGCCACCGATGGTGATGCCAAAGACATCCACCTCGAGCCGCTGGCGGCAACGTCAGGCGGCACCATCGACCATGTCGCGTTGCCGGCTCGCATCGCGCCGGTGAAGCTCGTGGTCGAATCCCGCCCGGAGCCTGACCTGTCGGTGGCAACCGCGACGCGCGAACTCGATTCGCGTTGGCGCATCTGGTCGTTCAGTGCCATCAAGTCGATGGCTGAAGCACTCGCGCTCGAATCCCCCGTGATCGGCGGCGTCGATGAACCAGCAGTCGACATGGCGCACGAACTCGCACTCGCCGCCCCTGTTGATGCGTCCAGCGCCGCCGAAGCCGCGTCGTCGGTTCGATCGGGCCGGATGAGGTCAATGCCGGGAGGCACGGCCTTCGGCACGCTCGTGCACAGCATCTACGAGCGCGTCGACTTCGCCGCCGCGAATCTCGAAACCGAACTACGCGAAGTTTGCGCAGATGCACTTCGATATCGCCCGGTGCGCGACGGAAACGGATTTCTGTCGGCCGATGATCTTGCTGCCGGTTTGCTCGAAGCAGTGCACGCCCCGCTCGGCGGTCCGCTCGGGGATCGAACGCTCGCCGGTCTCGGCGCCGCCGACCGAATGAACGAACTCGACTTCGACATCTCGATCGCCCGGATCGACGCAGCGATGGTCGCCGAAGTGATGCTCGAGCACCTGGACGACACCGACCCGTTGCGACCGTGGTTCGTCGACGCCGCCAACGGGGCGCTTGCGGTCGACGTCGAAGGATTGCTCACCGGATCGATCGACCTCGTGGCCCGGACGACGATCGATGCCGAATCCCGGTTCTGGATCGCGGATTACAAGACGAACTGGTTGAAGACCGGCGATTACGGCCAGGCATCACTCGCTGAGGCGATGAGCCACAGCGCCTACGGCCTGCAGGCGACGTTGTATCTCGTGGCCATGCATCGCTATTTGCGGTTCCGACTCCCCGGATACAACCCGGACACGCATCTTCTCGGAGCGGCGTATCTGTTCGTCCGCGGCATGGTGCCCGGAAATGTCACGACGCCAGTAGTGGGCGAGGGTCCATCGTCGACGCCGCTCTCCGGGCCCACGGTCGACGGTGTCTTCTGGTGGCGTCCACCGACCAGTGCGCTCGACGCCCTCGATCGGCTCTTCGCCGACGGATCGACAGGAGTGATCCGATGAGCGCCGTCGATTGGGTTGCCGAACTCCAGCCGTGGCGCGACGCAGGTGTGCTCCTCGCCGTCGATGTTCACACGGCGGCGACTCTTGCCCGTCTCGCCGGCCTCGGCCCCGATGACCGCGATGTGGTTTTTGCCGCAGCACTCGCGTCTCGTGCGCCCCGACACGGTCACGTTTGTCTCGATCTGTCGACCGTTCGCGAGTCGGCCAGGGCCGAGCGCGAACGCAACGGAGACCTCGAACCGACGGTCGAACTCGATGCGTTGCCCTGGCCCGTCGATCCGGGCGTCTGGCAGGCCGACCTCGCCGCTTCGCCGCTGGTCGCATGTGAGGGAATCGAATCCGGCGGTCGGCCGCGGCCACTCCATCTCGACGGAGACCTCCTCTATCTTGAGCGTTATCGGGACTATGAGAATCGCATCGTCGAGGAGATCGCCCGCCGGGCCGCACAAGTGCCGGTCGCACTGGAGATCAGCGACACGCGGCGCGGGGAACTCTTCGATGCACTCGCGTTGTCGGCGGAACAGCGCGCTGCCGCCGAACGCGGCGCATCGCGTTCGCTGTCGGTCATCGTGGGTGGCCCCGGCACCGGAAAGACCCACACGGTCGCGGCCCTGCTCGCGCTGCTGCTCGACGGCACCACGGGCGAGGGTGCGGATGCTTTGCGCATCGCGCTCGTTGCCCCCACCGGCAAGGCCGCAGCCCGCATGGGGGAGAGCATCGCCGGCCGGGCCACCGAACTCGGATCGGTGCCCGGAACAGAGTCGCTGATCGCGCAGATGACGCGGGCCGAGACCTCGACGATCCACCGACTGCTCGGTGCGGTTCCCGATTCGACGAATTTTCGTCACGATCGTGCGAACCCGCTCGTGCACGACGTCGTGATTGTCGACGAGACCTCGATGGTCTCGATGCCGATGTTGGCCAAGTTGCTGGACGCCGTTTCGCCGGATGCCCGAATCATTCTCGTCGGCGATCCCGGTCAGCTCGCCAGCGTCGAAGCCGGCTCCGTTCTCGGTGACATCGCCGGGCCGGTCGCCGATGCGATCGTCGACGGGATACCGATCCCTTCGGAACCGCTCGCCGATTGCATCTCGGTGCTCACCCACAGCCATCGGTTCCCGGCGGACTCCGCGATCGGCAAGTTCGCAGCCGCCGTTCGGGCCGATGATCCGGATGGGGCGGTCGACGTACTTCGTGTCGCCACCGCTGACGCGTCGGAGCAATCACTCCATTGGTACGAGATCGAGGCGACGTCACCCGAAGCGGGTCCGATCGTCAGCTCGGAAGCTCTGGGAACGGCCCGAGCCACCATGGAACTGGCGGAGGAGGGACGATCGGCTGATGCTCTGGCCGAACTGGTGAAAGTGCGCGTGCTCTGCGCCCATCGTCGGGGCCCCTTCGGGATCACGCGCTGGAACGCACAGTTCGAGGAATGGCTGGCGGCCGGCGGGGCGCGCCTGACCGGTTTTTACGTCGGCCGACCCTTACTCGTGACTGCCAATGATCGAGCGAACGAACTGTTCAACGGCGACCTCGGTGTCGTCGTGACCGCCGGGCCGAACAT
>WLFD01000120.1 GCA_009703925.1 Actinomycetota bacterium | reverse complement strand
GCATCGATCGCCGGCCATCGCACGACCTACAAAGCCCCGTTCAACCGCATCGACGAGCTCGATCCCGGCGATGAAATCACGATCACGAGTCTCCAGGGAACGTTCACTTACCGGGTCGACACGTGGCCGAACCTGAACGGTGACGGCGTCTCGGGGCACGTCATCGTGGCATCGTCCGACATCGGGATCCTCGACCAGACGTTCGGAAACCGCCTCACGCTCATGGCGTGTCATCCGAAGTTCAGCGCCGCACAGCGGATCGTCGTGACAGCAACGATGGTTTCGAACCCGGCACCGACCACCTCCCAGGGCGACCTCGGAGATCTGGTCACGACCGACGCATCGGTCGATGCACTTGCCGGCGGTGATTCCGGGGCGTGGCCGGGAGCATTGCTCTTCTCCGCACTTGCCGGTGCCATCTGGTTCGGTACATGGTTCGCAGCGCGATCCTGGAAACGTTGGCCGGCCTACCTCATCGGCACCCCGCTCGTACTTGTCGCACTTTTCTTCGCATTCCAGAACATCGCCAAACTCCTTCCGGCCTCCTACTGATGCGCAGACAACTCCGTCGATCAAATCTCTCGGCCCTCGTCGTCCTTGCCGCTCTGGCGCTCGGCGCAACCGCCTGCGGTGCGTCGAATTCCGGGTCGGCGACGCGGCTCACGGTCACGACGACAACCCCGGCCAAACCGGCCGTCGAAACAACCACGACACTCGAACCGGAATCAGGCGTCGGCCGTCAGTACTTCGTCTACGCGCCTGTTGTCGGTGATTGCGTGGATCTGCGCTCGATCGTCGACGGAAAGGCTGCGACGACGCGCGCACTTCCCGGAGTCGACGGCACTCCGAAGGGTGACCGGCAGGTCATCCTCCGTCTCGACTGCAACCTCCCCCACCAATATGAGGTCGTCGCTTCGGTCAATGCCGGGCTGCCTTCGTCGCCCGGGCCTTCGATCGGGGAACTCGTTCTTGCCGCGAAACGCCTCTGCCCGGCCGCCTTCGGCGCCTACATCGGGATTCCGTATCAGAACTCGACGCTCGAGATGGGCTGGATCCTGCCGAGGGCCGATCAACTCACCCTGGGCAACCAGCAGATCGGCTGCACCGTTCTCGATCCGAAAGCAAAGCTCGTGGGTACGGTGCGCGAAGCAAAGCGATGACCCCGGGAGTCGCGTCCCGCTGAGCTCCGGCCACCGCCGCGGTGCGGAAGCGGCGAGCGCCGGAAGAGGGGTCCACCTGCCGGACATCTTCGGGTTCTAGTTTTTGTCCATGGTGCTTGTGATCGCTGCCCTCCTGCTCGCGTTCTTCATCTTCATCGCCCTCGTCGCCACTCGGCGAAAAGACGCCGCCGACACGGTCACCGACGCGCACGGCTCCCGCCTCACACCCGAGACGTCGGCCGCCGCGACTCAGGTTCCGGTCGATGCGACGAAGTCCAAGTCGTCGGCCAAGTCGTCAGCCAAGGCCACGAACAACAAGCCCACCAACAAGTTGCCCGTCGGCGCCGACGCGGCGCTGTGGTCGATCGTCGAAGCGGTTCCCGATCCCCGCAATCATCTGGCCCTCACCCGCGATCTCACCGGCGAAGTGCGCATCACCGGAACCATTCTCGACCCGGCGTTCCAGACGAACGCACAGCCGGCTCGAACGGAATCGGTGGCGAAACCCGCAAGTCCCGGCGTCGGATCGGTACGCATCATCGCCGAACGGATCCAGTCGGCCGAGCCTCTCGCTCAGGATGGCGATTCGCTCGGACGGGCGTCCTGAACCTGCCTGTCGCCGACGCTCAGTACTCGTCCTGATCCAGGGCAACCACTGCGGCGAGCGTCGCCCATGACTGCGGTGCGGCACCGAGGCCGGTCCCGTCGTCGGCATCCCAGTACTCGGCCCAGTGCGATGTCGTCGCCCCGCCAATGAGCATCGTCGCCAGTTTTTCCTGTGCTTTCGGCCGATTCTGTCGACACGCGGCGACCCACATCAGATAGGTCAGTTGCGGCCAGGCCGGACCGCGCCAGTAGGTGCGCTGTTCGTACGAGGGTTCCGCCCGGTGCACGCCGGTCGGCCCGCAGGCTCCGCCGAACGCCGCGGGGTCGAGCATCTGGGCGAAAGCGGCATCAAGGGCGGGCCGGTTCGAGTCGACGAGAACGGGCAACAGCGCATCGAGGGTGCGGATGCGTCCGGAGGTCGCCGCCGAGTCTCCGGCATCGACCCACGTGGCGAGTGACGCGTCCCAGCGGGTCGCAAGTGTCGTTGCGAGCGCGTCCGCTTTTCGCCGCAACTCGTCGTCACCGGTCACGCCGGCCAGTTCCCGTGCGTTGAATGCGACGAGCGCATTGAAACCGCAGCTCGCGACCTGGAACGACGGATTCGAGATCGGCGAACCGTCGGCCGCTTGCTCGACCGTTCCGACGAGCTCTCCCTTGATGTCGTACCAACGGCCGGCTTCCCAACCCCCCGGGCACCAGTGATCCCAGCGCGGGCAATCGTCGCCGCCGCTCTCCCATGGATGACACAGCGCGACGAGCCCGTCGATGCGGGCCCGCTCATCGAGCAGGAAGTTCAGACCGCGGGTCGCCGGCTCGACGAGATCGTCGATGAAGACTCCGCGCCACGCCAGTTCGGCGATGGCATGGCCGAACATCGGAGGTTGGGTGATCGACGACTGGCCTTTGCGACCCCAGAACTTGGCGTGATGCTTCGGATCGGTCTCGTAATCGACGTGCGGAACGAAGCCGAGTTCCGACTGGGTGCGGAAGAGATGGCTCAATTCGCGGCGCGCCCGATCGGGTACGTCGAGCGCCGCCCAGGTGATCGCGTGGAAACACGAGTCCCACAGCCACTGGAACGGATACACGGCGCCGTTCGGAACCGTGTATCCCTCGATGCGCCAGTTCGATTCGAGCACGGTGCGTGCCCCTGCGACGACCCGACTCGCTGCCGGTAGCGTGATCCCGTCCCCGTTCATCGACGATCCCCTCCGGTTCCCATGCCCACGTGTGCAGTTCTCTCGTTCCGACTCGGCGGAACCGATGGTGTCTCGGTCGTTGCCGCGACATGGGTCGACGCGCTGGTCGCGATGGGTTTCGATGTGATGACCGTGGCCGGCGAAGGTATCGCCGACGCGATCGTGCCCGATCTTGCCATCGGGCGCTGGCCCGACGGGATCGATTCGGTCATCGGTCCGCTCGCCGCATCGGCGGCGGACATCGACGCTCTCACCGAAACGCTCGAAGCGATCCTCGGTGACGTCGACCTCGTGATCGTGGAGAACCTCGGCACCATTCCGATGAACCTACCGGCTGCGCGCGCTGTCGCCCGCGCCCGCTCCGGGCTTCCGACGATCTGGCACCATCACGATCCGGCCTGGCAACGCGACAGATACGCCGCAATCGACGAACTTCCGATTGCCGACCCGGCGGGCGGCGACAACTGGCGGCATGTGGCGATCAACGATCTCACCCGCGATCAACTGATCGGGCGCGGCTTCGCGGCGATCACCATCCGCAACGGGTTCGATATCGCGACGGCCCCCGGAGACCGGACGGGCGAACGGCATCGACTCGGATTCACCGACGACGAACTCGTGATGGTCCATCCTGTCCGGGCGATCGAACGCAAGAACATCCCCGCAGCCTTGGCCCTCGCTGCGGAACTCGGTGCCACCTACTGGCTCACCGGCCCGGCCGAAGAGGATTACGCCGACACGCTCAACGAACTCCTCGCCGCCGCCCGCCGAGATGGTCTCGGGATCACCCACGCCACCGCCTCGTCCACCGCCGATCTCTATGCCGCCGCCGACCTGGTGGTTTTCCCGTCGACATGGGAGGGATTCGGAAATCCCCCGATCGAGGCGGCCATCCATCTGAAACCGGCCGTCGTCTCGCACTATCCCGTGGCGGACGAACTCCGGGCTCTTGGCTTCGAGTGGTTCGAGCCGGATGACGTCGAGGCACTGCGCCGGTGGTTCGAGACCCCCGACGAGACGATGCTCGACCGCAACCGGGCCACGGCAGTCCGTCATCTTTCGCTCGAAGCGATGCAGCTCGCACTTCGTACCCTTCTCGATGAGGCAGGCTGGTTGCCGTGACCGACGAACCGACGACCACTCCCGAGCAGCCGAAGATCGATCCCGTGCGCATCAAGCGGGCGAAGATCGCACGAGCGGCGAGCCTCGCCCAGCGCGTCGGCTACTCGCTGTATCTGATCGCCATCATCGCGTTCTTCCTCGGGTTCTTCTCCGGGTTCACCTCAGGCGTGGTGACGATCATCGTGGTCACCATGGCGATCGGCTCCGTGCTGCTCGCCCCTGCGATCGTCGCCGGTTACGCGGTCAAGGCCGCCGAACGCGAGGACCGCGAGAACGGCATCTAGCCGGAAACCTCGGACTCAGGCGGGGTGAACGCCGCGCAGGCCGGACCATGCCAACCCTGCGATCTGCGCCGCCAGTTCGTCGGCATCGAGATCGATCTCCTTCTCGAGCCAACGCCGACACGTGTTCTCACCCAGACCGACAATGCCGTAGGCAAGCAGACGCCTTCGTTCGGCGGTCAATCCGTCGGCCACGATGAACTCGGCGACGCTGTCGGCCATCTGACGCTGGGCCTTTGCCGCGAGTTCCGCGAACTCCGGATCGCGCCGGACTTCACTGTCGAACAGCACGGCGAACCCATCACGGTTGTCGTCGACCCATCGGAACCAGGCGGCGAAACCTGCTTCGACCTGCTTGCGGGGGCCATCGGCGGCAGCGGCCGCGTCGCGGACCGCTGATCGCAGGCGACCGCCCACGTCGCCGAGCAGTTCGAGGAAGAGTTCCCGCTTCGAACTGAAGTGTTGGTAGAGGACCGGTTTGGTGACACCGGCGGCGTCAGCGATGTCGTTCATGGAAGCGTCGTGATACCCCAGACGCGCAAACGTCGTCAGCGCTGTGTCCAGCAATTGCTGACGACGTTCTGCTGCAGGAAGACGCGAGCTCACAGAATGTTCCTCATCGGTCTCCGAGCCTAACGACGACAGGCTCGGAGACCGGTATCGGAAATCAGAGGCCGGACTTCTCCAGGATGTGCACGCCACAGGCCGAACCGAGGCCGATGACGTGGGCAAGGCCCACCTTTGCGCCCTCGATCTGACGGGGACCGGCTTCACCACGGAGGTGATGACAGATCTCCCAGATGTTGGCGATGCCAGTTGCGGCGATCGGATGACCCTTGGACTCGAGACCACCGGATACGTTCACCGGTGTCGAACCGGTGCGGAAGGGTGCGCCCGATTCAAAGAAATCGACGGCGCCACCTTCGGGGCAGAGCATCAGGTTGTCGTAATGCACGAGTTCCGCAGTGGCGAAACAATCATGCAGCTCGACGAGGTCAAGATCTTCCGGACCGATACCAGCAAGCTCGTAAGCCTGACGGGCCGCGTTACGCGTGAGCGTGTTGACGTTGGGAAGGATCTGACAACCCTCTTCGTACGGATCCGACGTGAGGACCGACGCCGAGACCTTGACGGCACGACGCTGTTGTTCCTTCGACAGTGTGCGGAGCTTCTCGCCCGACACGAGGACTGCGGCTGCTGCACCATCGCTGTTGGCCGAGCACATCGCGCGGGTGTTCGGGTAGGCGATCATCGGCTCAGCCATGATCTGCTCGAACGTCATGTCCTTCTGGATTGCGGCCAGCGGGTTGAGCGTCGAGTTGCTGTGATTCTTCGCCGAGATGCGGGCGAACAATTCGAAGCTCGTGCCTCCGTACTTGTGGCCGTATTCCATACCGACCTGTGCGAACACGCCGGGCATCATGTCGGTGCCGAGCTTGCCTTCGAGGCCGCTGACCGCACCGAGGCGACCGGACGGCGTCCACTCGTCGGATGCAGCCGGACCCATGCCCGCACCGAGCATTCCGGCGCCGGAGAGCTTCTCGACTCCGACGGCAAGACCCATGTCGCATTCGCCGGCCTTGATGGCCATGATCACCGTGCGGATGGCGGTTGCACCGGTGGCGCAGGCGTTGGCCACGTTGAACACCGGAATGCCGGTCTGACCGACCTGCTTCTGGAGTTGCTGACCGATACCGGCCGCAGCGCCCATGAGGTTGCCTGCGGCGAGGATGCCCATGTCGGCCATCGTGACGCCGGCATCGGCTAGTGCTGCGAGTGTCGCCTCGGATGCGAGGTCGACGACGTCTTCGTTCGGGTGTTTCCCGAACTTGGTCATGTTGATCCCGAGGATCCAGATGTCATCGTTTGCCATGTGAATCTCCTCAGTTCGCCGGCTCGAAGCCGTAATTGATGGCTTCGGTTCCGGCGGTGTCGGTTCCGATGGGGAATGTGGTGAGTCGAACCTTCATACCGAGCGTCACGTGTTCGGCGTCGGGTTCGGTGTTGACGATGTTGGCGCGCACGCTCGTGCCCCCGCAGTCGACAACGGCAGGAACATACGGGGCCGCACCGGGCACCCAGGGAGTGACGATCGTGAACGCACGAACTTCACCGTCGGTGACGATGTCGGCCTTCGTGAACGTCAGGCCACTGCATGACGCACATGCGTTGCGGCGGTCGAAATAGCGCGCACCACAGTTGGTGCACTCGTTGGCCACGAGGTGCGGCGAATCGCCGAGCACCAGGTAGTCAACCAGCGGAATCTGGTCAGCCACGGTTCCCCCTTCCCGGCGACGATCGCCGGATCACGAAACCAAGCGTACGGCACCCGATCGGACACGCCGAAACCACGGGATTCAGAAGAGCCTGTACGACTCTTCCGACAGGAAGAACCCATGTCCGACATCGGTCCGACAGGTCACTCCCTCGGGGCGCACCTCGCAGATCGCCGACCCGCCGCGCACCGCCGAACCCCACGGAACGGTGTCCGGAGCATCGAACACCGAATCGGACACGCACACAAAGCGCCCGGCAGACGAACCCTGCACACCGAGTGTCGGCCCCCAATCGAACGGACAGTCGGATGGTTTCGCCGGCGCCGACCACGTCCTCTCGACGACATCACACCTGGCTTCTCCGCCCCGGACGACGCAAGCGATGTTCCTCGTCGGCGTGGCAAACCAGTAGGGGCCGGTCAACTCGACCAGAGTCATCGGCGGCACCTCGGTCGATTGCGTTGACGGTGCCACCGGCGCAGCCGTTGTCGGAGCGGTTCGATCCGGACCCGTCGATCCGCCGCAGGCGACCGTGGAAAGCACGAGAAAAAGGGCAAGGGCAATCAAGCTCGCGCCGTCCCTGAACCGGTTGCGATCCGCACGCACCTGACCCGATCCGACTCCCATCGTCGCCTCCCGTGCAGTCGCGCCGCCGTTGATGCCCTGCCCGGCGAACCTAGGTCGGTTCCGCTCCGACGACAGGATTCATTCCGACAGGTAGGGTGATAATTTCTACCCTCAGGTCGGCAAGCCTTCAACCGACCCAAACCATCGACCGGACCGATGACCGAACCAGATACCGCATCCGACAACTTGCGTTTCACCGGGCGACCTTCGCTGAGTCGGCGACGGGTCCTCGGTCTCGGTCTGCTGGCGACCGGAGGCCTACTTCTCGTTCCCCAGTTCGCGGCAGCCGCCTTCGCCTCCGACGGCCGATCGTCCGCGACGACATCCGGGTTCGGAGAGAACCTCCTCGCGAATCCCTCGTTCGAGGATGGTGTCCCGGGAGCGGGCTCCCCCGGTTGGATCTTCGTCGATCCCACGCCTGTCCCACCGTGAGACCGGCTTGACGACAACCACGACTGCCGTCGGGAACGGTGTCTGGAATCCCTGGCCACTTCTGGAATCCGATGACGCCCGCGCCGCGATCCGGTCGCTCGGTGAAACGCTCCGGGCCGTCTCGTTCGTCAACCGTCTGGGAGAACTCTCGATCGACGCACCCGAGAATGGCGAACTCGCCGCATTCGCACTGGGTAAACCCGTTGATGCGGGCGTCGCT